>NZ_UQKJ01000008.1 GCF_900541605.1 uncultured Dialister sp. | reverse complement strand
TGCATGAAAATACAAGAGTATAATCGAACAACGATTTAATCAGTGCTTCCTTAACCGATTATGGTTACGGAGAATCCATCCTGCGGCTTTGCCGCGGCCCTTCTCCAGGGGCCTGCATGGATAAGGTTTATCTCATTTGGCACTGCCTGTGATTACGATGGTTTTCCACCGCAAAGTGGCCGGGGCCCTCATCCGGTCGCATGGCCCTCAGCCATATGACAGCCGCCGCAAAGCGGCTGTCCCGCTCAAGGCACAAGGCTAAAGGCTCCATCCGTCCGCACGAGCTCAGCCAGCAGACTGCGGCGAAGCCGCTGAAGGTCTAGACCTGGACCTGAATCTAGATCCCAAGGGCCTTCGGCCCTGATTTTCTCGATCTCGACCTCAATCTCGATCTATTATTCTGATGTTTTCAAAACTATTTATATATACTATTTAACACAAATGGTGATGGCATGAACTCTTTTCTGGTGGGCCTCCAGTTTATGACGAGGATCCATATTTCCAACAATACCATATGGAAGGACGAGGAATTCGGGAAAAGCGTAGTCTGGTTTCCGGTGTACGGCTGGATTCTGGGGGCCTTCATGTGCCTCATTTACTACCTCCTGAAGCCCCTTGACGTGCCCTATCTCACCGCATTTCTCATTGTCATCGGAGAGCTTTTCCTTTCCGGTGGCACATTGGCGGACGGCCTCATGGATTCTTCGGACGGCCTTTTTTCCGGCCGGTCCCGGGAGCGGTCCCTGGAAATCATGAAGGACAGCCTCATCGGCTCCTTCGGCATGCTGTCCATTATTATTTTCATCAATCTTTACACCCTGTCCCTGGGGAGCACAGATGCCCTTCTCTATCCGGTGCTCATTGCGGCGCCGACCCTGGGCCGGCTGAACCTGGTCATCAGCATCTGTGAATATCCCTATGCCCGGCCTTACGGCATGGGGAAGGCCTTTGCCACCTACCGGGGAGAACATGCGGTGGCGGGAGCTGTGGTGCTGGCACTGCTGCCGGCCCTGTACTTCGGTTTCACCTACCTCATCCTGGCAGGGGCCGCGGTCCTTCTGGGACTGTACCTGAACCGGTGGATTGTCCGTAAAATCGGCGGCACTACCGGCGATACCTATGGATTTGTGAACCAGATCACCGAAATGGTGCTGGCTCTTCTGTTTTTACTGATTACCAGGGGGAATCTATGGCATATGTTGTAAGCTCGCCGGGATCCTGCGGTGAATTCATCCAGGGCTATTCCGAAGGTTCTTCCTTTATGGTGACCTGTCCCATTGACCGGTTTTCCTATGCCCTCTCCGGCTTTGGGGAGAAGGGGGATATCCTTCCGTCCAAGGCGGAAAAGGCCATGAAAGGCACCCTCCGGTACCTGGGGGAAGAGAGGACATCCCTTCCGCTCCGGCTGAAGTCCTATATCCAGAAGGGCAAGGGCATGGCCTCCAGCACCGCCGATATCAGCGCCGTGTCCCAGGCGGTGGCCCTGTCCCTGGGACGGAAACTGTCGGAACGGGAAATTGCGGATATTGCGCTGTCCATAGAGCCCAGCGATGCCACTTTCTTTAAGGGCATCGTGCAGTTTGATTACCGGGAAGGACGGCTTATCCGGGAAATGGGTATCTGCCCGGCCATGCAGATCCTGATTTACGACTGTGGCGGCGAGGTGGATACCATGCAGTTCAACAGCCGGAAGGACCTGGTGGACCTGCAGAAGAGCAATGGAAAGGAAGTTTCCAGGGCCCTTTCCCTGTTCCGGGAAGGCATCCGCACCCAATCCACCGCCCTCATCGGACAGGCCGCTTCCATCAGCGCCTTTGCGAACCAGAAGATTCTCTTCAAGAAGCCTCTGGATGATTTCTACCATCTGGGCCTTAAAGAGGGGGGAGAAGGGGTCATCTGCGCCCACAGCGGCACCGTGCTGGGGCTCATCCTTCCGCCGGACCGGAAGGCGGAAGAAGTGCGCCGCCACATTGACGAGGCCATGAAGGGGCGAATGACTTTCCTGGACCTGGTGCACATCACAAACCGGGGCATGGAATACAGAAAGTGTGATATGAATGACTTTGAAAAGCTCTAGACACGGGGGAGACGTATTCGGTTTTTCCCCGGAAGAACGGAATAAAATCCTCGATTTCAGCATCAATATCAATCCCCTTGGCCTTTCTCCCGCCGGAAGAAAGGCTCTTACACGTTATTGGGAAGTGGAGACCCTCCGGTACCCGGACGTGGAAGAACGGGATGTGAAAGAAGCGCTGTCGAAGGCCTATGGCATGGATAAAGACACCATTTCCCTGGGCAACGGAGCCACGGAGCTCATGTATACCCTCCTTCGCATCACAAAGCCCGCCCGGGTGCTGGTGCCGGCGCCGGCGTTCAGCGAATACCGGCTCTCCGCCGAAGCAGCGGGAGCGGAAGTGGTGAGCTTCCTCCTTCCGGTGGAGGACCATTTCAACCTTCCCCTCCGGGAAATCAAAGAAAAAATGGGTTCCCATTCCCTGATTTACCTGGGAAATCCGAATAACCCCGATGGCCGGCTCCTCCACCGGGAGGAATTCCAATGCATCATGGACCGGGCGCAGGAAACGGAGAGCCTCGTGGTGATTGACGAATCTTTCATCGACTTCGCCGGCGATGCCTGCTCCTACCGCCAGGAGTGCAGGAAATATCCGAACCTGGTGGTCATGATGTCCCTGACGAAGTTCTATGCGGTGCCGGGGCTCCGCATCGGCTGCTCCTTCGCAGATCCGAAGATGGCAGGGAAACTGAACGATGCCCTGATTCCCTGGAATGTGAATGGCCCGGCCCAGCTCTATATGACCGAGGCTGCCGGGGACAGGGACTACATCCACCGGTCCCGGGCCTTTGTAAAAACAGAACGGGAATGGCTGGCAGGGGGACTGAAAACGCTGCCGGGCCTTACGGTTTATCCCAGTACCATCAATTTCCTTCTCCTCCGGATCACGGGAAAGGGGAAGGACGCAGGAGACCTGCAGAAGCTGCTCCTGCCGGAGGATATCTTCATCCGGCAGTGCGGGAACTACGAAGGCCTGGATAACAGCTTCTTCCGCCTCGCCGTGAGGACCCATGAAGAAAATGAACGGCTCCTTCGTTCTTTACGAAAGGTATGGAAAGAATGATTACACTTTATCTCGTGCGCCACGGACAGACCGTGTGGAACAGCAGCGGCCGGTACCAGGGAAGAACCGACGTGGCCCTGTCTGACCTGGGACTGGCCCAGGCGAAGCAGACAGCCCTGTGGTTCAAAGATGTCCCCCTGGATGGGGTCATTACGAGCCCCCTCATCCGGGCATCCAAAACGGCGGAGGGTATCGCGGATATCCGCCACCTTCCTTTGGAAAAGGATGACCGGCTGAAGGAACTTTCCTTTGGCGACTGGGAAGGAAAGACCTACGACGAAATCGAAGCCATCTGGCCCGGCATGATCGAAGCCATGTACCACGACGCCGGTGACCTCCAGCTGCCCCATGGGGAATCCTTCGAGGACTGCCGGAAACGGTGCATGGAAGCGGTGCATGACATCATCGGCCGGGGAGATAATAAGACCTGGACCATTGTGTGCCACGGAGCAGCCCTCCGGACCATCATCTGTTCCATGATCCACATCCCCCTGTCCCGGTGCTGGAACCTCGCTCTCTCCAACGCCTGCATCTCTGCCATCCAGGTATACCCGGGAGATATGAATGTGCTCTACATGCTGAACTCCACGGACCATCTGAAAGGAATGAAATCGGGGAGCTGAGGGGATTCGCCGCAGGCGAATCAGTAGCTGGTGGTCAGGTGTATAGGCCCTGCGGGCCAGGTTTCGTGTGGCCAAGTGAGGTGTGAACGGGCGTGGGCTTCTAGCTTCTAGCTGTTAGCATTCAGGGAAGCTGATTCGCCTGCGGCACTTCCTTAACCTTTCTGTCGCGGTTTCTGGTAAGCAGGTGCCCCCTTAGAGAAGGGGGCAGCCCGAAGGGCGGGGGATGGATCCGCCTCGTAGAGGCGGGACCTGCGAAGCAGGCTTAGGAATGTATTTACCGCAAAGCTGCTTTCCGGCTTTCCTGGCAGCTGGAAGCCCACGCACGTTTACACAACTCTCTGCCACAAACGTCCCCCTTAACAAAGGAATAGGAAAAGATTATAATATAGATAGAAGGTGAAAGCCTTCCGCAGTCTTTGAAAAGGAGGTCTTTATCATGGAGAAGAAATTCGATAAAGAAGGAGCAGTCATTGACGAAGAAATCAAAGAGGGTGTGAAAGAACTGAAAAAGGACAGCCCCGCCGCTGCCTATAAAGCAGGGAAGATCCTGGAAACGGAAGAGGAAGTTTTCAAGAATAAACCGTCCGATATCCCCAGCGATTCCGACAGGTAAATAAAGAGTTGAGTGAAGAGAGCCCCGAGTTGAGGCTCTCTTTTTTATAGTAAAAATGGTAGGAAGGAGATTCGATATTCCCATACATTTTTAATAAGAATATCTGTTTGATAGAACGTACGGGCTATGGTATAATCCATATAGAACTTACGTTTTCTAGGGAAGCACTGATTAAATCGTTGTCAGATTTCATTCTTGGATTTTTATGCAATGCGAGGAATAGCTCGACGCGAATAGCGAGCTATTTAAGGAGAGCTATGACGAAGCAGTGCATAAAAATTCTTATGAAATCTGACTCTGCGAATTAATCAGCGCTTCCCTAAATGGAGGAGGCCATGGAGATGGAGAAGGAATGGAAGGGCATGTTTTTCTGGTACACCGATTGGAGTCGGAAGCTGCAGCGGCAGCGGACACGGCAGGAACTGGTGTCCCTTCTGGGCACCCTGCAGGACCGGTACAAAGACCGGCAGTTTTTCATGCCCCTGAAGGTGCTGTACCCCACCAGTGCCCGGTGGTATATCGACAGCCATATCCGCATGGTGGTAGGCAGCGGCACGGAGTTCACGGCAGGCCTTGTGGAGACCATGAAGTACATGAAGCGGAAAGGACTCCCGGTGTACTGCTATGATGAAGAGACAGGAAATATGGCGCCCTGGGAGTCGGTGGTGGTGCATCCTTTCCCCCGGAAGGGAGAAGTCTATGTGGACGATGGGGGACGGATCATCAAAGTTGACCAGTGCCCCGTTCCCTGTCCCGGTGCCCACCAGGCCTATGTGAGCTATGTGAATATCGGCGGCATGGTGATCGATGGACTCATGCCGATTCGAGGATTCATGGATAAAGTGGCGGCAGGGAAACTGGTGCTGCAGAGTAAAAAGCCTGGGCCCCGGACAGATGGCTGGCCGGCTGCCGGAGGGCGTCCTGTGCCTGTAGCTGAGTGACGTGCGGATGGATGGGGCCTGACTGGCTTTCCTGGCTGCTAGAAGCTAACAGCTGGATGCCCCCCGTCTGTTCGCACGCCGCTCAGCCACATGACACCTGCGGCGAAGGCGCTGGAACCGAACGCCCAAGTCCATCATTCAGGAAGAAGGTACGAATCATGCATGATATCTGGAATCCCTGGCATGGGTGCCATCGCGTAAGTCCGGGCTGTGAGAACTGCTATATGTATTTTCTGGACGAAAAGCGGGGGCAGAGGGGGAGTCGGATTTATCGGACGAAGAATTTCGACTATCCCCTCCAGCGGACCCATACTGGGCAGTACCGGGTCCAGTCGGGGGAGCTTATCCGGGTCTGCATGACTTCCGATTTCTTCCTTCCCGAGGCGGACCCCTGGCGGGAAGCGGTGTGGGATATGATGTACCAGCGGCGGGATGTGGCTTTTTTTCTCCTCACCAAGCGGCCGGAGCGGATTCGGGATCATTTACCGTCAGACTGGGGTGATGGATGGGACAATGTGTGGATCAATGTAACCTGTGAAAACCAGGCCATGGCAGACAGAAGGATGCCCATTCTTCTTGATATCCCTGCCAGGCATAAGGGCGTCATGTGCGCGCCTTTCATAGGGCCCGTTTCCCTGGCTCCCTATCTGGAAGGGGGACAGATTGAGCAGGTCAAATGCGGTGGGGAAAATTATGGCGGCGCCCGTCCCTGTCACTACGAGTGGGTGAAGGCACTGCACGATGAATGCCTTTCAGCCCATGTACCCTTTTCTTTCATAGAAACCGGCACCCACTTCGTAAAGGATGGACGCCATTACCGGATCCCCAATAAGCTTTTCCAGTCCTGGCAGGCCTGAAAAAGCGGGCTCAATTTTGGCCATCTGCCCCGTTTTCATCTGCAGACGGACCTGGGATTTCCTGTGCCGGAGGAGGATATGTATAAGCCCAAATACGACGGACCGAACTGCAGCCACTGCGGGAGCCGGCGCATCTGCAACGGATGCAGCCATTGCGGGAAATGCAGGCCCCTGTTTTGAGGCAGCACAATCAAAAAACTCCCTGTACAGTGGGAATGAGACCATTCCTGATGTACAGGGAGTTTTATGTTTTCAGGATATGGGAATTCAGAGTTCTTTAACATCTCAACTCTTTCTTTTCGGCGCCGGGTCGGTAAGTCCAGGGATGGCGCCGCCGGCTATGGCCCAGAGGTAGAGGCTGGCCACGGAACCATAGGGGGAGTACCGTTTCCGGTACCGCCTGAATGTCACCGCATCGATTTTCCGGTGCCTGTAGAGCATGCGCATGCCCCGGTGGATGGCCAGGTCTCCGCACCTTACAATGTCAGGGCGCTGCATGGAAAAGGTCATGATCATTTCGGCGGTCCATTGACCGAGACCCTTCAGGGAAGAGAGCTGCCTGATGACCTCTTCATCGGTCATGGATTTCAGGGCATCCATGTCAAAAGTGCCGGTTTTTACCTTTTCCGCAAAGTCCCTCATGTAGTCCACCTTTTTGAAGGTGGTGCCAATGGACTGCAGGTCTTCCCGGCTCATGGAGAGCAGAGTATCCGCATTGACGATGCCCACCTTATGGGTGAGCCTTTTCCATATAGTTTCCTGGGCGGCCGTAGAAATCTGCTGCCCTATGATATGATGAATGACAGAGGAAAAAAGGTCCGGGTCCGCTTTGCGGTATATATGACCGATGCGGTCTATGGCTTCTCCCAGTTTTTTATCCCTGGACTTGAGATAGTCCGTTTCTTTTTCACCGTATTCGAAATACATGGAATATACCTCCTTGCATAGAGAAATTCAATTGCTGGACTTGGGAGAACAGGGGGGCTGCGATGGATATGTGGCGGAGTGGCATGTGAAGGGCTTTGAGCCTTGGCAGATAGATGCGCCGACGCAGGGGGATTGTTTGCGGAGAAGCCGCTCAAGACCTGGGGAAGCACTGATTAAATCGTTGTCAGATTTTATTCTTGGATTTTTATGCAATGCGAGGAATAACTCGACCCAAATAGCGAGCTATTTAAGGCAGCAGTCCTGCATAGGACTGCTGAGCCAAGATAAGTTGATCGGCCTTCCTTTTATTCTTGGCCGAGCTATGACGAAGCAGTGCATAAAAATCCTTATGAAATCTGACTCTGCGAATTAATCAGTGTTTCCCTGGATCTTATCAGCTCCGCTGGACGGGGCTTTCACATCTCAACTCTATTTCTCCTTATTTTACTCCATTTCTATCCATCTTTTTCGATGGCAGCAGGAACGTAGCTCCGGCGCAGATGGCGGACAGGAGAACAAGAAGGGCCATGACGGCGGTGATGCCGTAGATATCGGCGAAACGGCCCAGCATCGGTGCGGTAATACCGCCGACGCTCATGGAAATGCCCAGGGTAACACCGGAGGCGAAACCCACATTTCTGGCCAGGTATTCCTGCCCCAAAACGACGAAGGAGGAATAGGGAGCCAGCATGGCGATGGAAAGGGGGATGAGCATGGCGTATACGGCGTAAATGCTGCCGGAGAAAGCCACCACGGCCAGGAATGGAACAAGGAGGACATGGCAGATGCGAAGGGTCTTCCGGTATCCCTGGTGGTCTGCAAACCAGCCGCCCACCAGGGTCGCCGCTACACCGGCAATACTGACAATGGAGAGGGTGAGGGACCCTGTGGCTTCACTGGTACCCAGGGCGCAGATGCAGAAGAGGGGAAGGAAGCTGGAAAATCCGGTATACACAGCGGCCCGGAAAAGAATAACCGCGAAGAGCCGGCCAAAGGCGGACCAGTCGTTTTCTTCGAGCCTCTTGTTTTTGATCCGGCTTCCATCGGTGCTGGCCAATTTTTCTGCCTTTATGGTGCTTTCTTCAATGGCCCAGCGGAGGTGGGGTGATGCCAGAAGGAAAAGGAAGCTCATGCAGATGGCGCTGATGCCATAAAAGGCCAGTCCATGCATACCGAAGGTGGTGACAAGAAATACGGAAAGCAGGGGACCGAAGCCAAAACCTGCATTGCCGCCGACGCTGAAGATACTCATTCCTTCTCCCCGGTTTCCCTGGGATACGCCATTTACGCAGCGGGCGGCTTCCGGGTGGAAAATGGCGGAAGCAATGCCCATGATGGTGATGGCTGTGAATATGAGCCAGTAGTTTGTCACAAAGCCGGTCAATGCCAGGGAAGTACCTGTAAAGAAAATACCCAGTGCCATGAACCACTGCCGTGGGCCCTTATCCGCCAGCCAGCCGAAAAGGGGCTGGATAATGGAGCTCAGGAAGGAGGAGGCAAACATGAGCCCTGCAGCGGCGGTGTAGTCCATGCCGTAGAGATTCACAAAAAATGGCAGCAGCGCCGGCAGGGAACCGGCGTTGATATCGTTGGACAAATGGCCTGCTGCCAGTAAATAGAGGTATTTCTTGTTCATTATTTTTTGAGAAGTTCCTTTCTAAATGGAATGGGTTGCATGGCCGGGTATACGCTCGAATGGGGAGGAATGTGGCTAAGCATTGTGCGAACGTGTGGGGCATTGAGCCTTTAGCCTTGAGCTCGTCAGGCCCTGTGGCTGGGTGGCGTGCGCCCACACGTACGCACCTCGCTTATCCATATGACACCTGCGGCGGAGCCGCTGGACCTCAATTCTCAACTCTCAAATCTCAACTCTTTATCCCAAAGGGACGGACATCCTTTACAGGGCTGTTCCCTTTTCCGGTACATAGAGCCCGTGCATGTCCGTTTTTTCCAGTTTCAGCAGGGCCACTTTTCTTTCTATGCCTCCGGCATAACCGGTGAGGCTTCCGGAGGTGCCGACCACCCGGTGGCAGGGGATCGTGAGGGTGATGGGGTTGTGTCCCACGGCGCCGCCAATAGCCTGGGGGGACATTCTTTCTTTGTGGAGCCGCTTTGCCGCTTCTTTGGCGATGGCTTTGTAGGTCATGGTGTGGCCGTAGGGAATGGTAAGCATAATTTGGCATACCAGTTTCCGGAAGGGGGTGCTGCCATATTTCAGGGGAGGAAGGAAGTTCGGTTCCCTGCCGGAAAAGTAGAGTTCCAGCCACCGCTTCGTTTCTTCCAGAAGGGGTGTGGTCTTCTCTATCCGCTTCTTTGGCAGTCCCTGGGCGTAATATTTCTGTCCAATGAACCAGAGGCCCGTAATGGCTTCCTCATCGCAGGCGATGGTGATCCGGCCCAGGGGGGATTCGTATTCACAGGTGTATACCATTTGTTTCTCCTTCCCTGTATAAAAGAGGGGTCCCATTACGGGGCCTCCTAAAAATCCTTATTTCTTGAAGTATTCGTTTGCCTGGCGGTAGGTGAATTTGCAGTCCAGAATGGAATCGCATTTTCCTTCTTTCAGGTCGTCCGCCATATGAATCAGTTCTTCATAGATGCAGCGGGATGGACCGGAGCCTGCGCTCAGACGGCGGACGCCGGCTTTTTCCAGCTCTTTGAAATCATGGTATTTCCCATTGAGAAGGATGTTAATGGGAGCCGGGATTTCTTCGACAATCCGCTTTACTGCGGGAAGGTCTACAGGGCCGGCTACAAATACGCAGTCCGCACCGGCTTCTGCGTATTTCCTGCCCCGTTCCAGGCTGAGGGAGAGCTTCCTGTCTTCATCGGCTACATTATACCAGTAAGCATCGGTCCTGGCATTGATGACGAAATTCAGGGACAGTTCCTTTTTCAGTTCTTTCAGCACGTCGATAACCATGAGCTGTCTTTCTACCGGCCCCATGGCTCCCTTCGGGTCTCCGTCTTCCACGTTGAATCCGGAAGCACCGGCCAGGAGCAGGCGGCGGGCATTTTCTTTAATTTCTGCAGCTGTATCGGCATAGCCCCGTTCAAAGTCAACGGATACCGGGATATTCACACGGCTGGTCATTTTGCGGACCACCCAGAGAAGGTCTTCGAAATCAATCTGCTGGCAGTCGGACTGGCCGAGGCTGTAGGCAACGCCGGCACTGGAAGTGGCGGCGGCTTTGAATCCTTCGTTCTGGTAGACTACGGCGCTGCCGATGTCCCAGGCATTGGGGAGAATAAACATGCCCGGTCCTTTGTGGAGGGCAGCAAATTTTTCGGTGCGGTTTCTGAGTTCTTCGGAAATAGTTTCCATGGTACATGTCCTTTCTGTTTTCATGACTGGAGGAATTCTTACCTTCTGCTTCTTCATCATACATGGTATACTATAAGAATAAAAGTTGTATTTTGTTATGACAGTGTAGGTTATTCTTACAGTAACAGAAGGGGGAGGATGACTATGACCATTATGCAATTGCAGTATTTCTGTGCTGTCTGCCGGTACGGCAGTATCTCAAAGGCTGCCGAAGCCCTTTACGTATCCCACCCCACCATTTCCGTGGCCATCAAGTCCCTGGAAAAGGAATTTTCCCTGGAGCTTTATGCCCACACAGGAAACCGGGTCATCCTGACGGAGGATGGAAAAGCTTTTTATCGGAAGGCGGTGGAAATCCTGCAGCGCTGCGATGACATGTACGCCAGTTTTGCCGGCCGCCCGGAGGACAGCTACCGGGTGCATGTGGGAATCCCGCCCATCCGGTCCACCGTCATTTTCCCGGACCTGCTCCGGGAATTCCATGAACGGTACTCTATTCCCGTTGTGCTCCACGACTACAGTTCCCGCCGGTCCCTGGAAAAGCTGGAGAACCATGAGCTCGACTGCTGCATGGTGAATTTCGGGGCGGACTCCCTGGCCCGCTTCCATTACCAGGTGCTCCTGCAGGACCGTTTCGTCTTCTGCGTTTCCCGGGAAAATCCCCTTTCCCAAAAGGATTCTGTGACGGCCAGGGACCTGGACCAGGTGCCTCTCATCCTGCAGAGCGATGATTCCGTGCTCAATGAGCCCCTGCTGCAGGCGTTCTATAAGGTCAATGCCCGGCCCAATCCCATCCTCTATTCCAGCCAGCTTCGGACTATCCTTAACTTTGTCCGGGAAGGTTCCTCCGGTGCCTTCCTCTACGACACCATTGCCGATACGCTCCAAAAATCGACGGAAGGAGAGTTTGCGGTCATTCCGTTCCGCCCGGTAATAAAGGAGGAGTTTGTCCTTTTCTGGCAAAAAGGGGGATATATGAACCGGAATGTGAAGACCTGGATTTCCTTTGTGAAAAACTATTTCAATAAAGATAAGAAAACTATGCCCGTTACATAAGGGCGGCATAGAAAGGAGACCATTATGCGTATTGCTGTTTCAGCTCCCATCAGACAGTCCATGGGTTCCCTGGTGGAGGAAATGCTTCCGGACTGTACCATTGACTGGCTGGAGGACATGACTCCCCAGGAACGGATGGATTCCCTTACCCGGGCGGACATTGTCCTTTCCCGCAATATTATCGGAGACCTTTCGAAGAAAGAACAGGCCCTGCTGGACAGTCCGAAAATGGTACAGACCACGAGAACCGGCGTGGACCACCTTGATTTTTCTACCCTGCCGAAGGGGATGCCTCTTTACTGCAATTCCGGCGGCTGGGCGAGGGGTATTGCAGAATCTGCCTGCGGCATGATCATCGCCCTGAACCGCTGCCTTAGAGAGCAGCTCCGGGATCTGCAGCAGGGAAATTTCCATATTCTCGGGTACCACCAGAAGCTGCTGTCCGAACAGACGGTACTCATTGCCGGATTTGGCGGCATCGGACAGGCGGTGGCAGAGGTGCTTGCTCCCTTCCATCCGAAACTCCTGGCCATTTCCCGGCACCGGCCGGAGTCGGATCTCCTGGATGGCTCCTTCGACATGGGTCATTGGGAAGAGGCGGTGAAACAGGCGGACGTGCTCGTACTGGCCATGCCCTGCACAAAGGAAACGGAGGGCCTTGTAGATGGCCATATTCTCTCTCTCATGAAGAAGGATGCCATGATTGTGGACGTAGCCCGGGCAGCCCTGATCGACCATGAAGCCCTGCTGGAGCAGGTCAGGGAAAATCTGGATTTCCACGTGGCCATGGACGTGTGGTGGCAGGAAAACGAGGGCTGGCCCAAGGATGGGGACCCGCTCCTTTCCTTCCCCAATGTCATCGGCAGCGCCCACAACGCAGAAATGAGCAGCACCGCTTTCCGGGAAGCCCTGAAGACTGCCCTCACCAATATCCGTGCCTTCATCGATGGAAAGCTGGTGAAGGGGAAAGTAAACAGGGAAGAATATTAACCGAATCAAAGTGACGGCCGCTGTGCGTCGTGTGGTATGTGGCTGAGTGTGGTGTGAACAGGCGGGGGCTGCTAGCTTTTAGCTCCTAGCATCTAGGAAAACTGGTCAGCCTACGGCATGAAAAGCAGCCCCAAACAACCTGATGGGAGCGCCGCAGGCATCAGCTTTCCTAAAAGCTAGGAGCTAGCAGCTAGAAGCCCCCATCCGTTCACACGATACTCAGCCACAAGACAACCGCCGCGAAGCGGCTGAAGCCCTCGGTCTCGACCTCGATCTTTTCCCTCTCACATTTAATCATTTCTATAACTTTAAGTACTGATAAACATTTTAAATGAAAGCTGAATTTCATAGATATAATGATTGATTATTAGGCGAAATATAGTATAATAATTATAGAAGGATAAGCATTCCGCTTATTCAAGAAAGGGGGATTTCGTTATGGAATTAACGGTTAGAGGAAAAAATCTGGAAATCACTGACGCACTGCATTCTTATGTAGAAAAACACACAGGCAAGATTCAGAGATATTTTGATAAACCTATCAAGATTAATGTTCTCCTTCGTATTTCCAACCTCACAAAGACCTGCGAAGTTACAGTATTTGTGGATGGCGTAATTCTTCGGGGCGTTGAAAAATCCGATGATATGTACAAGTCCATCGATCTGGTATTCGATAAGGTAGAACGGCAGATTCACAAGTATAAGACCCGCCTGGCTAAACGGTTCAAAGAAAAACATACCTTCAGCCCTGCCTTTATCCAGGAGAAGGAACCGGCCCCGGCTGCCCAGGATTCTGAGTTTGAAATCGTGAAGACAAAGCATTTCAATATCAGCCCCATGTCCCCGGAAGAAGCTATTCTGCAGATGAACCTTCTGGGCCACAGTTTCTTCATGTTCTTCAATTCCGACACCGATGCCATGGCTGTGGTTTATCGCCGGGATGATGGCAAGTATGGCCTCATTGATGCGAATAAATAAAATTTTGCATAATTTTTACAGAAAAGGAGCGGTTTTTCCCGCTCCTTTTTTGACTATGGTGGCCTGTTTTGTTAAAATAAACTAGATGTGTTCTGTATTGGAATTCGTTAAGTCTATGAAACTTGCATAAGGAGTTGTTTCAATGTTTGATAAGTTTTTTGACAGGCTGTTCAACGGGTCTAATGAAAAAGAAATCAAAAAGATCCGTAAGATTGTGGAACAGCAGATCAATCCGCTGGAAGACGGACTGAAGAAGCTCAGTGATTCTTCCCTGGCCAACAAGACCAATGAATTCAAGGCCCGCCTGGCCAAGGGGGAGACCCTGGATGATATCCTTCCGGAAGCTTTCGCCGTTATCCGTGAAGCATCCCGCCGTGTACTGGGAATGCGGCACTTCGATGTGCAGCTCATTGGCGGCATTATCCTCCATCGGGGCAACATTGCTGAAATGTGCACCGGCGAAGGTAAAACCCTGGTGGCTACGGCGCCGGTATACCTGAATGCCCTGGAAGGCAAAGGGGTCCATGTCATTACGGTCAACGATTACCTGGCCAAGCGAGACAGTGAATGGATGGGCCAGGTTTATAAATTCCTGGGCCTTTCTGTAGGCCTTATCGTCCATGACCTGGATTTCCAGCAGAGAAAGATTGCTTACAATTCCGATATTACCTACGGAACGAATAACGAATTCGGTTTCGATTACCTCCGTGATAACATGGTTACCTCCCTGGACCAGATGGTACAGCGGCCCCTCCATTACTGCCTCATCGATGAAGTAGACTCCATCCTCATCGATGAAGCCCGTACACCGCTGATCATTTCCGGCCCCGGCCAGAAATCTACGGATAACTACTACCTCATGGCAAAACTGGTGCCGAACCTGAAGAAGGATGAGGATTACACCATCGATGAAAAGCAGAAGACCGTGGCGCCTACGGAAGCCGGCGTGGCAAAGATGGAAAAAATGCTCCACGTGGACAACCTGTACGATGCGGAAAACCTGGAACTGAACCACCTCTTTGTGCAGGCCCTCCGTGCCCAGACCATGATGCAGCGGGATAAGGATTACGTGGTAAAAGACGGGGAAGTGGTCATCGTCGATGAATTCACGGGCCGCCTCATGTACGGCCGCCGCTACTCCGATGGTCTCCACCAGGCCATTGAAGCGAAGGAAGGCCTGGAAGTACAGAGAGAAAGCCAGACCCTCGCTACCATTACTTTCCAGAACTACTTCAGAATGTATGACAAACTGGCCGGCATGACCGGTACCGCCAAGACGGAAGAACAGGAATTCATCAAGATTTATGGACTTCCGGTTCTCCAGGTACCGACGAACAAGCCTATCCAGCGTAAAGACCTGCCCGATGTGATTTTCAAGACCAAGAGGGGCAAGTACAGAGCGGTGGTAAAGGAAGTCCAGCGCCGCCACGCTACGGGCCAGCCGATCCTTATCGGCACCACATCCATTGAACAGTCGGAAGAACTGTCCCACATGCTGGATGCCGCAAAGATTCCCCATTCCGTGCTGAATGCAAAGTACCATGAAAAAGAAGCGGCCATCGTTGCCCTGGCAGGCCAGAAGGGCGCTGTCACCATCGCTACGAACATGGCCGGCCGTGGTACCGATATCCAGCTGGGCGAAGGGGTGGCTGAACTGGGTGGCCTTGCCATCATCGGCACCGAACGCCATGAAAGCCGCCGTATCGATAACCAGCTTCGCCGTGCCGGCCGTCAGGGGGACCCGGGCTCCAGCCAGTTCTTCCTGTCCCTGGAAGATGACCTGCTTCGCATTTTCGGCGGCGACAACATCAAGAAGTTCATGGAAAAGATGGGCCTTGATGAAGATGAACCGATCAACAGCAAAATGGTTTCCAACGCCATCCAGAAAGCCCAGAAGCGGGTGGAAGCCAGAAACTTTGATATCCGTAAATACGTGCTGGAGTACGATGACGTCATGAACCAGCAGCGCAAGGTGGTTTATGAACAGCGCCGGAAGATCCTGGAAGGGGAAAACATGAAGGACCAGGTCCTCCGCATGGTGGATACCATCATCGAAAAGGGCATGGAAAAATATGCGGACCCGAAGCTGTATCCGGAAGAATGGGATTTTGCAGGCCTCCTGAAATACAGCGAAAAGTACTTCCTGGCCCCCGGCGATATTACCCTCGATGAAATCGAAGACATGAGCCGCGAAGAAGTGGAAGACAAACTGAAAACCGTGGCCCATGAAACCTATGAAGCCCGGGAAAAGTCCATCGGCGCTCCCATGATGAGGGAACTGGAAAAGGCAGTGATGCTGAAGGTGGTGGACTCCAAGTGGATGGAACACCTGGACGACATGGATATGCTGAAAGAAGGTATCGGCCTCCGGTCCTATGGCCAGAGAAACCCGATCGTGGAATACAAGGTAGAAGCCTACGATATCTTCGAAGAAATGCAGCAGGCCATGATTGAGACCATCGTTCTCTACCTGTACCACATCCAGATCCGCTTCGCCTCCGACGATGAAGCACACCTGGAAAAACCGGAAACCCCGCAGGCCGAAGACCACCTGAAAGGGGCCACCGCCCACTACGTAGACGAAAATCCGCCGGAAGCAGCGGATGAGAAGAAATAAGAGTGGTGAGATCGAGACCGAGATCGAGGACTATAGTGGCAAAGCCGCCTCTATCCTGCAGCCTTGCCGCGTGGCGGCTGATCCGCTCAAGGCTGAAGGCTCCACTTGTATGCATGCAAGTGGGCCACATAAGCGCCGCAGGCTGATTTTCTCGGTCCCGGCCTCGACCTCGATCTATCATTTTATATGTAAAATCTATTCATAAAAATATGTAAACTATATTACCGAAAGCGAGATGATTGTTCAGAATGCTGGAAGATTTGAAAAAAACCTTAACCGAACTCCTGAGTCATGAAAAAGAAATAAGGGATTCACTTTGACTTACCTCAGCTGAAGGAACGTATCAGAAGTTACGACGTTCAGATGAGTGATCCCACATTCTGGGATAATGCAGAAAAGGCCCGCCAGATTTCGCAGGAAGCTACGGAAGCGAAAGACGCTTACGAAACCTACACGAAACTTTTCGACCGGGCGGAAGGGCTGAAGGACCTCCTGGACCTTGCCATCGAAGAAGATGACCAGTCCATGGAACCGGAAATTGCCAAAGAAATCAATGAAGTGAAGGAAATCATGGACAAGAAGGAAATCGAACTCCTTCTGTCCGGCAAGTACGATGCCAATAACGCCATCCTCACGTTCCACGCCGGTGCCGGCGGCACGGAAGCCCAGGACTGGACGGAAATGCTGATCCGCATGTACATGAAGTGGGCCGAAGCGGAAGGCTTCCAGCTGGAAGAACTGAACCGCCTCGACGGTGATGAAGCGGGCATTAAGAGCGCTGAATTCATGGTGAAAGGCAAGTATGCCTACGGTTTCCTGAAATCGGAAAAAGGAGTGCACCGTCTGGTCCGCATTTCTCCTTTTGACGCGGCCAAGAGGCGCCATACCTCTTTCTCCGCAGTGGACGTGATGCCTGAAATCGATGACGATGTACAGGTGGACCTGAACATGGACGATGTGCGGGTGGACTACTACCGCTCCAGCGGCGCCGGCGGCCAGCATATCAACAAGACCAGTTCCGCAGTCCGCATGACCCATATTCCTACGGGCATTGTGGCAGCCTGCCAGAATGAACGAAGCCAGTTCCAGAATAAGGAACAGTGCCTCCGTCTGCTCCGGGCCAAGCTCTATGAATACGAAATGAAGAAACACGAACAGGAAGTGTCTGCCCTGGAAGGGGACCAGCAGGCCATCGAATGGGGCAGTCAGATTCGTTCCTACGTTTTCCAGCCTTATACACTGGTGAAGGATAACCGTACCGGTGTGGAAACGGGGAATATCCAGGGTGTCATGGATGGGGACCTGGATCCCTTCATCGAAGGATACCTGAAGATGAACAAGTTTAAGGCAAAAGCAAAAGCATAATTAAGGGAGAATCATATGAGGGGCATACAGAACAGCGCCTGGAAGGTGCTGGCAGTCCTGATTCTCATCGGCATCATCGCTGCAGGGATCATTTCCCTGCAGCGTGCTCATGTGGAATCATCAGCCAGCACCGTGGAAAATGTGTACGACTATTACAATATCATCGATAATGCGGCGGTGGAAAAGAAATCACCGGACGCTCTGTTTGACATGTACAGAAAGAGCGGCGTCACCTCCGTGGCTGTGTACGACGAGACCATGGAGAAACTGGTGAACCACGATTTTCTCCGGGCCTATCGGGGAAGCGACTTTGCCTTCCGGAACCCCGGGGTGGAAGGAATCTCCTATAATAAGATTTACATCCAGCCGGTGATGAATGAAAAGGGGAAAGCTTTCTTCAACGAAGCGAAGGAACACCTGGCCCTGATCATGGACAAGGACGATGTGCGGTCCATGACGGTGAACGGCGTGGAGACCCTGGAAGTGGATGCGGTGTACAACCAGTTCATGACCATGCCTCTCGGTGTGTTCCAGCAGTCCGTGAAGGACGCTTCCACCCATGGCATGTACGTGGTGCTCCGCCCGAACAACCAGGCCCATGTGACGAAGGCCTATGTGGACCTTTTCCTGAAAGCCCTCGATTCTTCGGATAAGGTGAGCGCCGTCATTTTCCAGGGCAAGGAAGTGCTGGGATACAAGGAATACCTGAAGTATCTCTCCGGCGAACTGGAAAAACGGCATATTCCCCTGGCCCTCATTGAAGCCCAGAGCCAGCTCGGCTTTGAGCGGCAGTCGGGGAACGTGGAAATGGCCACCCTTTCCAACTATGACGTGGTCCGTCTCTACGCCATGTCCAAGGATGAACTGATTAAACTGGACCCGAAGGAAGCGGCTTCCCGTTTCTATATTTCCGATATTGAACGGAACATCCGGATGAACCTGTTCCCGTCCTACAAGTTCCCCCTGGAAGGAAAGACCCTGTCTGAAACCAATGCTTCCTATATTGCAGAAGTGACAGAGCGGCTGGAAAACCATGGCTTCACCGTGGGGAAGGCCTCTGTCATGGATCCCTGGTTCCCGAAGAATATCCTTCGGAGCCTCACCATGGTGGGCGCCCTGTCCCTTGTGGTGCTGACCCTGGTGCTTCTCATTCCGTACCTTAAAAAATACGTGTATGTACTGGAAATCCTGGGACTCCTGGTGACCCAGGGCATGTTCTGGGTACTCCATTCCGTGCTGCCTTTGCAGATGCTGGCCCTGGGGACCGCCATCTGCACGCCGGTGGTGGTGGTGACCCTGTTCCTCAACTACTGCGTAAAGAAAAAAGATACCGCCTTCAAAGATGTGGGATGGGGAAAACTGTTCCTGGAATCCCTGGCGGTCCTCTGGTGTGCCGGCATCCTGTCCCTGGCCTGCGCCGCCATGGTGAGCGGCCTTCTGGGCGATATCCGGTTCCTTCTGGAAATGCAGATTTTCCAGGGTGTGAAGGTGACATTCCTCATGCCGGTGATCCTGATTTCCATCATCTACATCCAGAAGTTCCCCTTCTTCGGACAGGTGGTGTCTTCGGATAAGGACTTCATCCGGTTTGTGAAAAAGTTCTGCAGCGTCCAGATCCGTCTGGGCCTCCTCGTGGGCCTGGGGCTCCTGGCCATTGTGGGATTCGTCTTCATCGGCCGCAGCGGCAACAATGGCGCTCCGGTGCCGGGCTTTGAAATCGCCCTCCGCCGGTTCCTGGAAAATCTCATGTATGCCCGCCCCCGGGAGAAGGAATTCCTCTTCGGCCACCCTGCCGTGCTCCTTTCCCTGGCAGCGCTTTATCGGAAATGGCCGCAGATTCTTCACTATTTCCTGATCCTCGCTGTCACCATCGGTCAGGGATCCATGGTAGAAACCTTCGCCCACATGCGGAGTCCCTACATGCTGAGTCTCATCCGGGGCCTCGACGGCCTGGCAGCAGGCAGCCTTTCCATGATTGCCGCTCTCATTGCCGTCATGATTCTCGTGCGCATTACCAAGTACTTCGGAGAAAGATATGGCAAAGTATAATATCGTCATCTCCGGGTATTATGGGTTCAATAATGCCGGTGATGAAGCCATGCTGACCGCCATCCTCCAGGCCCTTCGAAACACATTCGATGATCCGGAAATCACCGTGATTTCCGGAAACCCCGAGGCTACGGCCAAAGCATTTGGCGTTCGGGCGGTGCCCCGATTTTCCATTTCTTCCATCCTGTCCGCCCTTTTCCATTCGGACCTTCTTATCAGCGGCGGCGGCAGCCTCCTGCAGGATGTGACAAGCTGGAAGAGTATGATTTATTACCTCACCATCATTACGATGGGTGTATTTTTCAGGAAACAGGTTTTCCTCTATTCCCAGGGTATCGGTCCTGTCCGGTACCGGGCCATCCGCATCATCCTGAAGCATGTGCTGAACCATGTGGATGCCATCACCGTGCGGGATAAGGAATCCAAGGGATTCCTCCAGCGGCTGGGGGTGAAGAGAAAGATTTATACCACCGCCGATGCGGTGCTGTCCCTTTCGCCGGCTGATCTCAATCCGGGAAAGAAAATTCTTGAAAAATACCGCGTGCCAAAGGACCGGAAAAAGGTGGGCATTGCGATCCGGTACTGGGATGGTGCCGGCAGCTGGATGGAAAAGATGAAAACCTGCGTGGAAAAACTGGAAAAGGCAGGATACGCTATCGTTTTCATTCCCATGCAGCATCCGGAGGATGTGAAGGCGGCGGAGTCCATCGGCGCCGCAGGGGACCATGTGTATATCCTCCCCGACGATTACTCCATTGATGAACTGATGTCCCTCATCGGAAACATGGATGGCCTTCTCGGCATGCGGCTCCATGCCCTTATATTTGCCTCCCTCATGCATGTACCGTTCCTTGGGATTTCCTATGACCCGAAAATCGATAATTTTCTGGCCCTCATCGACCGGAAACCGGCCTGTTCTGTCTCCCACATGGATGGAGATAAGTTGTATAATGATACGTGTAACCTTCTTTCCCATCCCTCGGAGAAAGAGACCTGGGAAAAGGTGGATGCATTAAGAGAACAGGCATTGCAGAATGTGGAGATTTTGAAAAGTCTTGTCAAGCAGAAGGAGGAAAACTGATGAGTCACCTTACCAACGAAGAAATCGCTTCTCTCAAGGAGAAAGCCAAACAGGTGCGCATTGATATCCTGAAAATGATTACGAAGGCCAATTCCGGCCATACCGGCGGTTCCCTGTCGGTGGCGGACCTTCTGACGCTCCTCTATTTCAGGGAAATGAACGTGGATCCAAAGGATCCCCATAAGGCAGACCGGGACCGGCTTGTCCTGTCCAAGGGCCATGCAGCTCCTGCCATGTATGCCTGCCTTGCAGAAAAGGGCTATTTCCCCATGGAAGAACTGAACCACCTGCGCCAGGCGGGCCACATGCTCCAGGGTCATCCGGACATGAAGCACACCCCCGGCGTGGATATGACCACAGGGTCCCTGGGACAGGGTATCAGCGCCGCCTGCGGCATGGCCCTGGCTTCGAAGATCGATAATGCCTCCTGGCGGGTATACGCCGTCCTGGGGGATGGGGAACTGGAAGAGGGCCAGGTATGGGAAGCTGCCATGTATGCAGCCCACTACAAACTGGACCATCTCACCGCCTTTGTGGATAACAACGGCCTCCAGATCGACGGACCGATTACGGAAGTCATGTCTTCCCTGCCGATCGGTGAAAAATTCAAAGCCTTCGGCTGGCATGTCATCGAAGTGAGCGGCCATGATTTTGCAGCCCTCCACGATGCCATTGAAGAAGCAAAGACAGTAAAAGGACAGCCCACCATGATCGTCATGAAGACGGTGAAAGGCAAGGGGGTCCCGGAAATCGAAAACAAAGTGGGCTGGCACGGCAAGGCTCCTTCCGAAGAAGAATGTGAACGTTTCATTAAAGCAGTAGAGGAGGCACAGTGATGGGTAAGGCAACACGTGATGCATATGGGGAAGCGCTGAAAGAACTGGGCGCTGTGAATCCGGATATTGTGGTACTGGATGCAGACCTCTCTGCCTCCACGAAGACCCAGGTCTTTGCCAAAGCCTATCCGGACCGTTTCTTTGATACCGGGATTGCGGAAGCAAACATGATGGGTGTAGCGGCAGGACTGGCGGCAGCCGGGAAGATTCCCTTCGCCTCCACCTTCGCCGTTTTTGGTGCCGGCCGGGCCTATGAACAGATCCGGAACTCCATCTGCTATCCGAAACTGAACGTCAAGGTCGCTGTCACCCATGCAGGCCTTACCGTCGGCGAAGATGGGGCTACCCACCAGATGCTGGAAGATATTACCCTCATGCGGGCCCTTCCGAACATGACGGTCATTGTGCCGGCGGATGCTGCAGAAACGAAGGCCGCTGTGAAATGGGCCGCTTCCTATGTTGGACCGGTATACATCCGTATGGGCCGGGCCAAAGTGGACGACATCATGCCGGAGGACTATACTTTCCAGCCAGGAAAGAGCTATGAAGTCTGCGAAGGGAAAGATGTAACCATCATCGCCTGCGGCATCATGGTGGCGAAAGCCAAAGCTGCCCACGATGCACTTCTGGAGAAGGGCATTTCCGCAAGGGTCATCAACATGGCCTCCATTAAACCGATCGACGAAGAAGCCATTATTAAGGCGTCCAAAGAAACCGGTGCCATTGTGACCTGTGAAGAACATACAGTAAAAGGCGGCCTCGGCGGCGCCGTGGCAGAAGTACTTGCCCTGAACGCTCCCTGCCCCATGGCCATGGTAGGCACCGAAGATACCTTCGGCCAGTCCGGCAAAGCTGATGAACTGCTCGAAGTCTATGGGCTTACGGCACAGCATATCGCTGAAGAAGCGGAGAAGCTGGTACAGAAAAAGAATTGAGTTGTGAGACTTGAGGCCCTGCGGCTGTGCAGGGAGAAAGTGGCTAGTGGCTGGATCCAGATCTAGGTCTAGGTCTAGGTGATTAGCGGCTGCGCCGCCGTATCCCTCAATCCATTCTGTGGAAGCTCATAGGACGGGGGATGAATCCGTCTTAAAGAGACCGAATACGCGAAGCAGACTGTAGGGGAGGCCGCGAAGCGGCTGATCAGCTTTCCTGAAAGCTAATAGCTGGAGGCTGGAAGCCCTCGCCCGTACGCACGTCTCTTGGGTACTTGACATCCGCCGTGCAGCGGCTATCCTGCTCAAGGCCCAAAGCCCTGTCAGTACACACGCCTGTAGGCCATATTGAGCCGCAGGCGGATGCCCTCGATCTCAATCTCGACCTCGGTCTCGATCTCGATCTCATTGCGGCGAAGCCGCTATTTCTATTTACATCACTAGAAAGTGAGGATTGAATGATAACTTTTGACCAGGTATCATTGCAGTACGATTCTAAACATACGGCTCTCAAAAATATTTCTATCCATATAGATAAGGGAGAGTTCGTATTCGTTGTAGGCCCTTCGGGCGCCGGAAAGTCCACCTTTGTCAAGGTGCTGACCCATGAACTGGTGCCGGAACAGGGGACCGTCGTAGTGAATGGTATCAATATTACAAAACTGAAACGGAGCAAGGTGCCCTATTATCGGCGTACCCTTGGCATCGTGTTCCAGGATTTCCGCCTTCTTTCCGAAAAAACGGTATTTGAAAATATCGCCTTTGTCCTCCGGGTAACCGGGGCAAAGTCCCGGGAAATCAAAGAGCGGGTGAATAATGTACTGGACCTCGTAGGTCTCCGGAATAAGGCAAAGGAACTTCCTTCCAAGCTTTCCGGTGGGGAACAGCAGAGAGTGGCCATCGCCAGGGCTCTGGTAAACCAGCCCCTCCTTCTCATTGCCGATGAACCGACGGGCAACCTGGATCCGGTGACTTCCGAAGAAATCATGAAGCTCTTCAACCGGATCAACCACATGGGGACTACCATCATCATGGTGACCCACAATAAGGACCTGGTCAATGCCATGCATAAGCGGGTCATTAATATTGAAGACGGCCGCATTATCGCCGACCAGGAAAAAGGGGGATACCACTTACATGTTTAGTTCTTTTGGTTATTTCTGGAAAGAGACATTCCATTCCCTCTTCCGAAATAAATTCATGGCCATCGCCTCTGTGCTTACAGTGACCCTGTCCATGTTCATTCTTGGCGTCTTCCTCTGTGCCGTGCTGAATATCAATCACATGGCTACGTACCTGGAAAGCCAGGTAGAAATGACAGTATATCTGAAGGATGGCCTCACCACGGACCAGGTCATGAACGTAGGAAAGAAACTGAAGGCCCAGCCTGAGCTGAAGCAGATTTCCTTCAAGAATAAGGACCAGGCCTTTGCTGACTTCAAGAAAAACCTGGGAGACCAGCAGGGCATCCTGGATGCCATCAACGGCAACCCGCTGCCCGCTTCCTATTCCACATCCTTTGCCAATCCACAGGCCCTGAAAAATGCGGCGGCCATTGTGGCGAAGTATCCGGAAGTGGACTCCGTGCAGTATGGCCAGGACATTATCGAACAGCTCTATAAAGTGGCTCAGGTCATCCGTCTGGGCGGCATCATCCTCATCGTCTTCCTGGCGGGGGCTGAACTGTTCATCATTTCCAATACCATCCGGCTCACCGTATTCGCTCGGCGCCGGGAAATCCAGATTATGAAATACGTAGGAGCCACCAATGGCTTCATTCGGTGGCCCTTCATTTTCGAAGGTATGGTAATCGGCTGCATCGGTTCCGGCATCGCTGCCTTCATCCTGTGGGAAGGATACAAGGTGGTACTTTCGGAACTGGTCAGCGCAGGCCTTGTATTTATTCCCATGATTCCCCTGTGGCCCTTTGTGGGCTACCTGACCGCCATTCTTCTGGTGGCAGGCATCATCATCGGTATCCTGGGCAGTACCATTTCCCTTCGCAAGTATATGAAGGTGTAAGAGAGCATGAAAAAATCCCAATCTATTCTGGCTGCCCTCGCCATCTCCATCGTACTTGGCGGAGGCGCCCTGTATGCACCGGTCCATGCGGATGATCTGGATGACCAGGTATCGGACCTCCAGGGGCAGATTGATTCTTCTCGCCTGGAGCAGGAAAACTGGGAACAGGTTATCCAGGATGTGAGTGCAAAGCTGAAGAGCATCCAGGCAGATCTGGATGCGGCTACGGCGAAACTGAAGAGCATCCAGGCCCAGCAGGCCCAGATCAACGCCCAGATCGAACAGACGAAGGTGGACATTGCCAAAGCCGAAGCCTACCTGAAGACGAGGCAGGCCGTCCTGAACCGCCGTGTCCGTGCGATTTACATGCATGGCCAGCTGAATTATCTGGAAGTCATCCTTGGTGCCAACAGTTTCTCGGACTTTGCAAACCGCCTGGAACTCCTGAAGCGGGTCATCCATTCAGACTACAGCCTGATTCTGGAAATCCAGAAACAGAAAGCCGCCATCGAGGCCAAGAAAGCCCAGCTGGAAGCAGATAAGAAACAGCTGGATGCCCTGGCAGCGGAAGCGGAAAAGACGCAGAAAGAAATCGCCGCTAAGAAAGCGGAACAGCAGAAAGTGCTGGATGCAGCGAAGAATAATAAAGCCGCAGCAGCCCAGATGGAACGAGACCTGAACTCCCAGCTGGACCAGGTCAGAAGCCTTATCCAGCAGCGCCTGGCAGCAGCGGAAGCCGCAAGACAGGCAGCCCAGCAGCAGCAGAGCTCCTCCGATGACGGAGGAGGCGGCGGTGGTGGCAGTGATGATGGCTACGTACAGGGTACCGGCTCCCTCGGCTGGCCCTGCAGCGGTCCTATCACGTCCCCCTTTGGTTATCGAACCCATCCGATTTTCGGAACCACCATTTTCCACGCCGGCATCGATATCGGCGTAGATTACGGTACTCCGATTCATGCAGCCGACAGCGGTACTGTGGTCTATGCAGGCTGGATTTCCGGCTATGGCAATGCAGTCATCATTGACCACGGCGGCGGATTGTCCACCCTTTACGGCCACAACCAGTCTCTGGCTGTTGGCGAAGGGCAGTCTGTCTCCAAGGGACAGGTTGTCGCTTATGCCGGATCCACCGGCAATTCCACCGGACCTCACTGCCACTTCGAAGTGGATGTGAACGGTTCTCCGGTCAACCCCATGGGGTATCTGTAATGAATGAACAGAAGAAAGCATTTTTGCTGAAAATTTCATCCTATGCTGCCGCCGTCATCATCGGCGGCGTCGGAATTACATTCGGCGGAGCCGCCCTCTATACGGGCGGTCATCCGCTGGATTTTTTCCATTTCATGAAGACCTACCATATGGTAAAGGCCAATTATTTCCGGCCCATCGATGAAGATGCCCTTTGGGAAGGGGCCGCTTCAGGCATGGTGGATAGTCTGGAAGATCCCTATTCCAAGGTTCTTGCGGGGGATGATTATTCGTCCTTCATGGAATCCACCAGCGGCGAGTACGGCGGTATCGGCGTCGTCATGGGGCTGGACAGGGATTCGAAAGTCCGGATTTTCAATGTGTTCCCCGACAGCGCCGCCGAAAAAGCGGGCCTTAAGGCGGGGGATGAAATCCTCTCCGTCGACGGCACCGACATCGGTGAGCTCGGTCTTACGGGTACCGCCCAGGCGGTCCGCGGGGACAACGGCACCGAGGTAGCCCTGGAGGTCCTCCGGAATGGGGAAACCCTGGATTTTGATGTGACCCGGTCCAATATTACCCTGCCCACGGTGCTGAGCCGCATGGTAAAGGACAACATCGGCTACATTCACATCTTTACCTTCAGCCGCCATACACCGGAGGAGTTCAAAAAGCAACTCTCCGCTCTCAAAGACCAGGGCTGTGAAAAACTGATCATCGATGTCCGTATGAATCCCGGCGGCATGATCGACTCCGTGGTAGCCATTGCGGACCAGATCCTTTCCAAAGGGACCGTGGTCAGCTACAATGCCAAATCCCTGGGCAGTGAAGTGTACTCCGTGAAGGGCGTAGAAAATCCTATGCCCATGGCTGTCCTCATCGACAAGAACAGTGCCAGTGCTTCTGAAATCCTGGCCGGCGCCGTGCAGGACCGGAAAGAAGGCACCATTATCGGTGAACGGAGCTATGGCAAAGGCACGGTGCAGGCTGTCTTCGACCAGGGCAATAAAACGGCGGTTAAAGTTTCCATCGCCGAGTATAAGACCCCCTCCGGCCGGTCCATCGATAAAGTAGGTATTACCCCGGATATCCCGGTCCAGCAGACCGGAAGCCTCTTCCATCCGGATACGGACAATGTGCTGCAGAAAGCCATTGAAGTACTGGAAGGGGAGTAGAAAGTTATCAAAAGCCGTGAAGGATATTTCTTCACGGCTTTTTCATTGGGATCGAGATCGAGACCGAGGAAATCCGCCTGCAGTGCTCAGATGGCTGACTTGCCTGCGCACGGGCGCAGGCTTTGAGCCTTTAGCTTTGAGCCTTGAGCGGCTGTCCTGCGCAAGGCTTGATGTCCCGCCGGTGCGTACGCAATCGAACCACCGGGAACCCCTCGATCTTATATATCCCTTTCCCCCGTTCCATGCTATAATAATATAGATATTTTCTGATTTTTTGAGCGAGGTATGACTATGTTTATTGATAGAGCAAAGATTATTGCAGTATCCGGTGCCGGCGGGGACGGGATGGTGGCATTCCGCCGGGAGAAGTATGTACCCCGGGGCGGCCCCAGCGGCGGCGACGGCGGTAAGGGGGGATCTGTCATTGTTCGTGCGAACAGTGATCTCAATACCCTCATCAATTTCCGGCGCCATCGGAAGTTTGCAGCCAAGGCCGGTGCCAACGGCGGGGCGAAAGAAATGTTTGGCAAAGCGGCCCAGGACGTGATCGTGGAAGTGCCCCTGGGCACCATGGTGTACGATGACAAAACCAATGAACTGCTGGCGGATCTGACCCAGAACGGCCAGGAGGTCATGGTGGCCAAAGGAGGCCATGGGGGACGGGGAAATTCCCATTTTGCCACCTCCGCTGTCCGGGCTCCCACCTATGCAGAAAAAGGGGAACCGGGGGAAGAAAAGATGATCCGCCTGGAACTGAAGGTCCTGGCTGACGTTGGCCTTCTTGGTTTCCCGAGCGTCGGCAAATCGAGCCTGCTCCGCAAGGTTTCCGGTGCCAAACCGGAAGTGGCGGCCTACCATTTCACCACCCTGAACCCGATTCTGGGGGTGGTGAGTCTCGATTACGACCGCAGCTTCGTGATGGCCGATATTCCGGGCCTCATCGAAGGGGCCAGCCAGGGCACAGGGCTGGGCGATGAATTCCTGCGGCACGTGGAACGGACGAAGGTACTCATCCATGTACTCGATGCCGCCGGAAGCGAAGGACGGGATCCGCTGAACGATTTCCATGTCATCAATAATGAACTGGAACTGTACAGCCCCCTGCTGGCGAAGAAAAAACAGATTGTGGCTGCCAACAAGACGGACCTCATCGATGACCCGAAGAAACTGGAAGATCTCCGCAAGGCCATTGAAGGGGAGGGATATCAGTTCTTCCCCATCTGCACCCTCACCGGAGAGGGGCTGAAACCTCTCCTGGAAGCGGCATGGAAGATTCTCCAGGAAGAACCGGATGTATCCTTTGAAGCGCCGGAAAAGACCATTGTCTATGAAGTGCCGAAGGATGAATTCGAAATCGAAAAGAAAGACGGCGTGTTCTATGTGAAGGGCAAGCGGGTGGAGAAACTGGTGGGTATGACCAATTTCGAAGACTACGTTTCCCTCCGCCGTTTCGACAGGGCATGGCGTTTCATGGGGCTCGACAGGCTTTTGAAGAAACAGGGCATCCAGGAAGGGGATACGGTCAATCTCTACGGCGTAGAGTTTACGTTCTCTGAAAATAAAGGAACCGAAGAGGAAGAAGAATAGGGGAGACAATGATGTTAACAGGTAAACAGAAACAGTATTTAAAGAGCCAGGCCGTACAGCTGCCGGCCTATGTGCAGATCGGCAAGGAAGGCCTTACGGATACGGTCATTGACAGCGTAAGGGATGTGCTGCTGGCCCGGGAACTGGTGAAGGTGAAGATCAACCAGAATTCCGACGAAGATATCCGGGACACCGCAGGGCTCCTGGCGGATAAGCTGGACTGCGAAATCGTCCAGATCATAGGAAGAAACTGTGTGCTCTTCCGGCAGAAAGAAAAGAAGTCCCACTATGAACTCCCCTGATACGGTACGGGCGGATATTCCCAGGAAGAAACGGGTGGTCATCAAGGTAGGCACCAGCTCCCTCACCTATGCCAACGGGAAAATGAATCTCCGTTTCATGGATCATCTGGCCCGCCAGATTTCGGACCTTCGGAATCGGGGGATCCAGGTGATTCTCGTGACCTCCGGCGCCATAGGCATCGGATTTCCGGAGCTGGGATTCAAAGAAAAGCCGTCCCTCCTTCCCTATAAGCAGGCTTCCGCTGCCGTGGGACAGGGCATCCTCATGAATATCTATGAGCACCTGTTCCGTGAATACGGCCACGTGGTGGGCCAGCTTCTCTTCACAAAGGGAGATGCGGTGAATTCGAAGCGGTACCTCTACATGCGGGGTACCCTGTCGGCGCTCTTGGAATTAGGGGCTATCCCTGTGATCAATGAAAACGATGCTGTTACGGCAGATGAAATCAAAATCGGCGACAACGATACCCTTTCCGCCATCGTCGCCAGCATTGCGGAGGCGGATCTCCTCATCATCCTTTCCGATATCGATGGACTTTATACGGCGGATCCCCGCAAGGACCCGAAGGCTGAGCTCATCCATGAGGTACCGGAATTTTCGAGGGATATTTTCCGCATCGCCGGCGGCGCCGGCACGAGCCAGGGCACCGGCGGCATGTATACGAAGATCCAGGCCGCAGAAATCTGTGTCCATTCGGGCATCGACATGATCATTGCCAAGGGAAGCCTTCCTGATGTGATCCTCCATATTATGGACGGCGACAATATCGGCACCCTCTTTAAGGGGGAAAATGTACATCCCCAGCTGAAAAAGCGGGACGTCATCATCGGTACGGCGGTGAAAGGGAAAATCCTGGTGGATGGGGGCTGTCGGAAAGCCCTGCTGGACAAGGGTTCCAGTCTCCTGGCCGTAGGCATTACGGGTATAGAGGGGTCCTTCGAAGAAGGGGACACTGTATCCGTCTACTATGGCGATGAAGAGCTGGCCCGGGGCATTACCCATTACAGCAGTGGGGACATCCAAAAAATCAAAGGCCTCCATTCCGGAGAAATGGCAAAGGCCCTGGGCGGAGAAGCCCCCTACGATACGGTCATTCACCGGGATAACCTTCTGGTGATGCGATGAAATTCTCTGAAAAGCTGAAATGGCTGGTCTATTATTATACGAAGCATCCGAAAGGGCGGTTTGAGCTGTCCCATATCCTGGAGCTTCTTGGATTTCTTGTAGTTTGTATCCTCCTGGTGGAAGCGGTGTTATATGTATGGTTAAACGGATAGGCATATTCGGCGGGTCCTTCAACCCCATTCATATCGGCCATCTGGTGATTGCAGAATCGGCGTGTCAGGAATTCGACCTGGAAAAGGTGATTTTTGTGCCCTCCGGCGACACGCCCCATAAGGACATGCATCACATCGATAAAGAGGCTCGGTATGACATGGTGAAAGAAGCGATCCGCGGCAATCCCATGTTCACCATTTCCCCGGTGGAACGGGACCGGAGCGGTCCCTCCTACACGGTGGATACCATCCATATCCTCCAGCAGGAAATGGGGAAGGATATAGAGTTTTACTTCATCTGCGGCACTGACGCCCTGGCGGACCTGCCCACCTGGAAATACAACCGGGAACTTCTGGAAATCTGTCACTTTATCTGCGCCAGCCGGCCGGGGTATGAGGAAAAACTGAAGAAATCGGTGGCCTGCTTCGGGGAACTGGGGAAGGAAAAAATCCATTTCCTGAAAATACCGGAACTGGAAATTTCCTCTACCATCCTCCGGGACCTGCTGGCCCATAATAAATCGGCCCGCTATTTTATTCCGGACGCCGTGATTCGGTTCATTAAGAAAAATCATCTATACGAAGGATAAGAAATGAAACTGGAAGATATACAAAAGGATTTGAAAAACATTTTATCCCCCAAGCGGTTCCACCATTCCGAAGGGGTGGCGGCCATGGGGAAACACCTGGCGGAAAAGTATGGTGCGGACCCGGAAAAAGCGTACGTGGCCGGCTGGGTTCATGACTGCGCCAAGGAACTCACTCTTTCTGAAATGCAGGACATTGTGAAAGGCGCCGGCCTTTCCTGCGATGACTATCTCCTTTCCAGCCGGGCTCTCCTCCACGGGCCGGCAGGCAGCGTACTGGCGGAGACAAAGTACGGCATCCATGATGCGGCCATCAAAGGAGCCATTTATTACCACACCACCGGCCGGAAGGATATGACCCTTCTAGAGAAAATTATTTTCCTGGCGGACTATATCGAGCCTTCCCGGGATTTTCCGGGGGTGGACAGGCTCCGGAAACTGGCGGAAAAGGACCTGGATGAAGCCATGCTGGCGGCCTACGATTCCACCATTTCCCACCTGATGGACCAGAAAGCCTATATTTATGACCTTACCTTTATCGGCAGGAATGATTTGATACTGAAACACGAGAAAGCCCATGAAAAGAAATAAAAAAGGAAAAATCAAAACAGGGAAACTGGCCCTGTTCCTTCTCATTGTGGCGGCGGTTCTTGTCATCCTGGGAATGGCGGTGGGAAAAGGAGTCACCTACATCATGGGGAAGAACGGAAACTCCGCATCCCCCATTTCCTATTACCTCTTTATCGGTACTGACAAGAACTGGGGCAACGAGGCCGATGCCCTGCTCCTTACCGCCTGGAACAGCAGGGATAAGGAAGTAACCTTCATTTCCATCCCGCCCAATACGAAGCTGTCCCGTCAGGAAAAGAAGAACCAGCTCATCCGGTCCACCTTCAGCGAAGGGGGAGCGGAGGAAACAAAGAGTGCCGTGGAGAACCTCCTTCACCTCCGGGTAGACGGATACGGGGTGGTGGATTTCTCGGATTTTGAAAATTATATGGATAAAATCGGCGGCATCGACATGTATGTGGAAAAGAACATGGAACACGTCGATGGCAGCGGCAATCCGGATATAACTATCCGCCAGGGCTACCAGGACCTCAAGGGAGCCCAGGCCCTTGGCTATGTACGGTACCTGGATGGAAAGAACGGGGAAATCGACCGCATCCAGCGGCAGGAACGGGTCCTGAAGCCCCTGGTCTCTTCCCTCCACAACCATTTTGCCCTTTACAGCTATGTCTTTGCCCACCACATCTGGAACCTTTCAGAAACGGATATCTCCGCCGGAGAAGCGGCCCAGCTGGCCTATACATTCACTAATTATCCGGAAGACAGCTTCCACTACGTCATTCTCCCTGGAGAAACCCAGACCATCGGTAAAATCCCGACCTGGGTAGTAAACCCCGCAGAACTCCAGAAAGCCGTAGCACTGACCATCGGATCGGATAACGGGAAATGAGGTCGAGACCGAGACCTTCAGTAGCTTCGCCGCGTTCCATCTCCAAGGGGCTGCATGGTTACGGGATATCTGACATGGAATGATTATTCTGTTTCAGTGACTCTATCCATAAAAAGCGTGCCCCCTTAGGAAAGCACTGATTAAATCGTTGTCAGATTTCATTCTTGGATTTTTATGCAATGCGAGGAATAACTCGACGCGAATAGCGAGCTATTTAAGGAGAGTTATGACGAAGCAGTGCATAAAAATCCTTATGAAATCTGACTTTGCGAATTAATCAGCGCTTCCCTAGGGCCTGCATGCTTAGAAATGGTTTGCCGTTTCGATGATATTCCACCTGCACATCAACTGATTATCTGTCAACTGTAAGCTGTAAGCTGTAAGCTGTAAGCAGATAGTCCGTTCCTCTATCTTCTATCTCCTATCTTCTATCGTCTATCATCTACTATCTTCATCGATACCCATATTCATGACTGATGACCTGAATACGTATCTGATACATGGCGCAGCTTCCTCTTCTGTGGCGGCGCACCATCACTCCTGACTTATTACTTATTTACGACTATTTGATTTCCTATATCTATACACATTTCATGACAAGGAGACTGTTCTATGGAAAAAACGATTGAAACCATCTGCAAAGCATTAGCATCGAAGAAAGCGGTCCTCATCCGCGCCCTGAATGTACGGGGCCTTACCAGCATTGCCGACGACTTTGTCCTCGCCACCACCCGCAATAAAAAGCAGGCCCAGGCAGCGGCTGACGAAGTGGAAGAAAAACTGGGAGACCTCGGCATCCATGCACTCCGGGTCGAAGGATACCGGGAAGGAGACTGGATTCTCCTGGACTTCGGTGATGTGATTGTCCATATCTTCACCGATGAAGAAAGACGGCGCTACGATTTCGATACCCTCTGGAAAGAAGCGCCGGTGGAGGAGAATACCATGAAACAGGAGACGACAATGAATAAAGAGGGGAATGAGGGCCTGGGACCCAGGAAGTTGAAAGAAAATTCCCTGGCCACCCTTACGGTGAAGCGCATTGCTTCCTTCGGCGCCTTTCTGGACGCCGGCACAGGCAGCGATACCGATGATATTCTCCTCCATAACGGCCAGCAGCTGCATCTGGTGAAGGTGGGAGACCTGGTCCATGTGTTTCTTTACCATGATCCCCATCACCGCCTTACCGCCAGCATGCGGCTGCCCCAGATTCCGGTGGGCGGCATCGGCTATGCGCCGGTGATGCTGACCACCCGGTTCGGTGCTTTCGTGGATGTGGGAACGGAACGGGGCATTTCCCTGCCATTTTCCCAGATGGAAGAACGGGTGTCTGAAGGACAGTCGATCTGGGTGAAACTGTACGTAGATAAGACCGGCCGCCTGGCGGTGACCATGAAAGTGGAAGAAGACATCCGCCGCATCGCCCTGCCGGCCCAGGGGATCAGGGTGGGGGATACCATCAAAGGCTCTGTGTATAACAAGACCGGAGAAGGAACCTTTATCATTACCCGGGAAAGGGTAATTGCCTTCCTCCATCGGGATGAAGTAACAAAACCGATTCCCATGGGCGCAGAAGTAGAAGGCCGGGTCACCTATATCCGCAAAGACGGCCATGTGAATATCTCCCTCCGTCCCCAGAAGGAGAAATCCATGGAAGGGGATATGAAACTCCTTCTGGACTATATGGACCGCCATAACGGCACCCTCCCCTTCACCGATAAATCGGATCCAACCCTGATCAAATCGTCCCTGGGCATCAGCAAAGCAGCCTTCAAACGGGCCGTGGGACACCTCCTGAAACAGGGCATGATTACCATGGATGAGGGAAAGATCAGACGGAAATAAGATTGAGATCGAGGTCGAGACCGAGATCGAGGGTATCAGCCTGCGGCGCTATGGTGACTGACCATCGTGTGAACGGGCGGGGGCTTTTAGCTATTAGTTGCTAGCAGCCAGGAAGACTGATTCGCCTGCGGCGCATCCATCAGCTAACCTCCGTCGCCTGGCGGCGCCACCGCCGGGCCCTGAAAGGAAGG
>NZ_UQKJ01000007.1 GCF_900541605.1 uncultured Dialister sp. | reverse complement strand
GGCGGGACCTGCTAAGCAGGTGAATCTCCAACTCTCAATCCAGCCAACGGCTGCGCCGCCAATGCCCCCCCTCCGTCGCCTTCGGCGCCACCTCCCCCATAGATGGGGGAGGTAGAATCAATGCGCCAATCGCTCCTTTTTAGAGGGAACGGAGAATGGCTTATGGAAACCGCAAGGAACCCCAGCTCTCTTCACTTAATTCTCAAATCTATTTTTGAACTACAATTATATGGCCCTTCACGATTTCCACATATGTTTGAGATACATCTTTGATTTATACATACAGGAGTCTATATGACAGAAGAAAAGAAATTCTATTCCGGCTTTGCAGCCCTGGTGGGCCGGCCGAATGTGGGAAAATCCACCCTCATGAATGCCCTCCTGGGAGAAAAGATTTCCATCGTTTCCTCCCATGCCCAGACCACAAGAAATAAGATTACCGGCGTGTGGAACGGCGACAATTCCCAGGTGGTCTTCCTGGACACCCCGGGCATGCACAAACCCCAGAGCAAGCTGGGAGAAGCCATCCGCCAGAGCACCATAGATGCCCTGGATGAGGTGGACCTCATCGTATTCCTCTGCGCCTGCGATGATCCCCTGGGCGCCGGAGACCGGTACATCCTTTCCCTCCTGAAGGACCGGAAAGTGCCGGTGATCCTGGCCCTGTCGAAGACCGACCTTATCCCGAAGGATGCGGTGCTGAAGAAAATCGTGCAGTACAGCAGAATTTACAACTTCGCAGAAATCATTCCCCTCTCCGCCAAAACCGGAGAAAACCTGGATGAGCTCATGAAGTGCATCGTGAAATACCTGCCGGAAGGACCGAAATATTTCCCCGACGACATGGTGACGGACCAGCCGGAACGGAACATTGTACAGGAAATCGTAAGAGAAAAACTTCTCATCCGCACCCGGGACGAAGTGCCCCATGCCATCGGCGTGTATACGGAAGAATTCTCGGAACGGGAAAACGGGAAGGTCTATATCCGCTGCACCATTTACGTGGAACGGGAATCCCAGAAGCGGATCATCATCGGCAAGAAAGGGAGCGTCCTGAAAGCGGCAGGCCAGGAAGCCCGGGAAGAAATCCAGAACCTCATCGGCGCTCCGGTGTTCCTGGACCTCTGGGTCAAAGTGGCGAAGGACTGGAAAAACAAGGACTACATCCTGAGAGAACTGGGATATAAGGAACATAAGTAAGTCCGGCCATTTCACCGTGGCCAGCTTGCGGCGGAAAGAATTGAGATTCCCCGGCTCCGCCACAGTTGTTAACCTCTCCTCTTTAGAGGGGAGGGGGACCGCGAAGCGGTGGAAGGGTGGCCGCCGAAGGCGACAGGCCCTGCTGTTAAGGAAGCACTGATTAAATCGTTGTTCGATTATACTCTTGTATTTTCATGCAATACAAGGAATAATCCGACGCGAATAGCAAGCTATTTAAAGCAGCAGTCCTGCATAGGACTGCTGAGCCAAGGTAAGTTGGCGCTTTCTCTGCACATTAAAGCGCCTTCCTTTTATCCTTGGCCGGATTATGACGCAGTATTGCATGAAAATACATGTATAATCGGACTCTGCGAATTAATCAGCGCTTCCTTAAATACAAAATTCGCACTGCTTCTAAAGAGAAGGTCCGCGGCAAACCACAGAATAGATTGATGGGTATAGGCGGGACGGATGTGCTACAGGCGAATCCCCTCGGCCTCGGCCTCGTTCTCAATCTCAATCTCAATCTCAATCTCAATATCAATATCAATATCAATATCCATCTTACCGGCCCAATCCGGCATACCTGTTACACATGTATCCCATATCACACAAGGAGGAATGACTTATCAGTACCGATATACAGTGGCTGGCCCTTTCTATAGTGGCGGCCCTGGCTGCTTCATTTTTCAATTATAAAAATACGCTGGTGAACTTTTCTTTTGCCCGGATGCGGAAGAAGTACATCGAGGACAACGACGAACAGGATCCGGAGCTCATCAAAAAGGTGGCTCCCTTCTACCAGAGAACCAGCCAGATCCTGGGAGGCACCCAGGTGGCCTTTGTCATTTACTGTGGCATTTTTGCCATCAGCCTCCTTACCATGGTCATTTCTGCCCATCACATTCTCTCTCCCCTGGTGGGAGACCAGTGGGACTGGGTACTGGACGTGGTGCTGGCGGTGGCGGTGATCCTGCTGGTAGGGGCGTACTGGGTGGTGACCATTCTCTATCCCGGCACCCATGCCCTGGTGGAACCTCTCCCGGTACTGGCATCCCACCGCTGGGTGGTGCACTGGAACCGCCACCTTTTCCGGCCCCTCGTACAGGTGGGACTCTTCCTGGTACGCCGCATTTTCCGGCTGAAGAAGATCCCCTTCCGGAATGAAGTGAACTTCACCTACACCGAAGATGAAATCCGGTGCATCGTGGAAGAAAGCAGCCGCAGCGGCCGGCTGAACGCCCTGGAAAACACGCTGATCAAGAATTCCTTCGACTTTTTCGACCTCATGGTGCGGGATGTCATGATTCCCCGAAACAACATGGTGGTGCTGGACTTTAACGACGACATAGACACCATGCGCCGCACCATTTCCAAAGCCCACCATACCTGCTACCCTGTCTGCATCGATGACAAAGACCAGATCCTGGGCTTTATCCATGTGAAGGACTTCATGGAAAGCCTCCTCCACGGGGAAAGCAACGTGAAAAAAATTATCCGGGAAATCCTGACGGTGCCGGAAGTCATGCCGGCGCCATCGCTCCTGCAGCTCATGAGAAACCGCCGCATTTATCTCGCCGTGGTGGTAGATGAGTACGGCGGTACCTCGGGCCTGGTGACCCTGGAGGACCTGGTGGAAGAGCTCATCGGCGAAATCCCCCAGGCCGTGGACACCACGCCCTATGAAATTGTCCGCCGCAAAGACGGCACCTATGAATTCGACGGCACCGTTATCCTGGATGACGTATCGGACCGCCTGGAAATCGACCTGGACGGGGAAGACGGCAATGCCACCATCGGCGGCTTCGTATTCTCCCACCTGGAACGGATCCCCAAGGTCGGGGACCACGTGGATTTCTCGGGATGGCGGTTCTCGGTGCTCCGGATGGACGGCTTCCGCATTATGCGGGTAAAGGCGGAGCGCATCACCCCTCCCGAAACACCGCCTGATAAGGAGGCAGAAAAATGAATGGGCAGCTCCGGACCGGCGAAGCCATCGTACTCCACAGCACCAGGGGAAAGGAAGGGGGAAAGGCCCTTACCCTCTTCACCGCCTCCATGGGTCTCCTTAAGGGCTTCATCCCAAGGGCTGCCCTTGCCAGCTGCGGCACCGGCCTCACCGCTCCCTTTGCCCATATCCGCTACACCGCAGCCTTCTTCCCGGAATATGCAGTGATACGGCAGTACGAGGGAGAGCTCCTCTTCGACATGATGAAGCTATCCTACGAAGACATGGCCTACTGGTTCTACCTCATAGAGCTCACGGAAAAGCTCTTCCCGCCGGGAATCAGGGACGACGGAGTCTACGATACCCTCCTGGCCGCAGGAAACGCAGGCCGTACAAGAAACAGCATGGCCGCCGCCTTTACCGCCGCCGTCCAGGTGCTGGCCCTCTCCGGCTTCGACGCCGCCGCCCCGGAGGCACTGGAACAGTACCACGTCACCGGGGACACCGCAAAACTCCTCGCCGCCTTCCGGGACTACCGCTGGCGGGGTCCCTTTCCGGTTTCCATCGGAAAGAAGAACTTTTATGAGGCCGCTGCTTATCTGGACCGTTTCCTGCAGGATGTCTGTGACCTGCAGATGAATACAAAAGGGGAATTTACAAAAGCATTGAGTATTGATCTTAAATAGAAGGGTGCCACAGTGAGGGCATCCTTTTTTTGTTACCCTTTGGAACAATATCTTCCTTGCTTTTTCCAAAGACCGGTGATAAAATGTGCTGGAACAAAAGGAAGTAAAAAATCAAGAGAAATTTTTGACGCAAGAATACTTCTATATGTTCAAATAAAAATTTTATAAGAGAAAATTTATTGATGCTGGTATCAAATAATTCTTTATGGAAAAGAAAGGAATTCAGTTGCAATGATTATCGAATTGTAGTAAAATTTATTTTTGCAACCGTTCCTTTTTTATTTATATAATATAGGTATTGATAAAGACTTGAAAGAAAAGAGAAGAGCAAGGGTACATCATCCTTGCTTCCTTTTTTCGGGAGGGTCTTGTGGTTTTGAATGAAAGGGTGAGGCGAGGAATGCCCAAAAGCAAGATGTTCAGGCCTGTGCAGGTCGGTAAGAAGAAGAGATATACTTACGCCAGGTCAGAGGAAGTCCTGAAAATGCCGCATTTGCTCGACCTGCAGACGAAATCCTATGATTGGTTCTGCAGCGAAGGGCTGAAGGATGTATTTGCAGATATTTCCCCTATTGAGGATAGCGCACATAAGTGGGCGCTGCACTTCGGGAAGTATTATTTCGGCAAGGGCAAGTACAACATTGAGCAGTGCAAGGCGAAGGATGTCAACTATTCGGCACCTCTCTACGTGCAGGTCCGTCTGGAAAACAAGGAAACCGGGGAACTGAAGGAACATGATCTGTTCATGGGCGATTTCCCGATTATGACTGACACCGGCACGTTCATTATCAACGGTGCAGAACGGGTCATCGTATCCCAGCTGGTCCGCTCTCCCGGCGTGTACTACAAGAAAGAACGGGATGCCTTCGACAAGGAAATCTACAGTGCCCAGCTCATTCCGAACCGGGGCGCCTGGATCGAACTGGAATCGGATCCCAGCGGCTCCATTTCCGTCCGTATCGACCGGAACCGCAAGATGCCGGTCACCGTTCTCGTCCGTGCTCTCGGGTACTCTTCCAATGACGATATCCTGGAACTTTTCGACCACGATATCCACATTGAAAAGACCCTGGAAAAGGATAACACCACAGACCGCAAGTCTGCGCTCATCGAAATTTACCACAAGCTGCGCCCCGGTGAACCGGCGACGGAAGAATCCGGTACCACGCTCCTGAATAATTTCTTCTATGATCCCCGGCGCTATGACCTGGCCAAAGTAGGCCGGTACAAGATCAACAAGAAACTGGCCTGGAAGAACCGCCTCCGGGGCCATAAGACCGAAGGCCCGATCATCAACAAGGAAACCGGCGAAGTGGTGATCGAAGGAAACAGCATCATCGATGATGAAGCGATTGCCAAAATCGAAGAAAGCGGTGTATTCTCTTCCTACGATCAGGTGGAAGTGATGACCCAGAAGGGCGATGGCACTCCGGTCAAGGTGATCTGCTCTTCCGGCAACCGGGAAGACAATTACCGTATCCTGGAACGGTGCGATATTATCGCCTGCATCGATTACCTGCTGAACCTGATACAGGGCTACGGCAAGAGCGATGACATCGATCACTTGGGTAATCGCCGGGTCCGTTGCGTAGGGGAACTTCTCCAGAACCAGTTCCGCATCGGCCTCACCCGTATGGAAAGGGTTGCCTGTGAACGGATGACCACCCAGGACCAGGACAAGATGACTCCACAGGCCCTCGTCAATATCCGTCCAGTAGTGGCAGCCATCAAAGAGTTCTTCGGATCCTCCCAGCTGTCCCAGTTCATGGACCAGACCAACCCCCTGGCTGAACTGACACACAAGCGCCGTCTGTCGGCCCTGGGCCCCGGCGGCCTCTCCCGCGAAAGAGCGGGGTTCGAAGTCCGAGACGTTCACTATTCCCACTACGGCCGCATGTGCCCGGTAGAAACCCCTGAAGGTCCGAACATTGGCCTCATTTCCTCCCTTTCCAACTACGGTATTATCAATAAGTACGGCCTCATCGAGACTCCGTACCGCATCATTGGAAAGAGCGTAGGCCCTGACGGCAAGAAGGAATACCACGTAACCGATGAGACGAAGTACGTTACCGCGGACATCGAAGAAGACAAGATCATCGCCCAGGCTTCCGAGCCCCTCGATGAACAGGGTCACTTTATCCATAAGAATGTAGCCAGCCGCCGGGGGGCAGATGTGCTGGAAGCAGAACCGGAAGAAGTGGATCTCATGGACGTATCGCCGAAGCAGGTGGTGTCCATCGGCACATCCCTCATTCCATTCCTGGAACACGATGATACGAACCGTGCCCTCATGGGCGCCAACATGCAGCGCCAGGCTGTGCCTCTGCTCCGTCCGGAAGCGCCTCTCGTAGGCACCGGCATGGAATGGGTAGCAGGCCAGGACTCCGGCGTCTGCATCCTCGCCAAGAGGGGCGGCACTGTGGAACGGGTCACCGGCCGCCAGATCATTGTCCACGCGGACAATGGGGAACTGGATACCTATAATCTTATCAAGTTCATGCGGTCCAACCAGTCCACCTGCATCAACCAGCGCCCCACCGTATTCAAGGGCGAACGGGTGGAAAAGGGCGATACCCTGGCTGACGGCATGGCTACGGACCAGGGCGAACTGGCTCTGGGCCATAACGTGCTCGTTGCCTTCGTATCCTGGGAAGGGTACAACCACGAAGACGCCGTCCTCATTTCTGAACGGCTCTGCAAGGATGACCTCTACACTTCCATCCACATTGAAGAATACGAATGCGATGCCCGGGATACCAAGCTGGGTGAAGAAGAAATTACAAGACAGCTCTCTTCGGTTTCCGAAGATACTGTGAAATACCTCGACGAAAACGGCATCATCATGGTGGGGGCTGACGTCCGTCCGGGAGATATCCTCGTCGGCAAGGTAACCCCGAAGGGCGAAACCGAACTGACACCGGAAGAACGGCTACTCCGCGCCGTTTTCGGCGACAAGGAACGGGAAGTCCGTGATACCTCCCTCCGTGTGCCCCATGGGGAATTTGGCAAGGTGGTTGATGTGAAGGTTTTTACCCGTGAAAATGGGGGTGGACTGGCACCGGGCGTAAATAAGATAGTACAAGTCTATATTGCCCAAAAACGCAAGATTCGTGAAGGGGACAAGATGGCCGGCCGCCACGGCAACAAGTGTGTATGCTCCCGTATCCTCCCGGTAGAAGATATGCCATTCACTCCTGATGGCCATCCGGTGGACCTGGTACTGAACCCCCTGGGCGTACCGTCCCGAATGAATATCGGCCAGATCCTGGAAATCCATCTGTCCTGGGCCTGCCATATGCTTGGCGAAGAAATCCGGGATGCCATGGCCAAGGGTGAAGATTCCAAAGAATATAAAGACATGAGGGATCGGCTCGTTGCCTGCGGCTATGACTTCAAAAAGTACGGCATGCCTGAACCTACGGAGTCCGGCATCCATATTGCCACCCCCGTATTCGACGGCTGCCGGGATGAAGACCTGGCTGCAACCCTGAAGGCAGCAGGACTCCCGGCTAATGCAAAAACTGACCTCTATGATGGCCGTACCGGTGAAAAACTGGACAACCAGGTCACTATCGGCTGGAAATACATGCTGAAGCTCCATCATCTGGTTGACGATAAAATTCATGCCCGGTCTATTGGCCCGTATTCCCTTGTTACCCAGCAGCCACTAGGCGGCAAGGCACAGTTCGGCGGCCAGCGTTTCGGTGAAATGGAAGTCTGGGCACTGGAAGCTTACGGCGCCGCTTATACACTGCAGGAAATCCTGACGGTGAAGTCTGATGATATCGTCGGCCGTGTAAAGGCGTACGAAAAGATTGTCAAAGGCGAAAATATTCCGAGCCCCGGCGTTCCGGAATCCTTCAAGGTCCTCATGAAGGAACTGCAGTCCATCGGCCTCGATGTCCGTATTCTCAATGAAAATGGGGATGAGGTGGTGCTGAAGGAACTGGATGAAAGCGACCTGGAACAGGGCCACAGCGGAGACCATTGGCACCGGGAAGTGAAGGAAGCCATGGAAGGGGACTCTGCTGTGACAGAATCCAGAAATGCCCTGGAAACATCCATGAACGGCGGCGAAGCGGCCGAAGGCAATGATGTAGCTTCTTTCAACGATACCCTGGAAGCGGAAGCCAATGCTCCTGAAAATGAGGAAGTCGGCTTCAATGAAGTGAATATGAACGATGAAGTGGGCCATACTGACGACAGCAATGGCCAAGATGAATAAGACCGGAAAGGAGAACTACCCAATTGTTAGATGTAAACGAATTTGATTCCATGAAGATCGGCATCGCCTCTCCGGAAAAAATCCTGGAATGGTCTCACGGTGAAGTGACGAAGCCAGAAACCATCAACTACAGGACACTGAAGGCGGAAACCGACGGTCTTTTCTGCGAAAAGATCTTTGGACCGACCAAAGACTGGGAATGTAAATGCGGCAAATACAAGAAAATGCGGTACAGAGGCACCATCTGCGATAAGTGCGGTGTCGAAGTCACCAGCTCCAAGGTGCGCCGTGAACGGATGGGCCACATTGCCCTGGCCTGCCCGGTATCCCATATCTGGTACTTCAAGGGTACCCCGTCCCGTATCGGACTCATCCTTGAAATTCCTCCTCGCCAGCTGGAACGGGTCCTCTATTTCATCGCTTACATTGTGCTGGACCCCGGCTCCACTGACCTCCTGAAGAAGCAGGTCATCGATGAAAAGGAATACCAGGATACCATTGCTAAGTATGGCAAGGACTCCTTCAAAGCCCAGATGGGGGCGGAAGCCATCCAGCAGCTTCTGAAGGAGCTGGACTTGCCAACGCTGGAAGTAGCCCTAAAGAAGGAGGTCAAAGAATGTAGCAGTCAGCGTAAGGTTAAATGCGTCCGCCGTTTGGAAGAGGTGGAAGCATTCCTTCATTCCGGAAACAAGCCGGAATGGATGATTCTTACTGTTCTTCCGGTCGTTCCGCCGGACCTTCGTCCAATGGTCCAGCTGGACGGCGGCCGTTTCGCCACCTCCGACCTGAACGACCTGTACAGAAGAGTCATCAACAGAAATAACCGTCTGAAGAGACTGATGGAACTGGGAGCTCCGGAAATCATCATCCGGAACGAAAAACGTATGCTCCAGGAAGCGGTGGATGCGCTCATCGATAATGGCCGCCGCGGCAGGGCTGTTTCCGGCCCCGGCAACCGGCCCCTGAAGTCCCTGTCGGACATGCTGAAAGGCAAGCAGGGTCGTTTCCGCCAAAACCTTCTCGGTAAACGTGTCGACTACTCCGGCCGTTCCGTAATTGTAGTCGGTCCTGAACTGAAAATGTACCAGTGCGGTCTGCCGAAGGAAATGGCTATCGAACTCTTCAAGCCTTTCATTATGCATGAACTGATCAAGAGAGGCGTAGCCAGCAACCTGAAAGCAGCCCGCAAGAAAGTGGACAAGCTGGCTCCGGAAGTGTGGGATGTACTGGGAGACGTGATCAAAGAACATCCGGTACTCCTGAACCGTGCGCCGACGCTGCACCGCCTCGGTATCCAGGCCTTCGAACCGATCCTCTGGGAAGGCAGGGCTATCAAGCTGCATCCTCTCGTATGTCCGGGCTACAACGCCGACTTCGATGGGGACCAGATGGCCTGCCATCTGCCGTTGTCCGTGGAAGCACAGGCAGAAGCAAGAACCCTCATGCTTTCCATTAACAATATTCTTTCTACAAAGGATGGGAAGCCTGTCGCTATTCCTTCCCAGGATATGATCCTGGGGTCCTACTACCTCACCATTGTGAAAACCGCCAACGATGCGAAAGTCGATTTCACACCGGAAGAAAAAGCGGCTAACCCCAATGCGAAGTTTGATCCCATGAAGGAATGGAAAAAGGCAGAAGATGAAATGGATACATCCCATCTCCATGCCTATACCGGATATGACGAAGTCATGCTGGCCTATGCGCTCCATGAAGTCGGGATCCACGATTTCATCAAAGTACGGATTCCTAAGGAAGACCGTCCTGATGGATTCAATGACGATGCCAAGGATCTCGTCATCACCACCCCGGGCCGCCTGATTTTCAACTACGCTATTCCGAGAGAACTGCGGTTCTTCTACAAGCGCCATGAAAAGAGAGTGGGCGAAGACGGCAAGACCTGCGAAGTGGTGAACAACGGCCTCGGCATCACCATCGGCAAGAAGCAGATGGGCAAGCTCGTCAACGACTGCTTCAAGAAACTGGGCTTCAAAGCTACCGGTGACCTCCTGGACTCCGTAAAGGCCCTGGGCTTCCATTACGCCCTGGTTTCCGGTATTTCCATCGGCATTTACGACGTCGCTGTACCGCCGGAAAAGGATAAGATCCTGGCCGACGGCGATGCGAAGGTTGAACAGATTAAACGGTTCTTCCGCCGCGGCCTCATGACTGACGATGAAAGATATCGCAGGGTCGTCGATGTATGGAGTAAGAAGACCGATGAAGTGGGCGCTGCCATGAAGAGTTCCATGGTGAAGTTCAACCCGCTGACCATGATGGCCCAGTCCGGCGCCCGTGGTAATGATAACCAGATCCGCCAGCTGGCCGGCATGCGCGGCCTCATCGCCGATACATCCGGTAAAACCGTAGAACTGCCGGTTAAGGCAAACTTCCGTGAAGGCCTCACCGTCCTCGATTACTTCACCTCTTCCCACGGCGCCCGTAAAGGTCTGGCCGATACGGCTCTCCGTACCGCAGACTCCGGTTACCTCACCCGCCGTCTGGTTGATGTATCCCAGGATGTCATTGTCCGGGAAGAAGACTGCGACGTACAGGTCCTGAATTTCGACAGGGAACAGAGTATCATCGCTTCCCAGCCGGAAGTGAAGAACCGGATTATGGGTCTGAAGAAGACACTCCTCGGCGCTGTACTGGATGAAGATGTCATCGACCGCCGGAACGGGGATATCCTCCTCGTCAAGGGCAAGACTCTGAATGCCGATGATATTACGCTCCTGAACCATCACCTGGTGGAAGAAATCAAAGTCATCATTCCGTCGGCCGAAGGGGAAGAGGAAGAACAGAAAGTCTTCAACCTGGGCACCGCTGACGCTGTGAAGGAATACAACCGGGCCATGAGACACCATCTCACTGTCCACTTCGCAGGCAAGAAACTGGAAGAAGATGTGTATGACCGCAAGGGCAATCTCATTCTCCCGGCAGGCACCGAAATCAATGCGGAAACTACGGAAACCATCCTGGCCCACGATATCCCGGTCATCAAAGTCCGCATGGATGAGATGGAAGGGGTAGAAGTCAGCAAGATCGAAGAAAACGGACAGCCCATCGAATCCCTGGCAGACCGCATTGCCGGCCGCTGCCCCCTGGAAGATGTGGTGAACCCGAAGACCGGCGAAGTCATTGCGAAGAAGAATGAAGAAATCAGCGATGACCAGGCCGCAGAAATTGAAAAATACTATGACAAGCTGAAGGTCCGTTCCATCCTCACCTGCCGCTCCGCCCACGGCGTATGCGCCAAGTGCTATGGCCGGAACCTGGCAACCGGCCGTCACGTAGAAATCGGCGAAGCTGTAGGTATCATTGCAGCCCAGTCCATCGGTGAACCTGGTACCCAGCTCACCATGCGTACATTCCATACCGGCGGCGTTGCATCGGCCGAAGATATTACACAGGGTCTTCCCCGTGTCGAAGAATTGTTCGAAGCCCGCAAACCAAAGGGCAATGCCATCATTTCCCGGATTGCCGGCACCGTAGCCATTACTACGGCAGAAGACAACCCGAACGTGAAGATCATTACCATTACCAATGATAATGAGACGGAAAGCGAAAAGATTCCGGTGGCCAAGAAGATTTCCGTTGTCGATGGACAGCATATCGAAGCGGGCACCCGTCTTTTCGAAGGTAACATCAACCCCCACGACATCCTGGCGGTTCTCGGCGTACAGGCTACCCAGAACTACATCGTCAAGGAAGTCCAGAAGGTATACCGCAGCCAGGGCGTTGAAATCAATGATAAACACATTGAAATCATCGTTCACCAGATGCTCCGTAAGATCAAGATCCTTGATCCCGGCGACTCCGGCTGGCTCCCGGGGGAAACGGTGGATATCGTTGCTTACCGCAGCACCAATGAACGTCTCGACGATGAAGGACGGAAGAAAGCCATCGGTGAAAACCTGCTTCTTGGTACCACCAAGGCAGCACTGGCTACGGACTCCTTCCTCTCCGCTGCATCCTTCCAGGAAACCACAAGGGTCCTCACGGAAGCAGCTATCAAGGGCAAGGAAGATCCGCTTCTCGGCCTGAAGGAAAACGTCATCATCGGCAAACTGATTCCTGCCGGTACCGGCATGTCCCGTTACCGCAGACTGAAGGTGGTTCACAACGCAGAACCGCCGGAAGCTCCTGCAGAAGCACCGGCTGAAGAAAAAGCTGAATAATGGCATGAACTGAAAACAGCTCCCTTTTGGGGGCTGTTTTTATGTGCGGTTTCTCCTGGGGATGGTCGGAGTCACTGGCACGGGGCTGTTAGCTGATAGCTGCTAACAACCACACACGGTTGCATGCATACCTGGCCATAGGGCACCTGGCCCTGCAGGCGGACCAGCTTCCCTAAAAGCTGGCAGTCCCACGCAAGTGACTCTGACCGTCTCCAGGGAAACCATATTCTCCAAGCTTTCACTTGAGAAATTTCCGGCTTCCCTCTACAATAAGAGAAAACAACGAAGGAATTCATAAAGGAGTCATTATGCTGCGCCTATTGAAATATGCAGCCCTTTCCCTTCTCTTGGCCTGCGGAGGGGCTGGTCTGTCCCAGGCGGATAACCTTACAGTCCAGGGACTGGGCACTATCCCTTTGGGAGATAAAATCCGGGTCACCGATGGGAAGGACAATGAAATCGGCAAGGCCTTCGTAGCCGCGTCCCATCAGAAGAACTATGGGAAAACGGCACGGGCCGCCATGTGGTCCATGCTCACCGTCCCGCCGGGCATGGAAATGTACCCGGAAAAAGGACCCTATCCCTATGATTCCATGCACCTGTACCAGCTGAAGCTGGAAAACGTGAAGGGTATCTATACGGCGGCGGTCTTCGTCTTCTCCGGGACATCGGAAGATTTCTTCCATGAAGGAAATAAGAAGGCTGCCGCTTTCTGGCAGGATGCTTTCCGTCAGGATGCCGGCCGTCCGACCTCCCTCTTCGGCATGCCCAAGATCCGAATCGAAGAGTTCCAGAACCTTATCGATGAAATCCTGAAGGAACGGGGCGGCGATGCCAGGTCTGTCACCATGCTGACCTTTGCCCCCTGGCATGCCTTCAAAAATGAAGACGGCACGTACCACTGGTCCCAGGAAGCCAAGGTCATCATTACCAATGAAAAGGGGCTGTCCTTCCCCATGTGGATCTATACCTCCCTGTACAAGGAGGGAGACCGGTACTACCTTATCGAAGTGAATGGCAGCCATGAAGCGGCGGATGAACTGGAAAATTCCCTGGTCTATGGGCTCTATCGCCTGGAAAGGAAGGCAAAGTGATGAAGAAAATAACAGCCCTCCTGGCTGCAGCCGTTTTCCTGGCAGGAGGCAGCGCTTCTGCCTATGACCTGGCAGCGCTGACCGCAAAATCGCTGCCCCAAAGTTATGCGTACCATGCAATCCCCGGTACGGAGATCCTGTCTTTCAGCGGCGGCACCATTCCCTACCACATGGGACAGCTCACCATTACCCTGAACCGGGTCAAGAAATTCTCTTCCGGCTACATCATAGAGGCCCAGCTGCCCCAATCGGCGGCGGAAGCGATGAAACCCTTCTTCCGGCTGAATCCGGGGGAGGAACAGTGGGAGAAACTGATCCGGCTGAACCGGATTTTCATGGATCCCGATTCCTTTATGCGGAAAGACATGCAGAAAACCATGATGAGCCTGGCGGTGAATGCCATGGGTCCTTTGGCGGAAAAGAATGTGACCGTGGAAATATCGGGCATCGAACCCTTCCGCCGGCTGTCGGCGGATGAGGCCTACGTCTTTACCGCTGGCGCCCGCATTACATTCAACGCCCAGGGACTGATACTCCCTATGTACAGCCGGGCCTACTTCTTCCCCAGCGGAGACAGGGAGAACCTGGATGTGCTCATGCTCTTTACCCCGGACGAAGGAAAGGGCCCCCTGGTCTACGCCATCGACGACCTGGCCAAGGAGGCCGCAAAGTCGGAACTCCTGGGATCCGCAGGATATAAGGATCTGGGGGAACTGCTGGCGAAGAAAGAATGATAGAAAAAGAGGTATCTGTGAAGGATACCTCTTTTTTACTTGGGCCTGTGAGGGTGAGTGTGCATGGGAATGGGTGGGGCCTTGAGCTTTGAGCCTTGTGACTTGAGAGAACAGGCCCTTCGGGCCGAGTATGTGGCGGGGGGGCGTACGAACGGATGGGAGCTTCTAGCTGTTAGCTTTTAGCTCCTGGGAAGGCTGGTCAGCCGCTTCGCGGCAAATGCACCCCTTCTGTCAGCTTCGCTGACATCTCCCCCAGAGGGGGCGACAAGTTTTTAGCTTGCGGCGAAGCCACTGACCGCTTCGGCCTCGACCTCAATCTCAACTGCGCCATAGGCTGACCAGCTTTCCTAGCAGCTGGAAGCCCCTATCCGATTACATGCAAGCTTGGCCATCTATCACTCGGCCCATCGGGCCTGGTCAGCTCAAGGCTCAAGGCTCAAGGCCACAACCATTCCTATAATGCTTAACCCCCAGTTCCTTCCGGCCGTTCTTTCTGTGGAGTCCCCCTCCGTTTTGTGGTAAGATAAGGTAGTATTATCGGGTGTTTCGGTATAAAAGTACTGCAGGAGAGCTTCTGCAGCAGGGGAAGGAGTGTTGAACTTGTCTGATATCAGACGCTTATATGTACGAAAGAAAGAAGGGTTCCGCCAGGGGGAAGAAAGCCTCACGGCCCAGCTGAAGGAAATCCTGGGGGACCGGATTTCTGATTCCGCCATTTACCACCGCTACGATGTGGACGGGCTCACCGACGAAGACTACGAAAAGGCAGTGGCCACGGTCTTCTCGGAACCGCCGGTGGACGATACCCAGAGGGACCTCCCGAAGGGAGACCTGGTGATGGGGGTGGAATTCCTCCCCGGCCAGTATGACCAGAGGGCGGACTCCGCAGAACAGTGCCTGGCCATTGTGACAGGCAAAGACGGCGCCCGGGTACGCTGCGCCCTGGTGTACGTATTCAACGGACACTTCGAGAAGGGAGACCGGGAAAAGATTCTGAAGTTCCTGGTGAACCCCGTGGAATCCAGGGAAGCCAGCCTCCTGCCGGCGGAAACACTGGACCTTCCTATCGAGGAACCGAAGCCGGTGCCCGTCATGAAAGGGCTTCGTGACCTGGACGATGCAGGCATTGACGGCCTCATCGATTCCATGGGCCTGGCCATGAGCCATGATGACCTGGTCATGATTCGGGACTACTTCCGGGACGAAGAAAAGCGGGACCCCACGGAAACGGAAATCCGGGTGCTCGATACGTACTGGTCCGACCACTGCCGGCACACCACATTCTCCACGAAGCTCACGGATATTGACGTGGAGGACGGCACATACAGTGCGCCTATTTCCAGGGCCCTCAAGGAATACGGGGATACCCGTATCCATATTTACGGCAAAGACACCACCCGTCCGGTGACCCTCATGGACATGGCCACGGCGGCGGTGAAGGCACTCCGGAAGGAAGGAAAACTTGCGAACCTGGACGCTTCGGAAGAAGTGAATGCCTGCACCATCAAGGTGAAGATTGATACGGCCAATGGACCGGAAGACTGGCTCCTGCTCTTCAAGAATGAAACCCACAACCATCCGACGGAAATCGAACCATTCGGCGGCGCAGCCACCTGCCTCGGCGGCTGCATCCGGGATCCCCTGTCCGGCCGTTCCTATGTGTACCAGGCCATGCGGGTCACCGGCAGCGGCGACCCCCGGACCCCTCTTTCCGAGACTCTCCCGGGAAAACTGCCCCAGCGTAAGATCACGGTAGAAGCAGCGAAGGGGTACAGTTCCTACGGCAACCAGATCGGTCTTGCTACGGGAGAAGTGAAAGAATATTACCATCCCGGCTTCATTGCCAAGCGCATGGAAATCGGCGCCGTAGTGGCGGCAGCTCCGGAAGACCACGTCATCCGCCTGACTCCGCAGCCCGGGGATGTGGTCATCCTTGTGGGCGGCCGGACCGGCCGCGACGGCATGGGCGGCGCTACGGGCTCCTCCAAGGAACTGAATACGGAATCCATTGAAACCTGCGGTGCCGAAGTGCAGAAGGGCAATCCTCTGACCGAAAGAAAGATCCAGTGCCTCTTCCGCCGGGGTGAAGTGACCCGTCTTATCAAACGGTGCAACGATTTTGGCGCCGGCGGTGTTTCCGTGGCCGTAGGGGAACTGACGGACGGACTGGATATCAACCTGGACAAAGTACCGAAGAAATATGAAGGCCTTGATGGTACGGAACTGGCAATTTCCGAATCCCAGGAACGGATGGCCGTGGTGGTCCGTAAAGAAGATGCGGACCAGTTCATTAAGTATGCGGCGGAAGAAAACCTGGAAGCCACGGTGATTGCAGATGTGACAGACACAAAGCGCCTCGTCATGAAGTGGAGAGGCACCCCCATTGTGGATATTTCCCGGGCCTTCCTCGATACGAACGGCGCCCAGCAGGTGAAGAGCGCTCACATTGCAAAGCCTGACGAACAGGGATATTTCCATCCCACCGCTCCTTCCTCCATCAGGGATACCTGGCTCTCTGCCATGGGAGACCTCAACAACTGCTCCCAGCAGGGGCTTTCGGAACGGTTTGACTCCACCGTCGGCGCCGGCACGGTACTCATGCCCTTTGGCGGCAAGTACCAGAAGACCCCTGCCGATGGCATGGTGGCGAAGTTCCCTGTACGGAAAGGGGAAACTGACAGCGCCAGCTTCATGGCCCATGGCTTTGATCCGGACCTGGCGACCTGGAGTCCTTTCCACGGAGCCGTGTATGCGGTGCTCCTTTCTGTGACCCGCCTCGTTTCCATGGGGGCAGACTGGAGAAAGGCATATCTGACGCTGCAGGAATATTTCGAAAAGCTCACGGACAAAACGAGCTGGGGCAAGCCGGCGGCTGCCCTCCTCGGCGCTTTCCATATGCAGGAAGCCCTGGGCCTTGGCGCCATCGGCGGCAAGGATTCCATGAGCGGCACATTCAATGATCTCCACGTGCCGCCCACACTGGTTTCCTTCGCTATCGCCCCCGGTAAAGCCTCGGAAGCGGTGAGCCAGGAATTGAAAAAAGAAGGGGATGCCCTGGTGCTCTTCGGAATGCCGAAGGACAAAGAGGGTATGCCCAATATCGATGTATTCAAGGCCCATGCGGACTTCCTGTACAAGGAAGTGCAGGCCGGCCATATCGCAGCCATGAAGGCCGTAGGCCATGGCGGCGTAGCAGTGACCGCTGCGAAGATGGCCTTCGGCAATGGTCTGGGCATCCATTTTACGGATAACCTGCCGCTCCCGAAATTCTTCAGCAATTTCTACGGTGCCATCATCGTGGAAACGACGCCGGAGCTGGCTGCTGCATTCACGAAGCAGCCCCATACTAAGCTTCTGGGCACCGTAGTCGGGGATTCCATGGAAGCCTATGGAGAAAAGGTGGCCCTTACCGACCTCCTTTCCGCTTACGAAAAGACGCTGGATCCCATCTTCCCGCGGCGGGCAAAGAGTATCGAAAAGGCAGATCCGGTGCTTCCGGAATCGAATCCGGTACCCCAGTTCTACGTGCATACCAATATCGCCAGACCCCGGGTATTCATTCCTACCATGCCCGGCAACAACTGCGAAGTGGACAGCGCCAGAGCCTTTGAACGGGCCGGCGCCGTGGCGGATATCTTCATTTTCCGGAACCGGGATTCTGAAGAACTGAAGAATTCCGTAGAAGAAATGGCAGAACGGATCCGCCACGCCCAGATTGTCATGTTCCCCGGCGGCTTCTCTGCGGGCGATGAACCGGACGGCAGCGGTAAGTTCATTGCCGCCGTATTCCGGAATGAAAAGCTGAAGGAAGCCATGGACAAGCTGCTCCATGAAAGGGATGGCCTGGCTCTGGGCATCTGCAACGGTTTCCAGGCACTCATCAAACTGGGCCTTGTACCCTACGGTGAATTCAAGCCTCTTACCAGCGATGCGCCGACGCTGACATTCAATACCATCGGCCGCCACCTGTCCCGGTTTGTGACCACGAAAGTGGTATCTACCAAGTCCCCCTGGCTTTCCCTCTGCAAGCCCGGCGATCTCTACAGCATCGCCATCAGCCACGGGGAAGGACGGTTCATCGCGTCCGATGAACAGGTGAAAGCCCTGGCAGCCAATGGCCAGATTGCTACCCAGTACACGGACTTTGACGGAAATCCGACCTACGACAGCCGGTTCAATCCGAACGGTTCCTGCTGGGCCGTGGAAGGCATCACGAGTCCTGACGGCAGGGTCCTGGGCAAGATGGGCCACACCGAACGGCGGGGCGACAATATTGCCAAGAACATTTCCGGAAATAAATACCAGCCTCTCTTCGAAGCAGGGGTGAAGTATTTCCAGGGTTAACAGGAATATCAGAAAAACGTGCAGGACTGTTCCTGCACGTTTTTTGATTCTGGTGTTGCGGTTAGAGTCATCGGAGTGGGGCTTTTAGCTGCTAGCTGCTGGCTTCCAGAAAACCCGGCCCGCCTGCGGCGCTTCCTGCATGATATTTCCGTCATTCATTTATATCGTAGACTATAAAGCTTTACTGAATGCTAAGAGCTGGCAGCTGGAAGTCCCCGATCTAATGAATCCGGCCGTCAGTATCCGAATCCGGAAGCGCCGCAGGCCGTTGGGCTTCCCTAGCAGCCCCGCTCCAGTGACTCCAATCGTCATTACCCTGAGTCCGACTCAAATGGCCCATGGACCAATTCGGCCTGTCCGCGGTATAATAAGGTAGTTTTTACAGGAAAGGAGGTGCCCCTTGGATCCAAAACCTACAGACAGCAGTGGAGTCTTTTTCGTCAAACGGCTGGTGCAGCGGTTTAACGATGACAATGTGACAGCCCTGGCGGCGGAGACCACCTACTATTTCATCCTGGGGCTCATTCCTTTCCTGATCTTCCTGGTGAACGCCATGCTCTTCTTTGCGGCGCCCCAGATCCATATTATCCTGAACCTTCTGTCCTATCTCCCCGATGATGTGGCGGTGGCCATGGAAGCCAATATTCTCCGTATCATCCGGGCCCGAAGTTCTATCTGGCTTTTTGTCGGCCTTGCCGGTGCCCTGTGGACGTCTTCTCAGGGAGTGGATACGCTGATCCGGTCCATGGATATTTCCTTTTTCGGGAATCGGAATAAGCAGTCCTACATCAGGGTCAATGCCAAGTCCATCGTCTTTACCCTGTTCATTTCCTTTGCCATGATCCTTTCCCTGGGGCTCATCGTTTTCGGCAATGCGGTGGTCTATGCCATTGCCTACTACTTCCGGGTGCCTGAGATTTTTCTGAAACTATGGACCCTGGTGAAATTCAGTATCCCCTTTGCCATCATCGCCTTTTCCCTGGCCGCCTTCTACGAATACGCCCCGGCCAGGCAACGGTCCCAGTGGAAACGGGTGCTGACGGCGGCTTTTCTGGTGACTTCCATATGGATTGCCCTCACCGCGGCCTACGGATTCTATATCCTTCACGTATCATCCATGGGCCTTACCTACGGATCCCTCATCGGCTTGATTGTCCTCTTTATCTGGTTCCACCTGGCAGCCATCGTCATTATTTCCGGCGGCGAATTCATCGCCGTGTGGGATGAGACGGTGAAGAGGAAAATGGAGAGGGAAGAATAAAATTTCATCGGAACGCAGGTAGTATATTAGTGGATAGAGTCACACCCATGACGCAACCAGCTTCCAGGAATACTGGTCAGCCTGCGGCGCTTTTCACCTGATATTTCCACCAGTCCATTCGTGCCGTAGGCCGTAGAGCTTTTCTAGAAGCTAGCAACTGGAAGCTTCCGCACGAATGGCTCTATCCATCAGCATGATAACCTGCTAACGCCTGTTAGCGTGCAAAAAGCCTCGGAGACACAGTCTCCGGGGCTTTTCAGGTGCACCGATTTCTTATCTGGCCTGCACTTCGGCAGCGGATGCCTTCTCTTCCTCCTCTTCTTCATCCCGGCCTACACACCAGGAAGCGAAGAGGGAGCCCGATACATTGTGCCATACGGAGAAGATGGCTCCCGCAATACCGCCGGCGGCGGTGAAGTACATGAGGGCCAGGGTAGAGGCGAGGCCGGAATTCTGCATACCCACTTCGATGGCCATGGCCCGGACCTGGGCCTTGTTCATGCCGAACTTCCGAGCGCAGAAATACCCAAGGGCCATGCCGCCCAGGTTGTGGAGAATGACCACACACAGGATCAGGAGGCCGTTATCCAGGATTGTCCGGCCGGACAGGGAAACTACACAGCCCACGGTGAGGATAATGACCAGTGCCGAAAGCATGGGCATGACACCGTTTACCCGGGCCACAGCTTTCGGGAAGAAATAATTGATGGCCACCCCGAGGAGCAGGGGCAGGAGTACCATCTTGATGATGGAAACCATCATGGCCGGGAAGCTGATATTTACCCAGGCTCCCGCAATGAGCCAGATCAGGAAAGGCGTCACAAAGGGAGCGAGGATAGTATTCACCATGGTCATGGATACGGAAAGGGCCACGTCCGCATGGGCAATGTAGGAAATCACATTGGAAGCGGTGCCGCCGGGGCAGCAGCCTACGAGGACCACGCCGATGGCGATAGCCGGCGGCAGGTCAAAGATTTTGATGAGCACAAAGGCCAAAGATGGCATGATGACGAACTGGAGCACTGATCCCAGGGCCACGTTTTTGGGCTGTTTGAAGACATTCCTGAAGTCCTTCGGCGTCAGGCTCATGCCCATGCCGAACATGATAACCCCCAGCATGACAGGAATCCAGGGGGCCAGTGGTTTCATGACGGAAGGAAAGAATATGCCGAATATGCCGGCCAGTATGACACCCACCGCCATGTAGCGGGTGCAGATACGTACGATTTTGGAAAGCATGACAGGCTCCTTTGGGAAAAATGACGGAATGAAGACGATTGGAACTGTTGGTTTTGCCTGCTGATGGGGGAGTCATACCCGCGGGAGCTTTCCTGACAGCTGGCAGCTGTCAGCCCCGCACGAATGATGTTACCCATCAGCATCGATTTCATCAGCCGATTTCCCGTTCTTTTTCAGCGCCCCTTGTCTTCAGGGGACGGTTATGCTCATCCACCATGACCACCTTGGGCACGAAAGAGCGGGCTTCTTTTTCATCCATCTGGGCATAGGCGATGATGATGACAATATCCCCGATGGCAGTGCACCGGGCAGCGGCTCCGTTCAGGCAGATGACTCCGCTTCCCCGCTTGCCGGGGATCGTATAGGTTTCCAGGCGGGCGCCGTTATTGTTGTTGCAGATCTGTACCCGCTCACCGGGCAGGATGCCGGCGGCATCCATGAGGTCCTGGTCAATGGTGATGCTTCCCATGTATTCCAGATTTGCTTCTGTCACCGTAGCCCGGTGAATTTTCCCATGCATCATTGTATATGTCATTATTCTGCCTCCAGTACCACGTTATCAATGAGTCTTGTCTTTCCGAATTTCACAGCCACCGCCAGGAGCACCTTTCCATGGATGGTATCGGAAACGTCTGTGAGCCCCGGCATGCCGTACATTTCCACATAATCGATGTCGCTCATGGGCTCTCCTTTGATTTCTTCAGTGACCTGGGAAATCAGTTTTTCCTTGCTCCGTTCGCCCTTTTCAAAGGCTTCCTTGGCGTGTTTAAGGCTCCGGGAAAGGACGAGGGCTGCCTTGTGCTCCTCCGGGGAAAGGTAGACATTCCGGGAACTCTTCGCCAGGCCGTCTGCTTCCCGGACAATGGGCATGATCCGGAGTTTAACGTTCATGAACAGGTCTTCCACCATCCGTTCCAGTACCTGGGTCTGCTGGGCATCTTTCAGTCCGTAGTAAGCCCGATCGCATTCGGTGAGGTTGAAGAACTTGGTGCATACCGTAGCCACACCCCGGAAATGGATAGGTCTTGTGCGGCCGCAGAGAACTTTCGTGATGGGGCCTGTCACTTCTACCCAGGTGGGATCTTTGTGGGGGTACATTTCTTCCGGGCTTGGCGCAAAGAGCAGGTCCGCTCCTGCTGCTTCCGCTACCTGGCAGTCGTGGTCCAGGGTCCTCGGGTATTTCGCATAGTCTTCATTGGGACCAAATTGGGTGGGGTTTACGAATACCGTGGTAATGGTTACATCGTTTTCTTTGTGGGCAGCCCTGATGAGGGAGGCATGGCCCTCATGGAGGGCACCCATGGTGGTTACGAGGCCGATGGTCTTTCCTTCCTTTTTGCACTGGTGTACGAAATCCTTCAGCTCTTTAATCTTGTGGTAGACAATCATTTTGTCGTCCTTTCCGGGAAATTTTCCCACTGCTTTTCTGCAACAACGGGACAGGATTTCAATAAAAAAGGCGCACTCCAAAAGGAATGCGCTTTCCTGGAACCCTGTTTCCCCGCTGCTGGTAAGACACAGCCCAAAAGAGCCTGCCCAGAGGGAGCTGCCAGGAATTCTCCGGAAAAGGGATGTAAAAAAAACCGCACCCGAAAAGGATGCGGCTGTTATTGAAATCTCTGCATTCGTCTCGGTCATTACAATCCAAGCGATATGAATTTTTTTGGAACGGTATTCCCTTGGGCTATTTCCAATTCCTGTCCGCTGCAGCTCAGCTGATACTACGCGGGGAAATGGGAAAACTCCCTTTGGCGGGTCTCCGGCATTCCCATTTCAGGCTCTCCCTGGGAGATGCCCATACGGGTCCGTCCGGAACATACCTTCCGAAGACAAGGATAAAACAGGGAATAGTTTCTGTCAAGGCAGAAATTTGACTTTATTTCGTTTTCAGGAGCAGGTGGAAGGATATCCGGCCATCTTTGTAGGTGACGGACAGGGGGATGGAAAGGAGGGAAGACAGCTCTTTCGCGATGGAAAGGCCTATGCCGTAACCCGCTTTTTTGCTGTTGTGGGACTCGTCATTCCGATAGAACCGTTCAAAGAAACGGGAGTAGTCCACGTGGGCCCCGTCCTTGTAATCATTGGAAACAGTGAGGAGGATGCTGTCCTTCTTCTTTCCCTTTTCTGCGTCAATGGCAATGGTGCCATTATCATCGCAGTACTTTACGGCGTTATCCAGAAGGATATGGATAATTTCAGTCAGGTACTTCTCATCGGTTTTCACCACGGTTTCCGGCGGGCAGGAAATGGTGAGCTTTTTGTGCTGTCCTTCCGCCAGAAGTTCAAAGTCCTCCCGGCTCTGGGAAAGGAGCTTTGTGAGGTCGAAGGGAACCTTGTTCAGCTGGGCCTTCGTGGTTTCGCCGGCCTTGGAAAGGAGAATGAGATGGCCGATGAGGCCGGACATACGGCGGACCTGCTTCAGGATACCCTCGGTCCACTGGTTTTTCCCATTCATCATTTCCATGGCTTCCGCATTGACAGAGATAATGGCCAGCGGCGTTTTCAGCTCATGGCTGGCGTTGGTAATGAACCGTTTCTGGTTCTCCAGGTTCCGGACGAAGGGAGCAATGGCCCGGTTTGACAGGACGGCGAAAATCAGTACATAGAGGAGGATGCAGATGAGCCCGAACCACATGGAGTAGGACATAAAGGTATGGACATCGGAAAATTCTCTCGTGCAGTCCAGAATGACAATGAGGGTGCCTCCATCGGCGGTGGCTGTTTTCATATATCCGTAACGGGCTTTGTTTTTCTGGAGAAACCCTACATCCGAAGGAGCGCTCAGGGCAATCTTAGCAAACTCCACGGCCTGTTCTTCAGAAAAGGCGACGATATTTTTTACATTGGCCCCGGTAATCCGGTTTTCACTGTCCAGGCGGATGGAAAAGTAGCGGATCAGGTAGGGCGATTCCGGCGTATCCTCGGGCCAGGTGGTCCCGAACTGGCTGTTCCAGAAGGAACTGTCCCCGCCGCGGATGCGGGAAGGGAGGCTGCCGCCGTTCTGGGTGATATAGGTCATGGTGTCCAGGCAATGGGTGCGCATGCCGTAGTATCCCATAAGATTGATGAGGCCCAGGGCGCCTACCACAATGATAACGATGGCCAGGGTGGCGAGAAGGATGAACTGCCGCCGAAGCCGCCTGATGATGTTCATACTAGTCCTCCCTCAGGGCAAGGCGGAACGACTGCCCCTCTTCTCCGAAAATGGAGAGGTCCGAATTGATGGCGGACAGCTTTTCCCGGAGATAAGAAATGTAAATCCAGACCACGCTCTCATCGACCCCCTCTTCGCCGCTCCAGATTTTCTGAAATAGGTAGGACGTGGAAAGCTCCTTATTTTCATTGAGCATGAATAGTTTCATGAGCTTTGTTTCCTTACCGGAGAGGCGGATGGAATTGTGGGCCGACAGCTCCTGTTCTTCCGTGTCCAGACTTGTGGAACCGGCGGAGAGGATGGTGGGGGTGAAGTCCTTATTCCGGCGGGTGAGAGAACGGATGCGGGCCAGCAGCTCCCCGATGGCGAAGGGCTTTGTGAGGTAGTCATCGGCGCCGGAATCGAGGCCCGTAATGCGGTCGTCCACTTCGGATTTGGCGGTGAGCATGATGACCGGCGTCACGTCGCCTGCTTCACGGAGCTCCTTCAGCGCCGTAATGCCGTCTTTCACGGGCATCATGATATCAAAAATCATGCAGTCGTAATTTTTCTTTTGGGCCAGGTCCACGGCGATGGCTCCATTTTCCGCCCAATCCGCTTCAAAGCCCTGGTGCTTGAATATGGCCAGCAGCACATCGGCCATGTCTTTTTCATCTTCTGCAAGAAGTAAACGCATATGATCATACTCCTTTAGTGTCGAATATTCCGGCGCTTCTCCGGATGCAGCCTGAGGCCGGCGCCCGGAGAAGACTCATACCAGCTTCTCAATGCTCCTGGCGGATCAGATTCCGGATGGTCTGCATGGACAAGTCGCAGGACGCCAACTCATCGGCGCAGCGCTTCAGTTCCCTTGTAATCATTTCCGGGTTCCTGATATCCTTCTTGTACTTCATCTGGTGTTCCAGGCTGGCCCAGGAATCCATGGCAATGGTACGAAGCTGGATTTCCACGAAGAAATGGCCGGGGGTATGCCCTTTCACATCTTCAAAGGGGGCCTCCACGTCGATGATCATGTGGTAGCTCCGATACCCGTTGGGCTTGGCGTTTTTGATGTAATCCTTGCCTTTCACCACCGTCACACCGGGGAGGGAAGAAATGAACCGGATATTGTCGTAGATGTCATTAAGGAAACAGCAGACAATACGGAGGCCGATGGCATCGTGGATATCGTAGAGGGCAGACACCGGTGTAGGGGGCAGGTCCTTGCGGTGGCATTTTTCCACCATACTGTCCTCTGACTTGATGCGGTAAATCAGGTGTTCATAGGCCCCTTCGCCGTATTCTTCCTGGTGGGAGCGGTTAAATTCCTGGATCCGGGAAACCAGGGATTCCATGATTTTGGGAAGCACCTCTTTCCAGGCGCCGTAGATAGATTCATTCATTTTTGTACAGTCTCTTTCCTTGGATAAGTTTTATCCTATTATAGCATGAATAAGGGAGGAACAAGGGAAAGGCTGTTAAGGGGAAAGTGGCGGCGCGGAAATAATCGGGAATGAGAAATTAGGAATTAGGAATGAAGGTGGCGGCGCACAGATTGGGAAGCGCCGCAGGTGGACGATTCTCGATCTCGATCTCGATCTCAATCTCAATCTCTCATTCATATTTCCCTTTACCTGCAGCCTCCCGGTATGTTATAATAAACCGTATTTACCGATACTATAAACAATCCCTTTTCTCTGTGCTATAATAACGGAGATACATTGTTTTTTGCTGTATACCCGAGGGGGAAAGAAGAAGAAATGAAAAGAGAAGATATCCGTAACATTGCCATTATCGCCCATGTCGACCATGGCAAGACGACTCTTGTGGATGCCATGCTGAAACAGAGCCATGTTTTCAGAGATAACCAGAAAGTGGCAGAACGTGTCATGGACTCCAACCCGATTGAACGGGAAAGAGGCATTACCATTCTGGCAAAAAATACCTCTGTCATGCACAACGGCGTGAAAATCAATATCGTTGATACCCCAGGGCATGCAGATTTCGGCGGCGAAGTAGAACGTATCCTCAACATGGTAGATGGCGTTCTCCTGCTGGTAGATGCCCATGAAGGCCCAATGCCCCAGACGAAGTACGTTCTCCGCAAGGCACTGGAACATAAGCTGAAACCAATCGTCGTCATCAATAAAATCGACCGTCCGGACCAGCGCATTTCCGATGTGGAAGGCGAAATCCTGGACCTGTTTATCGAACTGGAAGCGGATGATGAACAGCTCGATTTCCCGCTCATTTACTGCTCTGCCAGAAACGGCATTGCCAAGCTCCATATGAACGATGAAGGCAAGGACCTGGGACCCCTCTTTGATGCAATCCTGAAGTACTGCCCCTGCCCCGACGTGGATCCCGACGGCGGTCTGCAGGTCATGGTGACCACGCTGGAAGCAGATGATTACCTGGGCAAAGTGGCCATCGGCCGTATTACCCGGGGCACTGCCAGACAGGGCATGCCTGTAGCCATTACAGATGGCACCAAGATCCGTAGCGATCATATCGGTTCCCTCTTTACCTGGCAGGGAATGAAACGGACCCCCGTACAGGAAGTGAAGGCCGGCGATATCATCGCCATGGCAGGTTTCAAGGACATCAACATCGGTGAAACCGTAGCCGATGCTGCAAATCCGGAAGCCCTTCCATCCATCCACATCGACGAACCGACCCTGTCCATGGTATTCCATGTCAACAAGAGCCCCTTCGCCGGCAAGGAAGGGGACTTCGTAACATCCCGCCACATCCGTGCCCGTCTCTATAAGGAAATCGAAACCAACGTGGCCCTCCGTGTAGAAGATACGGATACCTCCGATGCTTTCAAAGTTTCCGGCCGCGGCGAACTCCATTTGTCCGTGCTGATTGAAACCATGCGCCGTGAAGGATTTGAACTGGAAGTATCGAAACCCCAGGTTATTTATAAAGTCATTAACGGCAAGAAATGTGAACCGCTGGAACGGCTCACCATTGAAGTACCCCAGGAATTCATGGGCGCCGTCATGGAAGGTCTTGGACCGAGAAGAGCGGAAATGATTTCCATGGAAGAACTGGCAGGCTACATGAAGATGGAATTCTCCATTCCTGCTCGCGGCCTCATCGGCTTCCGTAATGAACTCCTCACCACCACCCGTGGCACCGGTATCATGTACCACGTATTCCAGGGCTATGCTCCCTACAAAGGCGATATTCCTGAAAGAACAAGGGGATCCCTTGTGGCCTTCGAAGCCGGCGTTACCACTGCCTATGGCCTGAACTCCATCCTGGACAGGGGCGAACTGTTCCTGGAACCGGGCGTGGAAGTTTATGAAGGCATGATCGTCGGTGAAAACTCCCGTGACCAGGATATGGACGTGAACCCCTGCAAGAAGAAGCACCTCACCAATACCCGTGCTTCCGGCTCCGATGAAGCTATCAAGCTGCCGCCCTGCCGCAAGTTCACCCTGGAATCCGCACTGGAATGGATCAACGATGATGAACTGGTAGAAGTAACACCAAAGAGCATCCGCATGAGAAAGATGGTTCTTTCCCGTCAGGCTCGTTATAAGAACGCTAACGTAAAGAAGAGCCAGCAATAATTGGCTGGTTAAAAAGGTGGACCCTTTATGGGCCCACCTTTTTTGAATGCTGATGTGTACGTTCAAACAGGCAGGGGATCCTGGACTCCAGGGAAGCACCGTCCATTCGCATGCACACTCAGCCACCTGACACTGTTGCGAAGCAGCCGGTTCCCGGTAAGCTGTAAGCGGATAGCGGAAAGCCCATCGGAAACATGAGTCCCATTTCCTTTAACCTCAGTCTCCACAAAAATTTCTTAATTTCCTGTACCATCTGGTATATAATAAAGACAAAGAACCAATATTTAAGAAAGGGGGACCCCATATGAAGAAACTTGTATGTCTGGCAGCCATGGCGGCGCTTCTGGCCGGCGGCGCCGGATCAGCCAGCGCTATTGGCGGCATTATGGATACGGAAGTGGGCTATGGATACAACGGAGCAGCCGATGGCATCCACAGCGCCCATATCGAAGTGAAGCCGATTCCGAAAGTAGCCGTAGGCGCCGAGGTGCGCCACTGGAACCATCGGGGCAATGAGACCGATGTGTATGCAAAATACAGGATCGGCCATCTCTACATCGGTGCGGGCAGCCGGAATTACTATGACCGGGATGCCAGAATGTTTGGCCTGGTAGAAGGCAGGGCCAATGTGCTGGGACCTCTGGATGCCTATGCGGGACTCCTTGTTTCCAGCGAGGAAAGACAGTACAAGGCAGGCCTGCAGCTGGACCTGGTGCCCACATCCTTCGACGTGGACCTGAATTATACCTACTACGACAGGGATGATGTGGATAACGAAGGCGGCGTAGGTATCGGCCTGAATTACCATTTCTGACAATAAAAAAACTCCTGCATTATTGCAGGAGCTTTTTTTATTGTCAGAAATTACTCTGTACTTCCCTGGCAGGTTGTATTTCCTATTCGACCCGGTCCCACTCCGGCCGGCGGTCCCGAAATACGTTGATCTGTGTCCACACTTCTTTGATGACGTCCGTGTCCATACGGCCGTAGGCGATTTCCTCCGTGTCTTCCAGATGGCAGATATCTTCACCCCAGGGGTCTAGAAGCAGGGATTCTCCGGCGTAATCCGTATCCCCGGAATGGCCGGCCTGGTTCACGGCGGCCAGGTAGAACTGGTTCTCTATGGCCCGGGCCTGGTTCAGGCGGACCCAGTGGGCGTTCCGAATCTTCGGCCAGGCCGCAGGGACGAAGAACAGGTCCACTCCTGCCAGCGCTTCCCGGCGGATAAGTTCCGGGAACCGGATGTCGTAGCAGATGGCCATGGAGCATTCAATGCCGTCCAGGGTAAAATGGGAGAGGTGGTTTCCCATACGGAAATAGCCGGGCTCCCCGGAGAGGGAGAAGCCGTGCATCTTATCATAAGTAGAAACAAGGTCTCCCTTGCGGTCGAAGACCATGGACCGGTTGTAAATATCATTGCCTTCCTGTACAGCCGTGGAACCGCCCACGATATTCACGGCGTACCGGGATGCGGTTTCTGAAAGGAGACGGGAAGTCTCTTTCCCTTCTTTGTCGGCCAGATCTGCCAGATTTTCCCTGGGGAAGAATCCGGTGTTCCATGTTTCCGGAAGGACCAGGATGTCCGGCTTTCGTTCCATGGCTTCTTCCATCATCTCTTTGGCATGGGCAAAATTTCTTTCCGGATTTCCCATTTCTACCTGCATCTGTATCAGTGCGATTCGTAATTTCATGGCATCCTCCCTGGGCAAAGGCCTTCGGACAGCGGTGAATGGCTGGAGGCGGATTCACCGGTATATACATTATGTGTCTGCTGCGGAACAGGCGCAGCTTTCTACGTTCATTATAGCATGGCCGGTTTCACGAAAAAAACCTCCCGAAGGAGGTCTTTTATGGAGTCTGTGTTCAGTCAAAAAACTTCGCCGAAGCGGCGGCGAGGTATGCGGTATCCAGGGTGCCGGCGGTCTCGTAGGACGAGTGCATGGCCAGCTGGGAAAGGCCGATATCCACCGTAGGCATGGCGACTTTCGTATTGGAAATATTTCCAAGGGTGGAGCCGCCGGGGTTATCACTGCGGTTGGTGAATGTCTGGGTGGGGATATGGATTTCCTCACAGAGGTTCTTGAACCGGGCAGCGGACAGTGCGTCTGTGGCGTAGCGCTGCTGGGCGTTGTACTTGATAACGATACCCTTATTGATGACAGGCCGGTTTACGGGGTCTGCGTATTCTTCGTGGTTCGGGTGCACGCTGTGGGCGTTGTCTGCAGAAATCATGAAGCTGCCGGCGATCATGGCCATGGTTTCGTCATAGGAATACCCCAGGGACAGGGACAGCCGCAGGAGTATATTGGAAAGGAAGGTGGATCCGGCGCCGTTGGCCGTGCCGCTTCCCACTTCTTCGTTATCGAAGAGGGCGTAGAGGGAAATGGCCTTTTCCTTCTTTCCGGCTACGAATCCGCGGAAGGCGGCAAAGGCGCACTGCAGGTCATCGAGCTTCGGGGAGGAAATGAATTCCCTGTCCTCTCCCCAGAGGGTGCCGGGAACCCGGCTGTAGAGGTACAGGTCATGGGCCAGAATGTCTTCTTTCTTCACTCCGGCTGAAGCGGCGACAACATCCAGGAAGGATGATTTCCCACCGGTCATGCCGTAGAGGGGAGAAAGGTCGGTCTGGATATTCCAGTCCTTTTTATGGTTTACGTTCCGGTCCATATGGATAGCCACGGAAGGGATGACGAGCATAGTGCCGTCTACGGCAGCCAGCTTTTCCGCCAGATGGCCATTTTCCCGGACAATGAGCCGGCCAGCCACGGACAGGGGACGGTCCAGCCAGGTGGACATGATCATACCGCCGTAGCCTTCCACGTTGAGGGTCACATAGGGGCCCTTTTTCATTTCCGGATTTTCCTTGATTTTGAAGGTGGGGGAATCGCAGTGGGATGCGATGATGCGGAAAGAACGGGCTCCCTCTTCCGGTACGGTGAAAGCGATGAGGGCGCTGCCATTCCGGGTGACCACATATTTCCCGCCTTTTTCGATGTGCCAGGGGTCTTCTTCCCGGATTTCCGTGAATCCGGAGTAAAGAAGGGCTGCTTTGATTCCATGGACTCCATGGAAGACAGAGGGAGACCGAGCGATGAAGTGAATCAGGTTTTCACTGATTTCCTGCGGTGTTTCCGGTTTTTCCAGTTCCATTATTTCTTATGGTTCACCTTTCTCTGGTAAACGGCTTCTGCCATCTGGGCCCGGGCACGGATGACGGGATTTGTGGAATTGATGGAAGTGGGGGTGAAGTTGCTTGTATAGTGGAGGGCCTTCGTCTCTTTTTCCATTTCTACCACCTGGATGGTGCCGGCGGTACGGTCATAGGCATAGGTATAGGTGCAGGTGCCGCCTTCGATGGCTTCCACAGCTACGAAATTCAGGATTTCATGGCCATTGGTAGTGTGCTTCACGCTGGCTTCATCCATGTCGATGGACACGGTATCATTATATTTCCAGAAGTTGGCTGCCGAAACAGACAGGGTGCCTGCTGCAATGGCTGCGGCCATACCAAAGGCAATCAGAACTTTTTTCATAAAATCACTCACTTTCCCGGAAAAGGACATCCCTTTCCGATAAATCAGGATAGATGGTACTTTACTTATTATAACATACCCCTATCGCCTGTTATTTGCCTTTTTTCTTATGGGAAATATAAACTTTTCTGAAACTGACAGATCACAGGAAACAGGGGCTTTCTTCTATCCGCCAATATTGCTATAATGCCTGTAAATGATATAAAGGGAATCTGTTACAGGGAGAGATGAAGATGAAAAACTACGGATTTACCGTTTCCTATGATGGCAGCCGGTACGAAGGATGGCAGCGGCAGACAAGGACGAAGGAAACTATCCAGGGAAAACTGGAAGAGACCCTGGAGAAAGTAACCGGTGAAAAAGGACAGGTCATTGGCGCCGGAAGGACTGACGCCGGGGTCCATGCCCTGGGACAGTATGCCAATGTGCATCTGGAAGGCCCGTATCCGGCGGAGAAACTGGAAGATGCCTGGAACCGGGCCCTGCCGGACGACATTTCCATCCATCGCCTGGAGGAAAAGGAAGACCGTTTCCACAGCCGCTTTTCTGCCAGGACCAAGCATTACCGCTACCGGATCCGTATGTCCTCCGAAAAGGATGTTTTTGCCCGGCGGTATGTGTGGCAGCTGGGAGAAAAACTGGACGTAGATGCCATGAAGAAAGGGGCCGCCCTCCTTTTGGGCACCCATGATTTCACCTCTTTCTGCGGCAACAGGCATATGAAAAAGTCCGCTGTCCGGACGGTGGAGGATATCGTCCTGACAGAAGAAAGGGGGGAACTTCATCTGGACTTCTGGGGAGACGGATTCCTCCAGAATATGATCCGTATCATGGTGGGCACCCTGGTGGAAATAGGGGAAGGAAAAAGGGAAGCGGATTCCATCCCCTCGGTTTTCGAGGCCAAAGACCGCTCCGGCGCCGGCTTCACCGCCCCGCCCCAGGGCCTCTGCCTGGTGGAAGTAATATATTGATGGAACAGGTTGCTGGCGGGCTGACAGTTCATCCTATGAATGGGGAAAAGAAGAATCTGAAAAAATTACAAAAACGCTTGACATCTATAGCCCCGCTTGGTATACTATATAAGTCAGTCAACCACTGATACAAATCAATAAGGCGCTGACCGAGAGGTCAGGGATAAGCAGCATGGAGAGGTGTCCGAGCGGTTTAAGGTGCATGATTGGAAATCATGTTGCCGGCGAATACCGGCACGGGGGTTCGAATCCCCCTCTCTCCGCCACAAATGTGGGCTCTGTCAGAAATGACAGAGCCCTTTTGCTTTGTCTGTTTTCAGGCGGGAAACGGATTCCAAACGGCGGGTACCGTTGGTTTCATCTGATTATTATCTGCGGCAAAACCGCAGAACTCCATTCTCTTGCTTCAAATTTCAAATCTCTCCCATCCCCAGTGGCAGAATTGAAGATTCGTTATATAATGTAGATATACAATTATTTCCTCATAGTTCAGTCACAGGAAGGTGTCAACATGAAGATTTCACGGAGAGCATTAAGCCTGACCACATCACCGATTCGTAAGCTGGGACCCTATGCCCAGGAAGCCCAGAAGGCAGGGAAGAAAGTGTACCATCTGAATATCGGACAGCCCGATATTGAGACGCCGCCCCAGTTTATGGAAGCCATCCGGAAGTTTGACAAGAAAACTATTGCCTACGGACAGTCCCAGGGCGATATGCACCTGATTCACCAGATCCAGAAGTACTACAAAGAATGGGGCATGGAGTACAGTGAAAAGAATATCTATGTCACCGCCGGCGGCAGCGAAGCACTGGAACTGGCAGCCCTCACCCTCTGTGATCCGGGGGATGAAATCCTTGTATTTGAGCCGTTCTATGCAAACTACAATTCCTTCGCCAAGATTGCAGGGGCCCATGTAAGAGCTGTTCCTACCAGTGCCGAAAACGGCTATCGCCTGCCGGACAAGGATACGGTAGAAAAATATGTTACCGATAAGACCCGGGCCATTCTTCTGACGAACCCCGGCAACCCCACGGGCGTAGTGTATACGAAGGCCGAAATGGACATGATTGCTTCGGTGGTCAAGAAACATGGCCTGGCCCTCATTGCGGATGAAGTGTACCGGGAATTCGTATACGATGGAGCTTATACCAGCTTTGGCACCTACGATGACCTGGCAGATAACCTCATCATTGTGGACTCCGTGTCCAAGCGGTACAGTGCCTGCGGTGCCCGCATCGGATGCCTGATCAGCAAGAATGAAGACTTCACCACCCAGATCAATAAATTCTGCCAGGCCCGCCTCTGTGTGCCAACGGTAGAACAGGTGGGGGCGGCTGCTCTCTACGATACACCGAAATCCTATCTGGAAGAGGTCAATAAGGAATACAAGAAACGCCGCGATACCATCGCTGCCGGACTTGCGAAAATTCCGGGCGTCATTTCTTCGGACCCCAAGGGTGCTTTCTACGTCATGGTAAAACTCCCTGTGGATGATGCGGAAAAATTCGCTATCTGGATGCTGAAGGACTTCGAAGAAGACGGGGAAACCGTAATGATTGCCCCGGGCAACGGTTTCTATGCGGAACCGGGCAAGGGCATCGATGAAGCCCGCCTGGCCTATGTGCTGAACTGCAGGGACCTGGAAAGGGCCATTACCCTCCTGGCCCATGGCCTCAAGGCATATCCAGGAAGAAAGATCTGAAGATAATAAAAAAGACAGTGGAGTGAAGAATTTCATTCCACTGTTTTTTTTTATTGAAGAAGATGCAACATTTCAGTTTGTCGAGCTGTTGGTATTCGGTGTTGACGGGTAGAGTCACTCGCACGGGGCTTCTAGCTTCTAGCTTCTAGCGGCTAGCAGCTAGGAAAACTGATTCGCCTGCGGCGCTACCCACCCTATATTTCCGTCAGTCATTCGTGCCGTA
>NZ_UQKJ01000006.1 GCF_900541605.1 uncultured Dialister sp. | reverse complement strand
TTCCCCACTGCTGCCTCCCGTAGGAGTCTGGACCGTGTCTCAGTTCCAGTGTGGCCGTTCATCCTCTCAGACCGGCTACTGATCGTAGGTTTGGTGGGCCGTTACCTCACCAACTGCCTAATCAGACGCAAACCCCTCTTCAGGCGATAGCTTACAGGTAGAGGCCACCCTTTCCTCAATAGGCCATGCGGCCCTTTGAGCGTATTCGGTATTAGCAGTCGTTTCCGTCTGTTGTCCCCATCCTGAAGGCAGGTTGTTTACGTGTTACTCACCCGTTTGCCACTCGATTCGAAAAGAAGCAAGCTTCTCTTCTCCTCTCGTTCGACTTGCATGTGTTAAGCACGCCGCCAGCGTTCGTCCTGAGCCAGGATCAAACTCTCCATGATAGATTGTTCGTTTGGCTCTTGTTTATTGCCTTACTTACTCATTAAAATTGCTCGGCATTTCTGCCTCGTACATCGGCTTATTCGTTCGCTGTACTGTTCAGTTTTCAAAGAATCATCGCTCTTCAAGCGACTTGATTATTTTACCACGAACCGGTTTCTTTTGTCAAGCACTTTTTTGAAGTTCTTTTGGAAGGAACCGCTCGGGTCCGCCGCCCTCGCGGCGACAGGTATGATGATACCATGAGTTGGCTTTTGTGTCAACAGGGAATTTTAAAAAGTCAGGAATGAGGAATGGTGGTGCGGCGCATCAATTCATATGGCGCCGCTTTTTATATATTGGGAGGTTCCGGCAGATCGTATGTATAGGGCATAAAGGTGGTGGGTTGGCATCGCTTCGCTCGCCAACCGGGCTGTGGGTGCTTCGCACCGGGGCATAAGGTGGAATAGCGGCTTCGCCGCATGACGAATGCCGCGGAGCGGCTGATTTCCTGTAAGCCGTAAGCTGACAACTGTAAGCAGTTAAGCAGCTGGGAGATAACGCCTGGCAAGCGCAGTGATTCAGGGGGAATGGTAAGCAAATCATCTAACGCCTGCGGCTTCGATCTTCCCTCTTTCCTCTTCTCTCTTCACTCAAAAACCTGCAGGTCCTCCACCGGAATGTCCGGCAAAACACCAGCAGGTATCTAATTTCTATCTTCTTTAACCATTGGGATCAACAGTTATTATGAATCAGTCCTTTAAGTTCCGCCGCCGCTTCTTTTGGCTTTCTACTGGCCATAATGGCAGAGACTATGGCGTAGCCTGCAATATCCAGGCCTTTGAATTGAGGAATGGTCTTTTGATTGATGCCACCAATGACAACCACCGGAATATGAACAGTTTCCAGGATTTTCTTCAGTGTCTCCATGGATGTAATATCAGCGTCTGTCTTGGTGGCCGTGGGAAACATGGCCCCTACTCCCAGATAATCGGCGCCGTCCTTTTCTGCTTTCACCGCTTCTTCCAGCGTGCCGGCCGATACACCGAGGATTTTGTCACTCCCAATCATTTTTCTTGCCACTGAAGCGGGCATGTCGGATTGTCCTACATGGACACCATCGGCATCAACGGCCATCATGATGTCAATGCGGTCGTCAATGATGAGGGGTACATGGAGGGTATCTGTAACCTCTTTAAGCTGACGGGCCCTTTCATACAGAAGCCCCGTATCTCCTGATTTTTCCCGAAGCTGCACCAGTGTCGCTCCGCCGCGAACGGCTTCTTCCACCACTTTTTCAAAGGTCCCCGGTGCCGGCTGGTTCCTGTCTGTCACCAGGTACAGGGTATAGTCAACATTCTTCATAGCGCACTCCTTGCTCAAGGGATTTTCCGGTCATCTTTCCCAGTTCATCGATGATGGCCATATGGAAATGACCAAACCCCTCTTTCCCCCAGTCCTTCCATGCCCGTTCACCGGCAAGGCCCATGGCCCCCATGGCGGCAGCGGCACTTTCCAGGGGATGCTCCGGATTTGCCCCGCAGAAAGCGCCAATCACTGTGGTGCACATGCATCCGGATCCTGTAATCAGCGACATTTCCGGACAGCCATTATGGATAAGTACCGTCTTTTTTCCGTCGGTAATAATATCCGTTTCGCCACTGATAACGACGATGGAATGCCACTTTTCAGCCAATGAAGCGGCCATGGGAATTGCTGTCTTTATATCAGCCGTTTCTCCTGCATCGACGCCTTTGGTAAATACATTCTGGCCGCCGAGAGATGCGATTTCTGACATATTCCCTCGAACCACGGTCATGGATACATTGTTCATGATTTCATCAGCCATCCGGTTCCGGAATGGCGTGGCCCCGCAGCCCACAGGGTCAAAGACCACCGGTTTATGTCCCGCGTTTGCACTGCGGCCGGCAACCATCATGGATTCTACTTTATTTACGTTCAATGTACCTATATTCAAAACAAGAGCAGAAGAAATGGAGGCCATGCTTCCGGCTTCATCAATGGCATCGGCCATAACCGGAGAAGCACCAATGGCAAGACACGCATTGGCACAGTCATTGACAGTGACATAATTTGTAATATGGTGGACCAGCGGATTCTTCCGTCTTACGTTATCTAAATACTCTGAAAGCTGCATGATATTCACTCCTTTTGCTATGACATCGGATGAATTGGACACTGCAAGCGGCACGACAAGCCAGAAATACGGAATGGATGTATACTACACGTGTAAAAAGCGCCGCTATATATATTTCTTTCCTTGAACCCTGCCCGAAGGACAGCACCCTGGCTTCAGCCACTGCCTCCTCTCAATTACACCCTCACCTTATTCGCCCATATCTTAGCAAGGCGGGCACTCTTTTTGGTACCATAACCATCTCGATAGTAGTCTGAAAGAATCTTGTAGAAATCGGTATATCCTTCCGCTGCCAGCTGCCTGGCCAGAAGAAATGCCTGCTTCGGATTTTCCTGGTGCAGGATTTCCCCGTCCGTTGGAGTCGGGCCTGCATAGTAACGCCAAAGGAGCACCCTTGTGTTCAAGAGACCCGAAGTATACCCATTTTTAGCGGCTTTTATAAAATCCTTATCCTCAACTTCCAGAGCATCACCGATATACAGGTACATCCGGGCAAGGACGGCCCAGGAATCATCATCGCCGGCTCGGGCTGCTTTCTTATAGTATTCGGCCGCCATTTTGACTTTGGTCTGGGAGTCATCGAATATTTTACCCAGTTTGTCTTTATTGGTATTCAGTTTATCCGGAGCCACTTCTTCTCTTGTTTCCTCCAAAAGGGATGCGGCTTTTCTGCAGTAGAAATCGATGAGATTCCTGCGGCACAGGTCGCTGCCTGCCTTCATGCCCTGTTTCAAAAGGATCACAAATTTCTTTTCGTTTCCCTCTTCCCGGCTTACCCGGGCCAGGTCATCATAGGCATCGGCGTACCCCAATGACGCCGCCTGGTTCAGATACTTCAGAGCTCTTTCTTTTTCCTCTTTTCCTGCCCCCGGAAAGAACTGACCTGCCCTGTAAGCGACCCGGCCTGCCTCGTAACGGCATCTCTTGTCGCCCCGTTCATAGCCCTTCAGGTACCAGGCTATGGCAAGATCTATATTCTTATGAACACCATCTCCCTGGAAATATAGATTTCCCAAAGCGCGGCAGACAGATTTACTGCCATCATGAAAGGCCTGGGCGTAGAGCTCCAGCCCTCTTCTTACATTGACCTCGGTTCCTATTCCATGGATAAAACAGTCTGCTGCTATTTCCCGGCACATATTATCGCCATGAACAGCACCGCGAAGGAACCAGGATAAGGCCGTTTTATCGTTTTTTACCGGGTCGCCGGGTCTCTCTTTCGCACCACGATTCAGATACAGTTTGCCTATTTCTGCATAGTCCTTATAAACGCCACCGGCAATGGCCTCTTTAAACCAGCTGATAGCAATTTCCCGTACTTCTTCGGAGTGGAGCGCATCTGCCATCATGAGCCGCCCGGCATAATAAGCTCCCAGGGCAAGCCCCTGCTGGTAGGACTCTGCATACCGATCGAAGGCTTTCTGGATATTGGTCCTTTTGCCATAGCCAAACTCATACATCCGCCCCAGATACAAGGTACTTGGAGCATGACCCATTCTTGAAGGAATTTCAAAGCAGTCAAAAGCCTGGGCATAGTCTTTTTCTTTATAAAAATTATATCCCAGTCTAAAGAGTTCCTTCATGGCTTTACCGCTTCCCTGCAGGGAAGCTTCTTTCAGATACTCCTTTGCTTTCTCATAATTCCGGATCTGTTTGTACTGCATTCCCAATTCCAGGAGTTCTGCCCTTGTCAGATTGGCTGCTCCTCTTTCCATAAATCTCACTTCCTCCATGAATCATGTGGTTTTCGCTACTTTTTATTGTATCACGTGTCCTGTCCATCGTGGGCCTCGCCAAAAGAATTTCAAACAAAAAGCAGGGGTGCAACATATTGTATCCCTGCCAATTCATTTATTTATGAGATCTTTCTACGAATGCCTTTAAATCTTCAAATCCTACTCCATTGGAACCAACAATCCGGTCCACCGGTTTTCCATTGTGGAAATAGATGAGAGTTGGGGTCGCCGTTACCTCAAATCGTTCAGCTACATCTTTATCCTCTTCCACATTGACTCCATAAATCGGTACCGGCAATGAGCCGGCTATCTTTTCCATCATGGGACGCATCTTGCGGCAATAACCGCAGGTGGGAGAAGAAAATCCTAAAATCACATCGCCCTTTGCGATGACCTGATTTACATTATCTATACCGGAAATCGGACCCATCATACAAATCACTCCTTTATTTTTCAGCATTTATTTCTGTAACCTATTATATATTTATTATATTCAATTTATTAAATGTTGTCAATGGGATATTGGTCACAATCACTGATCAGAACCTCATATCGTAAGACGATTGTCAGCGATCCGCTTACCGTGAGCCATCCGCTTCGCGGCATCCATCCTGTGCCTTTGTCACGGCCCTTCTCCCAAGGCCTGCATATTCAAGGATGGTCTCAGAGGGAGATCCTGATGCAGCCATAGGACGCCTCTGTTTCTATATTTCCCTGCACAATAAAAGGACCACTTTCGTGGTCCTGTCATCATTGGTGGAGATGAGGGGAGTCGAACCCCTGTCCAAAAAGCCTGTCCCATAAATTTCTCCGAGTGCAGTGCCTGTTTGATATTTAAGCAAAGTATCGTACAGGAACAAACTGCCTTTGCCGATTTCGGAATTGGTTTCCCTCGGAAGTCCCGAACATCCTTCTCCGGTATCCTATTGATTGATGTCAGCCTGGAGTCATAGGAAAACGCCAGGGGACATTAGCAGATTAGGCTGCTAAAGCAAAATCACGTTTTGCGTTTAAGTTTGTCCACCGTTTCACGGGGTAGATGGAATCCCGACTCGCTGTTTATGGACTAGAATCTCCTGTCGAAACCGGTACATCCCCTTATGGGTACATTCCATTATAAATGGCAAATGCATGATTGTCAATGAGTATGAAAAGCCATGGACAACTAAACACAACCATCCAATTGGCTCCATCAGTCATTTTCCCGTTTCGTTTCCCGCAATATTCCTGTATGCCGGACGACCACCCATAGCCTCAGCTGTACGGACAGCATCAAGGATAGCGAGGCGGATGGCTTCTTCCGCCAGATAGCCCACCGTATCCACAGGCGCCTCTACTTCGCCGGAGGCCATGGTGAAAACGGTATCTCCATCCATGGTAGTATGGACAGGACGAATAGCCCGGGCATAGCCGTCATGGGCCATACCGGATACAGCCCTGCACTCTGCCTTTGTCAGTTTTGCATTTGTCATGACGCATCCGATGGAAGTATTGGTTCCCATATTTCTTTTATATCCATGCATCATGAGGTCATGGGAAGAGAGGATTGTCTTCTCATCTTCAGCAAGAGCGCCGGCCAGTACATGGTTTCCCTCATAAATTTCTCCGCACGCATTGACCGCCATATAAGCTCCTACGTAAAGGCCGCCGGGAAGGATGAATTCCGCATATCCGGCCCCGCTTTTCATGGCATGGTCAAAGCCAGTGAGCTTTCCTACGGTAGCTCCCGTTCCTGCGCCATAGCATCCTACAGGAAATGTATCGGAAGCTTCTTTGGCCGCCTTATATCCCATGGCCAAGTCAGGAAAGGCATGGCTGCTGCCGATGGTAAGATCAAAGAGCACAGCGCCGCAGACGATGGGTACAAAAATACCCGGCCCCGCCGGAAAGCCGATTCCCTTTTCCGCCAGGAATCTCATAACTCCGGAATCCGATTCCAGCCCGAAGGCGGAGCCGCCAGAAAGAACGACGGCGTGGATTTTCTGTACCGTTTTTTCCGGATTCAAAAGGTCCGTTTCTCTTGTTCCCGGAGCACATCCTCTTACATCTACGCCGGCAGAAGCGCCACCTTCCGGCGCCAGAATCACCGTCACTCCGGTGAGTCCTTCCCTGTCTTCCGCTGTTCCGATGGTAAATCCGGGTACATGAATCGTTCTACGTTCCAAGGTAAGCCTCCTTTTATGACAAAGTGGTCAACAGGTAGTGCCTGCCCCAAAGGTAATAATTCTGAGGGGCAGGAGAAAACTTGCGGTATACCACTCCTTGCGCTTCCACGGCCACTCTGATTTCCTGAGCTGCCAAAAACTTATCTGTCATCATTTCTTCAAAGGACTTTCTGTCCCTTTTTATTCCCCTTTCCTTGCCATAGCAAGGCAGAGCTTTATATCCTCCGGCACCGGGGCTTCGAAGTGCATAGGTTCGCCGGTGACGGGGTGCTTCAGGTCCAGGGTCCAGGAATGGAGGGCCTGTCCTTCAATGGGGAAATGGTCTTTCTTCCATCCATAGAGGGGATCGTTCACCACAGGATGACCGATATGGGCCATATGAACGCGAATCTGGTGGGTCCTTCCTGTTTCCAGCTTCAGCTCCAGGAAGGAATAAGACGGCATAAATTCCAGTACCCGATAATGGGTTACCGCCAGTTTTCCGGTCTTAGGCTCCACATCCCATTTCATCCGGTCCTTCGTGCTTCGTCCCAGGGGCAGCCGGATGACCCCCGTATTTCCTTCCATCTGCCCATGGACCAGGGCTACATAATGGCGCTGGGCTTCGTGGGATGCGATTTCTTCTTTCAGTACGGGGAACGCACGGGCTGACTTGGCTGCCACCATGACGCCCGATGTATCCTTGTCCAGACGGTGAACAATACCCGGACGGATAGGATCTTCCGATGCTTTAAAAAGGCTATCGCCGCAATGGTAAAGAAGGGCATTTACAAGCGTACCGTCCGGATTCCCAAAGCCCGGATGCACCACCATACCCCTTGCTTTGTTGATAACTATCATATCATCGTCTTCATAGAGAATATCCAGAGGTATGTCCTGGGGCACCAGCACCAGTTCTCCCTTTTCTTCCCAGGAAAAGGAAATGGTATCTCCCGATTTCACGTGGTAATTAGCCCGCACCATGCGTCCCGGTTCCAGAACCGCCTTTCCTTCCTTGATCCATTTCTGCACTTCTGAGCGGGTAAGGCCCGCGGCCTCTTTCAGGACCTGGTCCAGACGCAGGCCCTCTTCTTTTTCTGTAATATGGCAGGTAATCTGATTCATGAACTGTGTCTCCAAAAATAAAAAGCAATGAGCCCTACCCCCAGGCAGATAAAAATATCCGCCACATTGAATATGGGCCAGATGCGGAAATCAAAGAAGTCAATGACTTCACCAATCCTGACACGGTCAATGGCGTTTCCCAGAGCACCGCCAAGAAGCATGGCAATGGCAAGCGAAAAGTAGGCCGGTTTCTCCGGAATTTTTTTGCGCATAATAAAAAAGGCAGCGTACAATACCACCACAATGGCCAGGAAAAACCAGTCCTTATGGGGAAGCAGTCCAAAAGCAGCGCCAGGATTCAGAATATAGGTCAAATGAAATACACTCTTTATCAAAGGAATGGTCTGTCCCAGTTCCATATGGGTCTGCACAATCCATTTCACCAGCTGGTCCAGTACAGCCGCCCCCAAAGCAATCAGTAATGTTCTCATAAATTCCTCCTGGCTTGTATTATAGCATATGGATAGTGGGCGGTGGGAAAGGCAGGTCAGTTCATTCCCCCCACATATACGCTAAAAGCGGCAAAGGACTTTATCTTCCTTCACCGCTCGTATGATCCTATGAAATCAGTAATTCACAAAGACCTCTACATTCCTTCTTCCAAAGTTGTAGCATTCTTCAAATGTTTCCATGCACAGGTCGATACGGTCACCAATAATGGCGCCGCCTGTATCTGCTGCTACCGCTTCACCATATCCGGGGATAAATACAGAGGATCCCAGCGGAATGACCCTGGGGTCAACGGCTACGGTACCATGACCGGCTCGGGTGCCGGTAGCGGTAATACCGAATCCATCTCCATCAGTGGGATGGTAAGCACTGGCACTCATATTTCGTACGTAACCCTGGGTTCCTTCCATATCGCCGGTCTTGGCAATACCTGGTATTCCCTGACTGAGAATTTTTACATGTCCCGCTTCTGCACGGATTACCTTACCATCGGAAATGTATTCTTCCATTTCCACTTCCCGTTTTCCCTGGGTTCCTTCCTGGACAATTTCCATCTGTCCCGGAGCCAGGGTGCTGTCGTACCAGCTGTTATAATGGACCGGAATGGATTCTACCCGGTTCACAACCCGGGATGTATAGGGAACCACATGAATCTGCATCCCCTGTGTCACTTTCATCATGCCATCTTCAATGGGCATCATCTTCTTCCAGTCGAATCCTGCCTCATTCACCACGCCCTGCACAGTCTGTTTTGTGGTATACACGGTCTTAGCCCGATTCCCCGACACAATAGTCACCGGCTTTGCCCTTTCTATCACCACAACAGAACCATCCCGCACATCGTCTCCACTGGTCCAATATTTATCATAGGCATTTAAAACCACATCGGAATCATTCAGCACCTGTTTAAAATTGGTCGCATTCGTGGTAATGACTTTCTTCTGACTGCCATCATACACGGTTACCGTCTTGTCCTCATTAGACATGCCAAACCCGAAGGCCATGGAAAGGTCCGCCTGGGCAGCCACGGAAAAGAGGAGCAGGGAACAGGTGATTGCTTTCACTGCTTTCTCAAAGGTTCTATGTTTCATATGACTTCACTCCTATGGCAGTCATTCTACCATAGAGAGACTTTTTGTCAAATTTATCGCAGTTTACAAATAGTAAATACTATATTTTATCTGTATTTATCGTGATTTATATATCATACCCTATATGTATTTGCACAAAATATAATGGATATCCTTCATCATGAAATCCGTATATTATTAGATAATATCTATATTTTTTCATTTCGCTAATTGTCAATTCTGTCTTATTACACTGGACTTTAGCAAAAAATGAGAGCAGGTAATATCGAAAACTGTACGGTTTTTTCGGCACTTTCCTTTCTTCTCCTATTTTTGCATCAAGTGATTGTAAACCATATATGCATAATCTGCATACCATCAGATAGGCTCTTTTTGTCCCATATTTTGGACTTCTAAAACACATGTTTTTGCTGAATTTGACTTCGTGTGGGAAAAAGGAATATGAAATAAGGCTATTTGAATAAGCTATTCCCAAAAATGCTATCAATTATTGCTTAAAGTGGATATCACCATGTTTATCATCGGTTTGCAAATTCCGGATTTTCAGGAAATAAAAAAGCTGTGAAGAAAATCATGTTCTTCACAGCCTTTTATATGCAGGAACTATTACCGTTTTCCAAAGACCGGTACATAAGGTTCCATCTTCTGGGCCAGAGTCATTTCTGCCTCTTTATCCCGTTCTTCCGCCAATTCCTGGAAACGGGCCTGGGCGGCCACTTTATGGTCCGGAGCGATAACTTTCTTCCAGGTGCCATCGGACTGCATGATATGGGTTTTCTGGTTATCCGCCAGTTCCAGGTTGATCATTTCTTTCAGCCGCTGGCAGAGATCTTTGTCTTTCACCGGAATCATCAATTCCACGCGGTCATTCAGGTTTCTTGGCATCCAGTCGGCACTGCCGATATAGAACTCTTCCCGTCCGCCATTCAGGAACCAGAATACCCGGCTGTGTTCCAGGAAACGGCCCACCAGGCTTCTTACGGTGATATTATCGCTGACTCCTGGGATACCGGGAATAATAACGCAGATACCGCGGACAATGAGTTCAATCTTCACGCCCGCCCGGGAGGCTTCATAAAGTTTGGCAATGATTTCCTTATCCAGTAGGGAATTCATCTTGGCCACGATGCGGGCCGGCTCTCCCTGGAGGGCAAAGTGAATTTCCCGGTCAATGAGTTCCATGCACCGCTGCCGGAGATTAATGGGGGCTACGATGAAGGAATCCCAGATAGGCGGGTCTGAATACCCGGAAAGGAGATTGAAGAAAGCGGAAGCATCGGTGCCGAAGCGATCATTACAGGTAAAGATGCCAAGGTCCGTGTACAGTTTAGCCGTGGAGGCATTGTAGTTCCCTGTAGCCACATGGACGTAGCGGCGGATGCCATCCTTTTCCCTGCGGATGACGAGGGTACATTTCGAATGGGTTTTCAGTCCCACAAGACCATAAATAACGTGGGCGCCCGCTTTTTCCAGACGGCGGGCCATGAGGATGTTATTGGCTTCGTCGAACCGGGCCTTTACTTCCATGAGCACCGTCACCTGTTTCCCGTTCTGTGCCGCCTTTTCCAGAGCCTGGATAATGGGGCTGGAAGAGGACACACGGTACAGGGTCTGCTTGATGGCCAGCACATTGGGGTCAGAAGCTGCGGAAGCCACGAAATTCACGACGGAATCGTCAAAAGATTCATAGGGAAGATGGACGAGTAGGTCCTTTTCCCGGATCATATCAAAAATATTATGCTTGTTTTCCCGTTCCATCTGGATCATAGACCAGGGCTTATGGGGATGGGCTTTCGGATAACGGAGGTTGTCGTAGCCCTTGATACCGCAAAAAGAGAAAAATGCCGTCATATCCAGGGGCCCATCGATTTCATACATATCTTCGGGTCCAAGGTTCATTTCGGAGGTCATGAACCGGCACATGAAACGGCTGGTGCCCCGTTCAAATTCAAGGCGCACCGCTTCCCCGCGCTGTCTCTTTTTCAGTTGTTTTTCCACTTCCACCACCAGGTCCTGGGCATCTTCTTCATCCAGGTTCAGGTCCGCATCCCTGGTGATACGGAATGGCCTTGCTTCCAGCAGGTCAAATCCGATAAACAGGCGGGCTGCGAAATGGCAGAGCACCTCTTCCAGGAATACGAAATCATGGCGTCCCGGATGGTCTTCGCTGTCCGGAAGACGGATAATACGGGGCAGGACAGACGGTACCGGCACAATAGCCGTTTTTACGTCGATATCATTTTCCTCATCTAATGTCATATCCCGTTCATTCCGTTCCAGAAGCATGGCAATATTCAGGCTCTTGGATGCCAGGAAAGGAAATGGATGGGAAGAGTCCACCGCCATCGGCGTGACTACCGGGAAAATCTCCCGTTCGAAGTAATCATCGAGCCATCTCTGCTGCCTCGGAGTGGCATCTCCTGGACGGATGAAATAGAGTCCCTCCGATTCCAGTTCCTTCAGGATCATCTTCAGGTAGCGGTACTGCCTTGCCACCAAACGCTGGCAGGTATCGGAAATTGCCGCCAGTTGTTCTTCCGGCGTCATGTTGGCAATATCCCGGCGCTTTACCCCATTTTCTTTCTGGTGTTTCAGGCCAGCCACGCGAATCATGAAAAATTCATCCAGGTTGGAGCTGGTGATGGCAAGAAATTTCAGTTTTTCAAGGAGTGGATTGTTCGGATCCACCGCTTCCTGGAGAACTCTTCTATTAAACTGGAGCCAGGACAGTTCCCTGTTCAGATAAAACCGGTAATTCTTTACGTCCACGTCCATAGTTACCTCCGCTCAAGTCTGGCTTCCATGCCAAAAATATTTTCAAAGAATTCTTTTTCTTTATCGAACATCCATGTTTCCAGGGCCGTATTCTCGCTGCTTTCGTACTCGATAAGCAGGGCATCCTTCGTAATGCGGGCTGTCACGTCTTTCAGTTTCTGTTTCCTGGACATATCCATAGCCCGGACCAGCCTGAAAATGGCGATCAGCTTCAGTGCGGTCATCTTGGAATCATCAGAAAGAATCCGGAATGGCTCATCATCATCATTGGGCATGCCTTTATGGTCGTAATACACAATACAGGCTACAATATCCTTTTCCTTATCGGAAATGCCAAAAATATCGGTGCCCCTGACCATGCTCCATGCATGGGCGGAAGATCCGAGAAGGTTTACGTATTTCCCGATCTGGTACAGGATAATGGCCATACGAAGCAGGAACTCATCCCGTTCATTGAGGCCATTATACTGGTCAAAAGCCCGGATAATGTGATAGCTGTAAAGTTCCATGGCCTTCGCATGTTCCGGCTCATAATAATAGGAAGCCGCAATGGACCTTGTGAGTTCCAGATTCTGGGCTCTCATATAGAGCAGGGCCGGGTCTTTCGTCTTCTGGGCCCCATAGAATATGCTGGCCGCCTCTGCAAAGGTCATGCCCATCATGACTACGTTATTGACCGGCACATTATTGAGAATTTCCTGGTAAATATGGATTGTCGGTGTAACGACGGAAGCCAGGGATTCGGTGATGTGGTATTTCTGCATGGTCATGGACGTAGAAAGAGCGCCCGCTTCTTCGTAGAACCGGGTAATTTTCTCCGGCTTCACTTCAATGACGCCGGCACCGATTTTGACATTCATGAGCCGCCCCACAATGCGGGCTTCACGGCCGGAGAGGATGACCGTATCGATCTTGTATTTCCGGACCGTCACCCACAGGGGTTCCATGATGGCATGGATGTATTCACTCAAAGCTTCGGGGAAATTGATAGAGTCCCTCTGGTTCATCTTGAATGTCTCCAGAAGCCGCAGGGTGCCGATATGCACATTATGCTGGTAGCAGAGGGCCCCTTTCTCCCAGACCGTCAGTCCCACGCAGCCCGATGTGATATCCACGAAGAGGAAATTATTGCCAAGACGGTCTTCGTTGGCCTTGTTGTACTGCTTGAACTGATACTGGAGGCCAAAGTGCTTGAAATAGATTTCCTGTGGCATATCCACCACCTGCACGTTGAACCCCGTATTCACCCGGATCAGGTCAAGAATGGACCGGCAGTTTTCCGCTTCCCGGAGTACGGCCGTCGCATAAACCGCATATACCTTGACCTGGTAGTCCAGGAGCAGCTGCTTCAGCCCTTCCAGCATACGGCACAGTTTCTTGATAGAGGGAAAAGACAGCTTTTTGTGGATGAATACTTCTTCCCCAAAGGATGTGTCCTTGCGGACAGACTCAATCACCCGGATATCTTTCACATTGTTATACTGCACGATACGCATGGAAAGATTGGATGATCCGATATGAATAATCCCATAGATGAGTGGCTTTTGCTCCGACATGGCGAGCCCCCGTTCCTGTTTAAAATCCGTTGGAACCATTGAATAACTGATGTAAGAATCGGCAGGTATCCAACAACACTCCACTTCTAACCTTACACCTTCCAAGTAAAACCTTTGTAAAAGGTAAAACCAATCCCATAATTAAAGCGACAATGTAAACCCGCAAATCATCACATCGATAATTTTTATACTATTATTGTATCATAATCAAACTTTGAACGTTGAAAAATAAAAAAGTACCGTTTTATTCAAGCCAAACAATTACTTACATATTTTTCACATCAGGGAAGCAGTGGTCTATTTTACAGCATCAATTTTCAAAGGGATATTTATGCACCCTTTCGCTCTCCGAACCGACCTGCGGCCCGAAGGAAGACGCTTTGATATGCAATAAAGGTGACCAGTAATCCAATCGCATGCAGGCATCTTTACTGCTCAATAAGGCACTTTCTTTTATCATTTGTCTGGCCAGGGCAGCAGTCCGCCGAAGAACTGCTACATGACATTACTTGTATAGCTCGCCAATCATATCGAATGATATCCCGCATCACAATCCGATAGCGATTTAATCAGAACTTCCTTGAACTACAAAAAAACTGCAAACCGATTCGACGGGCTTGCAGTTTTTAATAACCATCTATCAGTCCTCACTACGATAGGATCTGAATTTCAGGAAATATCCCATAATAATAAGCATGCATACCAGACCCACTGCATCTCCGATGATACCGTTTCCGGTGATGCCATCTACAAGATAGCCAATGACACAGCTTACGGCTACCACAAGGACGTAAGGAATCTGGGTAGATACGTGGTCTATGTGGTGGCACTGGGCTCCCGCCGATGCCAGAATCGTGGTATCGGAAATCGGAGATACATGGTCGCCACCCACAGAACCTGCCAGGACAGCGGCTACCGTCATAATCATAAGATGGGTATCATTGGATACGATAGCCAGAACAATTGGAATCAGAATACCGAAAGTTCCCCAGGATGTACCGGTAGCAAAAGCAAGACCGATAGCCACAAGGAAGAACAGGGCCGGCAGCATGATGGCAATGGTGGCATTATTAGAAACTACGCTTCCCACATAGCCGCCAATATTCAGATATTCCTTGCCCACAATACCGGACAATGTCCAAGCCAGAGAAAGAATCATGATGGCCGAGGTCATCTGTTTGAAGCCTTCCACAAAGCAGCTGCAGAAAGTACTGAAGTTCAGAACTCTTCTTGGAATATACAGAACAAATGTAAATACAAGCGCAATAAAGGAACCAATGACAAGCCCCCTTGCGGATTCACAGTTGGCAAATGCTTCAGCTACGCCCTTGCCCTCCAGAATGCCGCCGGTATAGAGCATGCCGAAGACGCACCCTCCAATGAGGACAACCAGGGGAAGAATGAGGTCAATGATTTTCCCGTTCCCCACGGGTCCATTGTTGTCATCCTCTGCATACTCCGCCGGGATAACGAGAGTACCGCCGCTTTCTTTCTCAAACTTTGCCATTCTGGAAAAATCTTTTCCCGACCAGATCAGAACTGCCATGAAAATAATGGTAAGCCAGGCATAGAGATTCAGCGGAATTGTTTCCAGAAACAGGGCAAATCCATCGATGGAGCTTCCTTCAGGCAGTGAAGAAGTCACCGCAGCCGCCCAGCTGGATACCGGAGCAATGATGCAGACTGGGGCTGCTGTGGCATCGATAATATAAGCCAACTTGGCACGGGTAATCTTGAATCGGTCTGTCACCGGTCTCATAACCGTACCTACCGTAAGGCAATTGAAATAATCATCGATAAAGATAAGGATGCCTAAGAGCATGGTAACAAAAAGGGCACTTCGTTTCCCTTTAATGGTTCTTGCCGCATAATCCCCATAGGCCTGGGAGGCACCGGACTTCTGGATGGCCGCCACCATAATTCCTAAAAGGACAAGGAAAACCAGAATATAGACATTGCTTCCCACTTTGTCCGACATAATTTTAAACATGGTGTCGATGGCACCAAGTACACTGAATCCGGCAAACATGAAGGCACCGATAAAGATACCGATAGCCAGAGACATGTACACTTCCTTTGTTGCCAGTGCCAGGATAATCGTGACCACCGGCGGTACAAGGGACCATACCGTTTGAGACATATTACATCCACCCTCTCTACTTTTGACAGTCTCCCATACTGCCAAAATGACATTTTTGTTTATTATAACCCGTTTCCATCCCCCTGTCACTATGTATATGTAAATTAACAATAAATGAATCCGAACAAAAATGTCCTGCCGAAATTCAGTTTCCGGCAGGACATACACCCTGATCAATTAACTGTCAAAACACAAGTAGAATGCGCAATCACACCAGTTTGCTGAAGTCGCCCCAGCCATCGAAGAAGGCAAGGGTCTTTTTCAACTGGGCAATGCGGTTATTCTTCACCGCTTCGTCCTTTACCATAACCATGACGTTATCGAGGTAGTCATTGATAGGCTGTGTCAGTTCTTTCAGGTATGGCAGGGCATCGGCATAGCGGTATTCTTTATACAGCGGTTCCACGGAAGCCATGGCCTTTTCCAGGGCAGCCTCCAGGTTCTTTTCCGCATCTTCTTCAAAGAGTGCCGGGTTCACGTCTCCCCCCTCTTTGCCTTTGGTAATATTGGCAAGGCGGGTAACGGCCTGGCGAAGATCGGTCTCTTCCTTCAGATGGCTGGCTGTCATGGCCTGTGCCTTGAGGAAGATAGCGTAAATGTCGTCCACCGGTCCGGCAAGAACGGCATCAATGATATCATACTCAATGCCATCGTCCAGAAGGATGGCACGGATACGCTGGCGGAAGAAATCCTCCACCTGGGAGAGGACCGTCTTCTTCGTATCCTCTTCTCCCGGCAGCAGTTCCAGCGCCTTCGCAATGCCCCTCCGGATATCCCAGTGAATCTTGCCGTCCACCAGGATATTTACGGCGCCGATGGTCTGTCGGCGAAGGGCAAAGGGATCCTGGGAGCCCGTAGGAATGAGGCCCCGGAGGAATGTGGCTGCCAGGTTATCCAGCTTGTCTGCCAGGGACAGGGCACGGCCGATGGATTCTTTAGGAAGAATATCGCCGGCAAAACGGGGCATGTACTGTTCGAAAATGGCCTGTGCCACATTCGGTTTCTCCCCATCCAGCAGTGCATATTCCTTGCCCATTTCCCCCTGGAGTTCGGTGAATTCAGTAACCATGCCGGTAGCCAGGTCGGACTTGGACAGGTAGGCCGCCCGGTCGGCATCTTTCATTTCTTCATCGGTGAAATGCCAGTCGCCGCCGATAAATGCAGTGAGCTTCTGCAGGCGGTCTGCCTTATCCCGCATATCACCCATGCCTTCCTGGTAATTGATGCGGGTCAAGTCATCCCGGTGGCCTTCCAGTGTCTTCTTCCGATCGTTTTCAAAGAAGAATTTCGCATCATCCAGACGGGCCCGAAGCACCTTTTCGTTTCCGTGCTGTACGTTTTCCAGGGCCTTTGTGCCGCCGTTACGGACAGTGAGGAAATAGGGCATGAGAGAGCCATCTTCATTCCGTACAGGATAGTATCTCTGGTGGTCCCGCATAGGAGTGACCACAGCCGGCACCGGCAGCTTCAGGAATTCATCGTCAATCCGGCCATAGAGGGGTGTCGGATATTCGACGAGGTAGTTGATTTCTTCCAAAAGATCCGCATTATGCCATACATGGCCGCCCAGTTTTTCTGCTGTTTCCAGAAGGCCCTTCTTAATCATGCTGCGCCGTTCATCCTGGTCCACGATGACAAAGGCTTTCCGCATATCTTCCTTGTAGTCTTCCGGCCGTTCAATGGTGACCGGTTCCTTGCAGAGGAAGCGGTGACCCCGGCTCACACGGCCGCTCTTTACATGGGCAAATTCCACCGGAATGATTTCATCGTCGGCCAGCGCCACAATCCAGCGGACCGGACGGATGAAATGGGCTTCTTCATCAGCCCAGCGCATGGACCTTGTGAAATTGAGTCCCGTAATGAGGGACAGGAACAGGTCCGGGAGCACTTCCTCCACTTTTTTGCCTTCATTGACCACATGGGCCCAGGTATAGTCCCCTTCTTTCACAAGCTGGGACGGGTCGATATGCTGGCCCCGGGCAAATCCCTGGGCAGCGCGGGTGGGGTTGCCATCGGCATCAAAGGCTGCCTTGATGGAGGGGCCCCTCTTTTTTACTTCTTCATCGGGCTGGCGGTCTGCCGCATTCTTTACGAGTACTGCCAGTCTTCTCGGTGTAGCATAAACCGTAATTTTCTCAAAGGAAATACGGCTTTCTTTAAATTTTGCATCGGACAGGGCACGGAGCTGGTCCACTACGCCGGACATGATATTAGCCGGCATTTCCTCTGTTCCGATTTCTAAAAGAAGATTCTTGCTCATTTTGCTTCACGTCCTTTCAGCATGGGGAATCCCAATTCTTTCCGTTTCTTCAGCCAGGCCTTGGCACACATTCTTGCCAGGTTTCTTACCCGGGAAATATATTCCGTTCTTTCGGAAAGGGAAATCGCCCCTGCTGCATCGAGGAGGTTAAAGGAATGGGAGCATTTCAGCACATAATCATAGGCCGGAAGTACCATGCCTGCCTTTACCACCCTCTTGGCTTCTTTCTCGTACATATCAAACAGCTTGAACAGCATATCATGGTCGGAAAGTTCATAGCTGTACACGGACTGTTCATATTCATTTTCATGCCAGATATCGCCGTAGGTGACACCGTCGGTCCACACGAGGTCATAGACATTGTCCTTTTCCTGGATGTACATGGCAATACGTTCCAGGCCATAGGTAATTTCCACGGCCACCGGATGTTCATCGATGCCGCCGACCTGCTGGAAATAGGTGAACTGGGTAATTTCCATACCGTCCAGCCATACTTCCCAGCCAATGCCCCAGGCTCCCAGTGTCGGGGATTCCCAGTTATCTTCTACGAAACGGATATCATGTTCTTCCGGATCGATTCCCAGCTCCTTCAGCGATTCCAGGTAAATTTCCTGGATATTGTTGGGAGACGGTTTCATGATGACCTGGAACTGATGATGCTGGTACAGGCGGTTCGGGTTATCTCCATACCGGCCATCGTCCGGACGGCGGGATGGTTCCACATAGGCCACATTCCACGGTTCCGGTCCTACAACCCGAAGGAAAGTGGCAGGGGTCATGGTGCCTGCCCCTTTTTCTGTGTCGTAAGCTTCGCCCAGCACGCAGCCCTGCTTCGACCAGAATTTCTGGAGTGCTAAAACAATCTGCTGAAATGTCATATTTCCTCCTAAAACAATATAAAAATCCCTGTAACACAATTGTTACAGGGACGAGTTACAGGGATACCTGACCCGCGGTTCCACCCTCATTGGCCTTGCGGCCCACCTTCATTCATGGCAGCCCTACTCTATTCGGGCGGCAGCTCAGAAACGCCTTCCGCAGCCTGCCGGACTCTCACCATCACCGGCTCGCTGATCCTGCGTACTCCTTTTCTTCATCGCCGTAGTTATGGGACCATTTTAGCAAATTAATAAAGGATTGTAAAGGGGCATGATGGAGCTTCGCCGGGCTATATTCTTCGACCAGGGCATTGACTGCGTCAATGCCGCTGGATCACCAATGGCCTCGTTTCAACGAGCGAAGCGATATTGCCGCCCCACAGGGGAAGCGGCTCACTGCGCACCGATTGGCAAGTGCCAGCGATGCCAGCCCATTTCTCTTATCTCCATCCAGCAGATTGACCATATTCCGCATACATAAAAAAGCGGCGCTTCCCAATTGGTGTGCCGCCTCCCCCAGTCACCTCAGCCACTTCAGTCACTATTCACCAGCTCCGACTAAAGACCGGAATTTAGGGAAGCACTGATTAAATCGTTGTCAGATTTCATTCTTGGGTTTTTATGCAATGCGAGGAGTAACTCGACGAGAATAGCGAGCTATTTAAGAAACGCTATGACGAAGCAGTGCATAAAAACTTTTATGAAATCTGACTCTGCGAATTAATCAGCGCTTCCTTATATTTCTTCCTTAAGCCCAGGCGCAGCCTTAGCCCTGCTGCGCATAGCCTTGTCTCAAGGACATAGCCCCGGCCACAGGCCGCTGCCTTCTCTCTTCAGTCCCTCTTCACTTCTTTCCCCACATGGGGCTCCAGAAAATGGGTCCGGGCATATTCCCAGAGCACTGAGGAACCATCGGCAGTATGTTCATTGCGCTTCAGGATCTGGGACAGGTGCACCCCGTGTTCCTTCCAGGATTTGCCGCCGGTGTAATCGTTGAGCATCATGGGCTGGATATTGTCCATGGTATGGGCAAAACGGGCTTCCGGCGTATCCGCCCGTTCAAATTCATCCCACAGGGCCCTGAGCTTTTTCCCCTCTTCCGCCGGAAGTTTTCCGAAAAGCCGGTCCGCACTTCTGGCTTCTTTATTGTGCTGGTCCTCCTTGCTCACACCGCCGTAGGCATAGGTATCACCCGCATAAATCTCCACCAGGTCGTGGATGAGGAGAATGGATACAGTCTTCAGTACATCGATTTTCTCATTGCTGTACCCGGCAAGAAGGATGGCCATAACCGCCATATGCCAGGCATGTTCCGCATCGTCCTCCATGCGAATGGCATCGGTAATATAGGTCTGCCGGGTAATCAGTTTCTCCTTGTCAATTTCCCTGAAGAAATCAAAGAGGGCATTCAGTGTCTGTTCTGTAGGTTGGTCCATGAATTGGTTCCTTTCTGATATATGACTAAAATGGTTTGCTTGCCTATACATATGTATGGGGCTAAGGGTGGTGGGTTGGCATCGCGCCGCTCGCCAACCGGGTTGTGGGTGCTTCACACCAGGGGCATAAGGTGGATTTGCCGCCAAAGGCGGCTTTTCAACCTCACGCCCCCGCTGCGCCAGGACGTCAGTCTTGGCAAGCAGCCACAACCCGGTGAACGAGCGAAGCGATGTTCACCTACCACCCTTAGCCCCATTCAGCGGTATGAGATAATCAGCAAACCAGGCTCCGACCGAAGGCCGAAGGCCTGAATCCGTATTACTTCCATAAGCCCAGGCGGCAAGCTTTGGCCTTGACAAAGTCACCGCCATGCCGCAGGCTGAGCCCCGGCCACAGGCCGCAGCCCCACTTCCATCACTCTGCCGCCTTCCGGCTTCTCCTGTCCCAGATGAAGAAAACCACGTAGAGCAGGATGGAAATAGCAATAACCACTCCCAGACGGTGGGGATTCTGGGAAATCGTCACCGTATCGTGGCCGATAAGTGCTTCGATGGCAGTAGCCGGGAATTTTCCAATGAAGGAGGCAAGAAGGTAATCTTTAAAGCTCATTTTAGAAAGAGCGCCGAAGGCATTCAATGCGGCTGCCGGGAAATAGGGAATCACCCGAGCAATCAGCATGACCCGGAAGCCATTGGTCCGGCTCTTTTCATCCCATTCGGAAAGTTTCTTATTTTTGGCAATCAGCTCTTCCGCCGAAGTCCTGAGGAAGGTCCTGAAAAAGAGAAAGCTGATGCCAGCTCCCACGGTCTCCGCCACCCAGGCTAAAAGGATGCCGGGAACAATCCCAAAAATTAAGGTACAGGCCGTGGAAAAAATCATGGCCGGTGGGAAACCGACGGCATTCATGACCGCAGTCAGCACAAAAGCAAAAACTGCCGCTCCCTTGCCGAAGGATCGGATATAATCAGCAATACTGATAATCTCCCCCTCTTTTAACAGGGACCATATTTCATGGAAAGCCTTTGGATCTGCCAGATAACACCCGCCAAAAAGGAGAATGACCAAAAGCACAAGTACCAGTCTCACCAGACCCTGACTATGTTGTTTCATATATAGTTATAGTACCTCCTGATGGGACCTATTATAGAGTGAGGATATAGCCCAGTCAAGGACGTAGGGATGTATCGCCTCAATGGTAGACAGAGCCCCGACCGAAGGCCGCAGCCCAAGGCCGTCAGGCCTGAATCCATACTCTTTCCCTGAGCCCAGGCAAAGCCTAAGCCCTGCTGCGCATAGCCTTGTCCGAAGGACAGAGCCCCGACCGAAGGCCGCTGCCCTCTTTACTTACAATATATCCAAATCGTCATACACCGGCTGTACCAGGAACCGGCCTGTCGTATCGATAATTCCCCATTTTCCTTTAATTCTTACGCCGGCATGGCCATCTTGGAATGGGGTCACATCAGATGCTTCTTCTTTAAAAAGAATGCTGTCTTTCCCGTCAACTGTCACATATTTCCAGCCATCCTTTGTCTTGACCGGAACCAGTCCATCTCCCCCCTTAGCGAGGGCCAGGAAAATGGGCTCCGTCACTTTCTGACCATCCCGTGTCATGAGGCCCCAGTGGCCTTTCTCCTTATAACCGTAGAGTCCCTTTTCGATATAGTACAGTTCGTCATAGGAAAATGGCACCAGCACGCTGCCGTCAGTCATAGAGAGCATGCCCCACTTCTTGTCATCCTTCCGTGCGAGGAGCACAGAATCTTCGCTGCCCGGAATGAGGCTTTCATATTCGATGTGAGCAATGAATGTACCATCCCGGTTCACCCAGCCATATTTTCCCTGATTCCGGATAAGAACACCCTTATCATCCATTTGGAAGACACGATCATTGGAAGGACTGGCAATGACTTTGCCTTCGGAATTGATATACCCCCGCTTTACGCGGACCGTGGGCACCGGTTCATAATCATAATACCAGGGATCCCATACGGGGAATCCGATTCCCCAGCCCCAAGGATGATGGTAATGGTGGTGATGATGGAACCAGTCCCCCCATCCCCAGCCGATGCCGATGGAAATGGGGAACCGGCGGACCGCCGTGGTCTCTACGGTTTCTCCGGTGCGGACCTCGGCCATCCCATTTTCAAAAGGATACAGCTTGTCATAATTGGCCATGAACGCCATAGTGCCATCAGGCTTAGCATAGCCATTGCCATCAATGGTTTTTACGCCGGCCAGACCTTCAGAAAATCCGGTGAGCACTGCCTTGAACTGTGGCTTAGCCGTTACATTTCCCTTATTGTCCAGGAACCCCCACAGCTTATCTTCGTCCTGCACTGCCGTGTACCCTTCCGTAAAGACCGGAATTACACTCTTATACATGGGCTGGACCACTTCGTTTCCTTTACCGTCAATGAATCCCCAGCGGTTATGGTTGTCCTCTACCGCCAGAAGGCCATCAGAAAACGAGGGTCCCGCTTCCTTATAGGTCGGTGCAATCACCGTATGTCCGTCCCGGTCTACCACGCCCCAGCGGCCTTTGTCTCGAACCGGCGCCAGACCTTTGTCATCAAAATAACGGGCCTCCTGGTATACCGGGGCGATTTCTTTGCCATCAAGGGAGAGATACCCGTACTTTCCATTAGATTTTACAATGGCCATGGAATTTTTAAAATCGGAAACCTGGTCGTAGGACTGATTGGAAACTAGGGAACCATCTTCTTTATAAAAAATGATTTTCTTATCTGGCTTCTCTACCGCCAGGGCTCCTTCCTGCCAGACAGAACGGTTCTCATAAGAAGGAGGAATGACTTCCTGTCCCTTTCTCGTATAGAACCCCCGGAGCTTCCCCTGCTGCACTTCCACCAGGTTGGCCCGGTCCGGTTCACTGTCCATATCATTATCCTTTACATCGGGATCCGACAGGCTAAGGCCGATTTTATCATAAGAAACAGGGATGATCACCTTTCCTGCCCCATCAACGGCCCCCCATTTCCCATTCTGCTTTACCGCTGCCGCGAAGGAAACTGTCACCGCGCCATTTCCACTTTCCTCAGTGGCCTCATAGTCCGGCCCTTCGTTAGCATAGGAAGAAAAAGAAACACAAAGCATGCCGGCTGCCAGGGCAGCCATCCATTTTTTATGGTTCATTAAAATCACCTCGTACGCAAATCATGACCTTACATCAGTATATATATATTTTAGCATAGAACGGTACCAGCCTATAGTCCAAAATAAGGAAAGATGGCTGAAGAGTAAGCCCTGCGGGCAAGTGGCTCCAAGGGAATGGCCTGTGACCAAGGGGAAGCCCGTTACCCCTCGGCCGCGCTTTGCCTGCTATAATATTTATCTTGATAAATATATAAAAAATATTTTTACTGCATAATTAAATTCACTATTCCAATTTCTTATTCTTTCATGTATAATCAAGATGGATGAGGGCAGAAATCTGTCCGGGGAGAGGCCTCGAAAAAATACCCGGACATGACATAAGCCGCAAGCCATCCTGCAAAGATGAATCCATAAGAGCTCCGGAATAAAATCCGTTCGATGCACAAGGTTAATCTCCCTTCCTGTGGAAAGGAGACTACCAAATCCCGCAGCTGGCAATACAACTGAATACACATAGGCAGAAAGCCTGAAGGAGATCCAATTCCAGGAACAGGCTGTGACTTTGATAGGTTTGTGTCACAGTCAGTCGACATAACCCTTTGGGCTTTTTGTCGTGGTATGAGCCAGGGAAGCGCTGATTACAGATGTTTTTCTTTGTGCTGCTTACCATTTCAATAAATTTTCCCCTGCGGCTTTGCAGCCGACAACATACTGACTGCATCACAAATCTGACCGGGCTATTGCTTAATCTTCCCCCTCTTGTTCCTTTTTCTCCCATAGTCCATAATAGAAAGAAAAAGGAAGGATGAAAAAATGGCACATAATTATCTGTTCGACGGGGTGGCAGTACTCATCTGCCTCTGGTTCATTAAATCCTATTTTCTGGGCAAAGCCAGTACGAAGGAAGAAAAGTTCCTGTATCAGGAAGCGCCTCGGTGGCTTCTCCTGTTCACAAGCGGCCTTGTCTGCGTAACCCTCCTCATGATGGTGGCAGTGGACTTCGGCCTGGCGCCTGCTTCCGCCAGCCAGGAAGGCACATTCCGACTCACCGTGGTATCCCTGCTGCTTTGGCTGGCCATGGCACTCTATACAAAATGGAACTGGGGGGTCCACATTACGGACCGTGAAATCCGTGGAAAAAACAATAAGCAGATGTTTATTCTCCTCATGCTTATGGCCTTTCTGGTATCTACCCTGTCTTGAAAAAAGCCCTCTGGGGCTTTTTTATTGGTCTAATAGCGAAGTCATAAAGAAGCCGTCCATCTATCCAATGAAATAATAGTTATGTTATAATATAATTATCATAAATAAATCACTTATTTTTCATCAAAATAAGAGGCTTTTTTCAGTGAAACAATATTCATTTGCCTTTACCACATTGGACTCACTCTACGACGAAATAGAGAAAGTAAAGATAAATCCTGAAAACCCGCAGGCCCCTGTTATCCATGTTTTCACCAGCACCAGATCCTGTGATATGGTGGAAGAAATCATGGACTGTCTGAAAAAAACATTTCCCCGCTGTCTCATTGCAGGTATGTCAACATCCGGTGTTCCCTGGAACGGAAAAATCCGCAGCAACCTGTCAATAGTGACCCTTATGGAATTTCAGGATACCCGGATTCGGACCTGTCATATACCTTCAGAGACGAAAGATGCAGGTCGGTCCCTGTATCATTCCCTTCTCTCCCGGTGCAGTCATCCGGTGGGGCTGGAAGTTCTCGCAGCTTCCCTGTACGATGGTACCATGGATTACTCGAAGACTTTTAAAGGGACTGACCCTCTTCTTCCGGTTTTTGGCGCACATGGAAGCACCTGTACTCCTGACGATTCTCCTTTTCTTTTTGACCGGGATCATATCTATTGGGACGGCTGCCTGCTGCTGCTTTATGATGGTTCCGTGGTCATTGACATGAATTCCATCCTGGGATGGACACCGCTGGGACAGTCCGCCAGAGTTACCGGAGTAAAAAACGGCCATATACTGCAGACCCTGGACGGAAAACCGGCTGTTTGGCTTTACAGGAAATACCTGCAGGTCAATGCGGACGCCTATTTCCTGAACAAGGCTGCTGCTTTTCCCCTGCTTCTTATGAGAGACGGGGCTCCGGTCGCACGGATACCATGGGGACTTGGTCCTTCCGGAGAACTTCTTCTTTCCGGTGATTGCCGACAGGGAGATATCATTCATCTATCCTACGAAAGTCCGAACAAAATTCGTAAAGCTGCTCGAGATGCCCTTACCCTGGCCCAGAATTTCAATCCTGAAGGACTTCTCCTTTTTTCGTCCTCCATTCGAACCATGGTGCTGAAGGAATCCATGAACATGCCTCTTGCGGTCCTTGAGCATATCCATCAGGCTGCCGGTGGGTGTTCCTGGGGAGAAATTGCCGGTACTACCGAACACGCTGATTCCATGGACATGACCTCTCTCCTCGTCCTTTTCCGGGAAGGCGGCAACGAAAAGCCCCGATGTCCGAAAAAAGCAGCCCCTCCGATTCTACGGGGACACAATAAGGCTGTTCTTCCGGGAGATCCCCTTTCTACCATCCGCCATCTGGCCAGTTTTATCGAAATGACTTCGAAGGAACTGGAAGAGTCCTACCGAAAGATGGCCTACATCGCCACCCACGACGGGCTGACAAATATTCTGAACCGGGGAACCATAGAAAAAATTTTGGCCGATTCCCTGGCCGCTCTTTCCGATGACCAGCCCCTTAATGCCATCATGATCGATGTAGATCATTTCAAAGGGATCAACGACTCCTATGGCCACATCATCGGTGACAGGGTGCTTACGGCCATATCTCACATTCTTGCCTCCCGCCTCCGGAGTAATGATTATGTCGGACGATGGGGCGGTGATGAATTTGTAATTCTCCTCCCCGGCGTGTCTCTGGAGGATGCACGAAAAATTGCAGAACGCCTCCGTCTTGCCATCTGCGAAGCTGATATACTTCCGGACAAAGCCCGGGTTACTGCCAGCTTTGGTGTAGCAAAGGCACTTCCCGGTGAAAATATAGACCTGTTTTACCAGCGCATGGATAAGGCCCTGTACATGGCCAAAAACGAAGGAAAAAACAAGGTCACTATACTGAAATAAAAAAAGCTTTCCGATTCACAAAGAACCGGAAAGCCTTTTTATTACGAAACAGTTCGCTCAGCTGATGATTTCTGCCTGTTTTTCCAGATTGCCCGGAATAGAAATGCCCAGAATTTCTGCACTCTTATTATTGATTACAAGGTCCATATCTTTCTGGTACTCAATAGGCATATCGGCAGCCTTTGCCTTGCCGGAGAGGATTTTTGCCGCCATGGCTCCTGCCTGTTCTCCCAGACGGTAATAATTGATAGACACCCCAGCCAGGGCTCCGTTCTTTGCCATGTTGCTGTCACCACCGATGACCGGAATCTTCGCCTCATCGGTCACTTTGATCAGTGCCGGGAGGGCAGAGGAAATCACATTATCCGTGGGTACATAGATGAAATCCACATTCCCTGCGAAGGCTTCCGCCACCTGCTGGAGGTCATTGATGGAGGTCACCGTTTTTTCCATGACTTCTATGTGGTTATCCTGGCAGTATTTCTTCATCCGTTCCGCCTGGATGGCGCTGTTAATCTCGGAAGAACTGTAAATGAGTCCCACTTTCTTTGCATTCGGCACAAGGGCAAGGCCCAGTTTCATCTGGGCTTCCACGGAGGACATATCCGAAACGCCGGTGACATTGCGGCCCGGCTTCTCATTGGAATCCACCAGCTTGGCCTGCTCGTAATCGGTAATTGCCGTTCCTACGATGGGAATATCATGAATCTCATTGGCCAGGTTCTGGGCTGCCGGAGTTGCGATCGCACAGATCAATGCCGGTTTCTTTTCCTTCAGCCTCGTCGCGATGGACGCAAGGTTTGACTGGTCCCCCTGGGCATTTTCCTGGATAAAGGTGGCCTTGCTGTCATCGTAACCGTTTTCCTTTAATCCATCCTTGAATCCCTGGTTCGCCTCGTCCAATGCCTTGTGTTCCATGAGCTGCACAATGGCTACCTGTTTCTTCCCATTTCCTTCGCTGCCGCAGCCTGCTCCGGCCATGGCTGCCAATACCATGGCACCGATGGCCATAGCTTTCATCCACTGTTTCATAGGTTCCTCCCGTAATTTTGAATCTGTTTCTACCCCATTGTATCATGAAAGAAACGGAAGGGACAATGGCCAAAGGAGCTGTGGCCTTTGACCAGGGCTGGTAAAAAGCAGCTTAGCAGCAACGGGTTTCACTTAAGAGACTCTACGAACCGGACTACAGGGAACGTCAGCAGCTGAATATCCAGCGAGTCCCTTCCTCCTCTATGGATTGGCAGCTATCAGGAGGAAAGCATCTGTTCTACAGGTCCCGCCTCTATGAGGCGGATCCATCCCCTGCCCTTTGGGCTGCCCCCTTCTCCAAGGGGGCACGTGGCTGCCAGTATTTTCAATAGATGAAATGAACCGTAAGAATGCAGTTCCTCGTAGAAGGAGCACGTTCTTAACAAATAGAGCCATTTGCACAAATGTGTTTGAGACGAAATACCGGACGCCTTATTTCTGCCAGACTTCCCTCTACAGGCCTGCCGTCTCCCAAAGGTACGCTTTCAGTGCATAGTATCGGTACTATAAAAACTGCATCACTATATGCATAGCGCGCCGCACTTCCATCCTTAAATTCTCATGCCTCATTTTCCGTAAAGAAAAAGACCGTACCGGAGTACAGTCTTTTTTATGCGTTCTCACTGCTTCTGCAGCTGTTTTTCCACTTTTTCCAGCGCCATTTCCAGGGTATGCCAGCCGAGGGTGGCGCATTTCACGCGAACCGGCATTTTGGAAATATCCTTCAGGGTAATGGCGGCTTCCAGTTCTTCCAGCTGGGAGTCATCGGTTACTTTGCCCCGGATCATGTCGAGGAAAAGCCGGCAGAGCCGGAGTCCTTCTTCCACGGTTCGCCCCTGCAGGAGTTCCGCCATCATGGCTGTGGATGCCTGGCTGATGGCGCAGCCGGTGCCGGTGTAGGCCAGGTCTTTGATGATGCCGTTTTCGATTTTCGCTTCAATATCGATATCATCCCCGCAGCTCGGGTTATGCCCGTGTTCATGAACCGTGGGATCAGAAATTTTACGTTTATTGGTCTTGTCCTTGTTATATTCCAGGATAAGATCGGTGTAGAGCTGTTTTAATTCCATTAATCATCATACCCCATAACTTTCCGGACATCCTTCAGTTTGTCCAGGAAATAATCCACTTCTTCTTCGGTGTTGTAGAAATAGAAGGAAGCACGGCAGGATGCATTGATGCCCAGGTAGTAATGGAGGGGTTCTGCGCAGTGGTGGCCGGTGCGGATGCAGATGCCGTCGGCAGACAGGATCTGAGCCACGTCATGGGGATGGACACCTTCCACTTCAAAGGCCACAAGTCCCTCTTTTTCTTCCGGATTTTCCGGTCCGATAATATGAATAAAGGGCAGCTTCTTCATCCCTTCCAGGCAGCGGGCAACAAGCTTTTTTTCTTGGGCACGAATTTCATCATAACCGATGGATTCCACATATTTAATGGCTGCCACCAGGCTCACGGCGCCTTCCACATACTGGGTGCCTGCCTCAAACTTGGCCGGCAGCTCGGCAAAGGTCGTTTCCTGTTCATGCACATCATCAATCATGTCTCCCCCCAGCATGAAGGGTTCCATGTCATTCAGCAGTTCTTCCTTGCCATAGAGAACACCGATGCCTCCCATGGAGCACATCTTGTGTCCGGAGAAGGCAAAGAAATCACAGTCCAGGTCCTGCACGTCCACTCTCTTATGAGGCGTGGACTGGGCACCGTCGAGAACTACCACCGCCCCATGGGCATGGGCTCTCTGAATCAGCGGTTTCGGATCAAAGTCAATGCCAAGAACATTGGACACCTGGGCGAAAGCAAAAATCTTGACCCGGGGATCGTCGATTTTCTTCAGTTCCTCTTCCGGGAAATGGCCGGTTTTTTTATCCACATAGATATAATCCAGTACGGCGCCGGTCTTTTGGGCCACTCTCTGCCAGGTGACCAGGTTCGAATGGTGTTCTGCAATGGTAATAAGGATGTGGTCCCCCTTCTTCAGGTGGGTTTCTCCGTAGGAACGGGATACCAGGTTCAGGGATTCCGTCGTATTTCGGGTATAAATAATTTCCTTTGCACTTTTGGCGTTAATAAATTTCCGCACCACTTCCTTGGAAGAATCATAGGCTTCGGAAGCGGAAATGGCAAAGATATGGGCACCCCTGTGGGGGTTGCCGTTATTATGGGTCACATAGTCCAATACCGCATTGACCACAGGCAGCGGGCGCTGGGTGGTAGCGGCATTATCAAAATAAACGATCTGATGGCCATTCACTTTGGTCTCGAGAATCGGAAAATCTCTTCTGATGAGTTCACTGTTCATAGTTTACGTTCTCCTTGGAATCCAGTTTATTCCTGAGTTCTGTAATCACTTCATCCTGCACCGATGCATCCATACCATCGATAATCGGCCGGATAAGGGCTTCTATCACGATTCTTCTGGCTTCCTCCAGGGAAAATCCGCGGCTCATAAGAAAATAGATGGTATTGCTGTCAAGCTGGCCGGCACTGGATGCATGGTTCCCCTGTACATCGTCTTCCGTGCACAGCAGGAGTGGCAGGGAAATATTCTTCGTCTTCGGTGCAAGCTGGATGGCGTAATCGCCCTCATCGCCTACGGAGCCGCTGCAGCCTCTCTTGAAGTCCAGGGTTCCCCGGAAAATCTTTTTGGATTCGTCGTCCAGGGCTCCTTTCACATCGATTTCCGCGTGGGTCTTCTTACCCACATGGTCGATGTGATAGAAAAAGTCCAGATGCTGTTTTCCTGTGCCCGCATAGACCGCCTTTTCTGTCATGGATGCATGCTTTCCTTCCAGCAGTCCATAGCTGTGGACATAGATGTCTTTTCCACCCAGTTCAGCGGCGGAAAAATCGGCTTTCGCCCTTTCTCCCAGTACCGTATGGCGCTGGTCATATACATCGGTCCCCGAAAGTCCGCTTTCCACGCGGGATACTTTGAGCTTTGCCTCTTTATCCAGACGGTAATAGGCTCCGAAAAGACTGGTTCCCTTTTCTTTGCCTCCGGAAATCCGATATACCAGGTCCAGGCTTGCCCCTTCTTCCAGATGGAACGAAAAGGCACCGGCCGTATCGGGATGTTCCTCGCTGCCGGTCAGGGACACGGTAAGTTCTGCCTTTGTATGGGCAGGAATGGTAATGGTATAATGACTGCCCTTTTTCAGAGCTTTCACCGTTTCTTCCGATGCGCCACGGAAATCCTCCGGAAGGCTTCCGCCCTCTTTCACGTAGGTTCTGTCGGAAAACAGGGGTTCACTTCCCATTTCCGGCGCTTCAAACTGTACAGGCGTATCGTTGGTATGAAGATAGCGGTATGTAAGAAGAGGCAGCCGGTTGATTCTGATTTCTTCCATAATGCCTCCTTATCCTATGGCCCCTTCGAATTCCAGATCGATGAGGCGGTTCATTTCCACCGCATATTCCAGCGGCAGTGCTTTGGAAATCGGTTCTGCAAATCCACGGACCAGCATGGCCTTTGCATCTTCTTCCGAAAGGCCCCGGCTCATGAGGTAGTAGATATCCTCGTCCGGAATGCGGCCGATTTTAGCTTCATGGCCCAGGTCGATATCATCATTTTCAATAACGATATCCGGAATCGTATCGGACCGGGACTGGTCATCAAGCATGAGGGATTCGCAGCTGATGGAGCCCTTCGTCCCCTTTGCATTGGGTCCGATGTAGACGACGCCCCGGTAAATAGCAGTACCGCCGCCTTTGGAAATGGATTTCGAGTTCACTGTCATGGACACATCCTTGCCCAGAGCTTCCACTTTGGAACCGGTGTCCAGGAACTGTCCTTTGCCGGCAAAGGTAATCCCCGTAAATTCACAAGTAGAACGATCCCCCTTGAGCACCGTATCCGGATAGAGACAGGATGTATGGGAACCAAAGGATCCGGAAACCCAGATCATATGCCCATCTTCTTCCACCAGAGATTTCTTGGTGTTCAGGTTGTACATATTCTTCGACCAGTTTTCAATGGTAGAATACCGGAGGGTAGCCCCTTTCTTTACAAAGAGTTCTACGGCACCGGCATGGAGATTGGCCACATTGTAACGGGGTGCAGAGCAGCCCTCAATGAAATGGCAGGACGCCCCTTCTTCCACGATGATCAGGGTATGTTCAAACTGCCCTGCTCCCGGCGCATTCAGCCGGAAATAACTCTGGAGAGGCATTTCCACATGAACACCCTTCGGTACATAGACGAAGGAACCGCCGGACCATACGGCATAGTGAAGGGCCGCAAATTTATGGTAATTCGGAGTGATGAGCTTTCCGAAATAAGGTTTGATCAGTTCCGGGTATTTCTTGACTGCCGTCTCGAAATCCACGTAAATAACGCCCTGTTCTTCCAGTTCCTTCTGGATATTGTGGTATACCACTTCCGAATCGTACTGGGCACCTACACCGGCCAGGGACTTCTTCTCCGCTTCCGGAATACCAAGACGGTCGAAGGTTTCCCTGATATTTTCCGGAAGATCCTCCCACCGGGCCTTCATGTCCGTCTTCGGACGGACGTAAGTATCGATATGTTCCATATCGAGCTCCGAAATATCCGGCGCCCAGGGTGGAACATCCAGTTTATTATAAATTTTTAAAGCCTGGAGACGTTTCTGCAGCATCCATTCCGGTTCATCCTTTTCTTTGGAAATTTCCCGGATGACCTCTTCCGTCAGGCCCGTATCGGCCTTGTAGGAATATTCGACCTTATCTTTGATGTCGTAAATACTGCGGTTTACGTCTTCTACCTGGCTTTTTTTCTTTTCTTCAGCCATGATTACACCTCACTGCGGTATGCATCAAAGCCGTTGGTCTCAATTTCATCCACCAGTTCCGGGCCGCCTTCTTTGACAATACGGCCATCAATGAGCACATGTACGTATTCCGGCGTAATGAACTTCAGAATCTGGTTCAGGTGGGTAATGATGAGAAGGGAATTGTTCTCATTGTGATATTCAGAAATATTTTTTGAAACAATGCGCACCGCATCCACATCGAGGCCGGAGTCCGTTTCATCGAGCATGGCCAGCTTCGGGTCCAGGATACGCATCTGGAGAATTTCACTCTTCTTCCGTTCGCCACCGGAGAATCCGTCATTCAGGTACCGCTGGGCATAGGAAGGATCCATGGCCAGGTCTTCCATTCTCGTCCGCATGAGACGCTTGAAAGGAAAGAGACGCTGCTGCTTGCCGGAAATGGTAGTCTTGGCAGTACGGATGAAATTTTCCATTGTAATGCCGGCCACGGAAATGGGGTTCTGGAAAGAAAGGAAAATGCCCAGCTTTGCCCTTTTATCTACAGACAGGTTTGTAATGTCCTGTCCTTCAAAATAAATATGGCCCTCAGTAACCTTGTAAACAGGATTTCCCATGATGGCATGAAGCAGTGTCGATTTACCTGCCCCGTTAACGCCCATAATGACATGGACTTCCCCCTTGTTCACGGTGAGGTTAATGCCGTGGAGGAGTTCTTTCCTGCCTACGGAGACGTGGAGATTTTCCACGCGAAGTAATTCACTCATTTGATCACCTCATATATATTGTAACCCGTATGCGCTTAGTTACGTATACAATTAAAATCTTATTCCATTTTATATTATTTTTATCGATATGTCCATACACGTTCCTGCAATATGGTCTTAAAGGCTCCGATAAAAACGGGGAAAGCCCCCTAAATTATCGAATAATTTCTATATGTAATCTATGCCGTATTGATTTCGATGGAATGAATGAGGAAATAAGATATATGTATTTTGATAATGCGTAGTAGTATTGCGGTCTGACGAGCTGATGGGGTTCGTGGCTGGCCGGCGGGCTGCCCGAATGGATGGGGCATAAAGGTGGTGGGTCGGGCGCCGCTTCGCTGGCCCGACCGGTGCGCAGCGAACTGCATTCGTAGGGAGCCGTAGGCGACTGAGAATGCAGTGAGTCGCTTTCCCCGTGGGGTTGTGGCTTTGGGAAGGCTGCCGCCTTCCCAAAGCGGGGGCTGTTGGTTCAATGGCCGCCGATGGCGGCTGATCCACCTTATGCCCCCGCTTCAACAAGCGAAGCGATGTTGAAGCCACCACCTGGTTGGCGAGCGCAGCGATGCCAACCCACAACCCTTACGCCCCATCCACCCCATTGGGGACGCTCGCCTATCTCAGCTGACAACTCGACAAACTGAAATTGGCAGCACTCATTCCGCTTCACTTTTGCCAGTCTCCGATATGGTATAATGAATAAGAATATCATTGCAAAACTAATATATCACTAATGAATATATAATAAGGAGGAATGTATGGGATTATTGGACGAGACGATTAACCATATCCTGCCGTTGGATGAGGACGCCATGGAAAAGGCGGCACGGCGGTGGAAGGACCTGTACCTTGGCATGGGGGACCTGGGAAAAATGGAAACCATGGTGACCCAGTATGCCGGAATTACGGGAGAAGTGATTCCGGCCATTCCCAGGTGCTGCACGGTGATTGCCTGTGCGGATCATGGGGTATACAAGGAAGGAGTTTCCGCCTATCCCCAGTCTACCACCGTAGGCATGACGAGAGCCTATGTGGAGACGAAAGGGGCTTCCGCCAATGCTATGGCTTACTATGCGGGATCCGACATGGTGGTGGTGGACATGGGCATTAATGCGGATATGTCCGGCGTTCCGGGGCTCCTTGACCGTAAAATTGCCTGGGGCACAAAGGATATTGCCGAAGGTCCGGCCATGACCCGGGGAGAAGCTATCCGGTCCATCGAGACGGGCATAGAGATTGCAGAAGAGAAAATCAAAGAGGGATACCGGATTTTCACCATTGGAGAAATGGGAATTTCCAATACCACCTCTTCCGCCTGCATTTTGGGCGCTTTTAACCACTGGAATGCCATCGAAGTGACGGGGCGTGGAACCAATATTTCCGATGAACGGCTTCGGCACAAGGTGGAAGTGGTGCAGACTGCCATGGATGTGAACCACCCGGATCCAAAGGATGGTCTGGATGTACTGTCCAAGGTCGGAGGTTTTGAATTCGGCTGCATGACCGGTGTCATTCTGGGAGCTGCGGCAAACCATGCCATGACCATCATTGATGGATTCAATACGACAGCCAGTGCTTTCATTGCAAAGGCCCTGGCACCGGAGTCCGTCCATTATCTTATGGCGTCCCACCTGTCCCTGGAACAGGCCCATAAAAAGTCCCTGGCCGCATTGGGACTCACAGAGTATATAGACCTGGATTTCCGCCTCGGCGAAGCCGTAGGTGCCGGCATCCAGACGAAAATGTTTGACCTGGCCCTTTCGGTGTACCGGGAATGTGCAACTAAAGAAGAAGTGGGGGTGAAAGCATGAGCGGGATTCCGAAGTTGAATGAAGAAATTATGAAGGCCTGCCAGCTTTATGTGGATAACCTGATCAAGCCGATCCATTCTTTAGGAAAACTGGAAGAAATGGCAGTCCGTATCGCCGGCATTCGGGGGGAAGTAAAGCCGTCCTACCTGAACAAGGCCCTCGTTATTTTTGGCGGAGATACGGCGGTGGACGGTGAGAACAAGACAAAGGGGCAGCTTTCTCATGATGAAATGAAACTGGTGGCCCAGGGATATGGCCCGGTCAATGTGATTGCCCGCAACCTGGAGTCCCCCGTATATCTGGTGGATGTGGGACTGGAAAAAGATACCTCCGATATCGAAGGGGTGCTGACAAAGAAAATGATTCATGGTACCCATCATGGTCATCCCGCCATGGATGATGAAGTGGTAAATGGCGCTGTTTCTATCGGCATGTCCGTAGCCAAGACCCTGGCCTCCCAGGGGGTCGAAGCGGCGGGGCTTGGCAACATAGGGGAGCGGTCTCTTCTCTCTGCCCTTGCAGTGACGGCGGCAGTCATGAAAGAAGACCTGATGAAAGTATCTGCAAAGGGCGGATACAGCATCCGGCTGGCTGGTATTGGAAACTTTGGGGAAAATCCAATCGGAAACCTGGCGGAAGTGGGGTCCTGCGAGATTGCTGCGCTCTTCGGATTCGTAGTGGAAGCGGCTAGAAACGGCATGATTGTAGCTTTTGACAATGCGGTAACCGGAGCAGCCGTACTGGCAGCGGTGACGGTGTATCCGGAAATCAGGAATTTTGTATTTCCTTCCGTTTATTATGAAGAACCGGTACATAAGATGCAGATGCAGAAACTTGGCATGCATGCCTATCTTCATTATGATTTCACGGAAGCCGAAGGATTTGGATCTGCCCTGGGATTGTCCCTGCTGGATGCGGCCATTGACATGCTGAACCAGATGAAAACATTTGGTACTGCCGATGTGGATGTGGCCATTGATGGAGCAGGCAGCGGAAGGCAGAGAAAGGAGATCCGGTAATGAAAGCTCTTTTTATCAGATGCTATGGAAAATTGACGGTGGACATGATGGTAGGAGGACTCATTGATATGGGAGTGCCTCCGGTGTATCTGAAATCTCGGCTGAAGGATGCCGGACTTCCGGAAAATTTCATTGAAAAGCCGAATCCCAAGGCCCAGGTATCGGCCCACTATTTTCATATTCCCCCCAGCGGAAACAAGCCGCTGCTCCTGAAGGAAGCGGACCTTTTCAGAATATGGAAAGAAATCTGCAGCAAAGGGGCTCCGGAGTGGGAAGAAATCGGCTGGAAGGTCTTCTCTGTACTCACTGCCGGTGCTTCGGATGCAGTGGATGATATTCCCGGGAATATTGTGGATTTAAGAAGGATAGGGGTATCCGAGGAAAATCTGTCTTCCCTGTATCTGTTCCTGGCAGCATTGGATTACCTGGAAGTGGAAACGCTCTTTACCTGCCCCTTTTCCATCACAGCCGGAAAGACGGAAGCAGGGAAGGCAGCAGCCGCTATCCTGACGGACGCCGTATCTACGGTGGGCACTCCGATTTCCACAGAAGAAATTGCTCCTTTCGCTGCCGCCATGCTGGAAGGCCTTTCTGCCTCTTTTATGCCCATGGACAGCCGCTTCCTGGCAGACCGTACAGCCTATGGAAGTTCCAGCGCCGAAAAGCCTACCGGAGACAATACGGTGGCAGAATATCTCGGTTACTTTACGGACCGGGGAGAATCCATCTTCAGCCGCCATATGAAGGTTTTCGGCATGGATTCCGGACTGGATCTGTAACAGGGACTTTGGAGTATTGCCAATTTCAGTTTGTCGAGCTGTCCCTTGAGGTTGGCGAGTGGCCAAACGGGGTGAATGGGGCTAAGGGTTGTGGGTAAACATCGCTCTGCTCGTTCACCGGGTTGTAGGTGCTTCGCACCGGGGGCATAAGGTAGAATGGCGGCTTCGCCGCTATTGGCCAGCCTCCTTCCTCAGAAGGCGAGGGTCCTGCAGAGGACCTTCGAGCCGGGCCCATATGGGCGTCTATACTGCACAATAAGACGTCTTCTATTTGTGGCCCGGCGGTGGCG
>NZ_UQKJ01000005.1 GCF_900541605.1 uncultured Dialister sp. | reverse complement strand
GTGCATAAAAATCCTTATGAAATCTGACTCTGCGAATTAATCAGCGCTTCCCTAGAGAGGGAATAGCCCGCAGTGAAAAGGAATGGCGGCATATAAACAGGGATGTGCCGCAGGGGAATCCGATTTCCTGATAAATTGCTGGTGGAAACCGGTAGTCCCTATGTTTGTATTCCTGCCAGCTGCACATGGGCCTCCGGTCCCTGTTTTATATCAGTCCGCTGGCAGATGTAAGCTGTCATCTCTAGGCCATAAAAAAACGCTGTGAAAAGTGAATGAATACTTTTCACAGCGTTTTTTGATATTCTCAGTCCGGGCAGGCTATAGTCCTTTCCTTATTTTACCGTATTTCTCAATGTCCCGATGGGGTCGATGGTGATTTCCACCACATCTCCCTTCTGGAGGAATTTCGGCGGGTTGAAGCCCATTCCTACTCCCTGGGGGGTACCTGTGGCGATGACGTCGCCGGGGAGGAGAGTCATACCATCGGAAAGGACTTCAATCAGTCTTGGAATGGAGAAGATAAGGTCCGTAGTGGAGCCTTCCTGGCGGAGGTGCCCATTGACTTTGGTGTAGATGGTAAAGGGGACCGGCCAGTCACCGACCATGACGGTGGGACCCATGGGGCAGAAGGTGTCGAGGCTCTTCCCCCGGAACCACTGGACGTGCTTTTTCTGCAGGTCCCTGGCGGTGACGTCGTTGATGATGGTGTAGCCGTACACGTATTTCATGGCATCTTCTGCGGCCACATTGGTGCACCGCTTCCCGATAATTACGCCCAGTTCTCCTTCGTAGTCCACCTGGGATGTGGCAGAAGGATGGCGGTCGATTTCTTCATCAGGTCCAATGACGGAAGTGGTGGCTTTTGTAAAGAAAATGGGATTTTCAGGATTCTTTGCATTTACATTCTGGTCAAATTCCTTTACGTGGGCCTGGTAATTCTTACCGACGCAGAGAATATTGCGGCGGGGGTAGAAGGGGACTTCCAGTTTGACCTCTTCCAGTTTGATTGGTTCGATGGACTGGTCTTTTTCATTCATTTCCAGTGCCTTGGCCAGGTTCAGGAGTCCTTCTTCACCGGTTTCGATGAATTCTTCCATCGTTTCACCGAGGGGGATGAAGTAGGTCTCTTCCAGATCTTCTGCGGAATAAATGGAGGTACCATCGCTGGTGAGAACGCCCCACTGGCGCTGGCCGTTATGGTTATAAGAAACAAGTCTCTGCATGGTGTGCCTTCTTTCTGTAGTATACATATGCTTATCTGCTGATTCACTTATTATAGCATAGATTGGGGAAATTATTGCTGATAAGAAGCAGGGCGAAACGCATATATGGTTCATAAGGGTGGCCGGTTGGCATTGCTGGCCCTTGCCAACCGGTTTTGGTTTTACCTGGGCTGGTACCCGGTAAAGCGGGACATAAAGGTTGAATAGCTGACGTTGACGGCAGACCCACCTTATGCTCCTGTTTCAATGAGCAAAATAATATAGAAGCCACAATCCGGTGAACAGGCGCAGCGATGTTCACCTGCAGCCTTTAGCCCCATTCATCCGATTGGTACGTACCATTCACGACTTCCGCCCCTTTTCTATCTACTCCCATATGTGCTAAAATAACAGAAAGCAACTAATTTATCCGATAGAACGGAGGAAAAATAATGGAAGAAGAAAGAAAACCCGCTAACTTTATTGAGGCGGAAATTGATAAGGACATTGCGAATAACGTATATGCCGGCGGCCGTGTGCTGACCCGGTTTCCGCCGGAACCGAACGGCTATCTTCACATCGGCCATGTAAAGAGTATCTGCCTTAATTTTGGCATCGGTGAAAAATACCATGGCGCAACCAACGTCCGCTTCGACGATACGAACCCGACAAAGGAAAACGAAGAATTCGTAAAATCTATTCTGAACGACGTAAAATGGCTGGGCTTCAAATGGAAAGAGCCGGTCCACTTCGCTTCGGACTATTTCCCCCAGCTCTATGAATTCGCCTGCAAACTCATCCGCATGGGTCTGGCCTATGTAGATGACCAGAGCAGTGAAGAAATTCATAATACCCGGGGAGATCTGACCCATCCGGGAAAAGAAAGCCCCTGGAGAAACCGTTCCGTGGAAGAAAACCTGAAACTCTTCCAGGAAATGAAGGACGGCAAGTACAAGGACGGAGAGAAGTGTCTCCGTGCCAAGATCGACATGGCTTCTCCAAACCTGGTCATGCGGGATCCTGTTATTTACCGTATCCTCCATGCCACCCATCACAGGACTGGAGACAAGTGGTGCATTTATCCGCTCTACGATTTTGCCCATCCCCTGTCTGATGCACTGGAAGGGATTACACATTCCATCTGCACCCTGGAATTCGAAGAACGCCGGCCCCTGTACAACTGGTGCCTCCAGGCTTTCGACGGCAAGGAAAAACCGCGGCAGATTGAATTTGCCCGCCTCAACGTGACCACCATGATTACCAGTAAGAGAAAGCTCCGCAAAATGGTGGAAGCAGGTCTTGTATCCGGCTGGGATGATCCCCGTATGCCTACTATCAGCGGTATCCGGAGAAGGGGATATACACCGGAATCTCTCCGTAATTTCTGCGACCTCATCGGTGTGGCCAAGGCTGATAACGTGGTGGATGTGTCCCTTCTGGAATACTGCATCCGGGAAGACCTGAAGGCCAAGGCACCCCGCATTATGGCTGTTATTGATCCGGTAAAAGTGGTACTCACGAACTATCCGGAAGGAAAAATCGAATACATGACCCTTGAAAACAATCCGGAAGTGGAATCCATGGGCAGCCGCCAGGTTCCATTCGGCAGAAATCTGTATATTGAACGGGAAGATTTCATGGAACATCCGGCCCATAAATTCTTCCGTATGACCCCGGGCAAAGAAGTACGCCTTAAAGGAGCCTACATCGTGAAATGCGAAGATGTGGTGAAGGATGATGAAGGAAATATCAAAGAAATCCACTGCACCGTTGACTTCGATACCCGCAGCGGTACCCCCGGTGCTGACCGCAAGGTGAAAGGGACTCTCCACTGGGTCTGCGCTGATACGGCGGTGGATGTGGAATCCCGTCTCTATGATTACCTCATTCCGCCGGATGATAAAGATGACGGCCGTGACTTTATGGAAAAGGTGAATACCAATTCCCTCACCGTCATGCACAGTAAAGTGGAACCGTCCATTAAGGAATACCATGTGGGCGACCGGTTCCAGTTCCTCCGGAAAGGGTATTTCATCATTGACCAGGACACCACAGAAGACCATATCGTGGTGAACCGCATTGTAGGTCTCCGGGATACCTGGGCCAAACTCCAGAAGAAGCAGGCCAAAGCATAATGATGAAGAAGATTCTCATGGCCCTTCTGGCTGCAGGCTGCATCATGGCCGGTACCATCACTGCCGGCGCTGCCAATCGGCTGAACCTTCAGGGTATCGGCACCATGGATGTTCCCCAGAATATCACGTTCGAAAAAGGCCCCCAGAATGCACTTCCCTTCATGGCGGAAGGTGGCACAAAGCGGTTCTTCATCCGCAATGGCATGACAAAGAGTGACTACTATACCATGACCTGGAAAAAAGGGCCTGACTTCTCCTATGGCTGGGCCATGTCCCAGGAAACGGGAATACCTTTCCTTCTGGAAATCGGGGAAATCAGACATAAAGATGACAAACCTCTGGACCAGATGGATGTCATTGCAAACTGGCTGAACCGGAAGCTCATGGCCGATGGTGCTTCTTTTGAGGGGACGGCACCATTAAAGAAAATCGACGATAAAAAACACCCCCGGTGGGAAGGTTTTGTTACCATCACTACGAAGGAACAGGATATCACCTATCATGAAGCCTATACCCTCATTCTTCAGTGCGATGGCTACTTCACTACCCTGGGCATCATCAATTCCGATGGAGACCGGAGCGATATCACCGATAGTCTCAGAAAGATGATTTCCAGGAGGAAATTCCCTGAGAAAGTGAACCTGCTGGACCTTTCCAAAAGGGGCACATCCCTTACGGAATTTGAATAACCGTTCTTTTCAAATTGACAAGGACAACGGGAATCAGTAATATAGAAGTGTAAGACAAATTATCATGTTTGATTGACAGGAGGCTTTACAAATGGCAAAAGTTGCAATTGTATATTGGTCCGGTTCCGGTAACACAGAAGCTATGGCACAGGCCGTAGAAGAAGGTGCAAAGGCTGCAGGTGCAGAAACTACTCTGAGCTTTGTCAGCGATACCAATGCTGACGATGTAGCTGCATTTGACCACATCATCCTCGGCTGCCCGGCTATGGGTAACGAAGAACTGGAAGAATATGAATTCGAACCATTCTTTGAAGAACTTCTCCCGAAACTGAAGGGCAAAGTGGTTGCTATCTTCGGCTCCTACGCATGGAACCAGGGCGACTGGATTGAAAACTGGAAGAAACGTTTCGACGAAGCCGGCATTGCTCTGGCTGCTGATCCGGTCAAAGCATACAGCTATCCGGACGATGATGCACTGGCCGCATGCAAGAAGCTGGGCGAAACAGTAGCTAAAGCTTGATTAGGTCTTATAAAAAGGGCGTTCTTGAAAAAGGACGCTCCTTTTTCATAGGCAGGAAAGTGAGGAGATTATTATGGCAGAAAAAGTAGCAATTATTTATTATTCCGCCACAGGGAACACGGAAGCCATGGCTGAAGCGGTGGCGGTAGGGGCTAAGAGCACGGGCGCCGAAGTCCTTCTGGCACCGGTCTCCGATGTGGACCCCGTGGAAATTGGAAACACCTATCACCACATTATTCTTGGGTGCTCTGCCTGGGGCGTGGAAGTCATTGAAGAAGCCCAGATGAAACCGTTCTGCGAAAAGCTGAAACCCTACCTCAAAGGGAAAATCATGGGCATCTTTGGATCCTGCGGCTGGAGCCGCGGGGCCTGGCTGAATTCCTGGTATAATGAGCTTCACTTCGCCGGTGCCAAATTCCCGGCCCAGCCCCTCTTGGCTTACGGTTACCCCGATGAACCGTCCCTGAAAAAATGTGAAGAACTGGGGAAGAAAGTGGCGGAGACGAAGTAGGATGCCACAGCTGCCACAGTAATGTTTTTGCTCCATAGTATATCTGGAGCTAAGGGTGATGGGTGCTGTGGCGCCGGGGCGTGAGCCTTGGCATGCAGCCACAACCTTTATGAATCATCCATACGTTTGTGACATATCCTCTTTCATTTCGCCCATTTATTATACACAATCAATTAAGGAGACTAACCAATGAATTGGGATGAAAAATTCGCATCCAATATCAAAGAGGTGCCTTTCTCGGGCATCCGTAAATTCTTTGACCTTGCCAGCACCATGAAAGATGTCATTTCCCTGGGCGTAGGGGAACCGGACTATTCGGCGCCGGATAAAGTCATTGATGCCTGCATCGAAAGTCTGAAACGGAAGGAGACCTCCTATACCTCCAACTGGGGCCTTCTGGAACTGCGGGAAGAAATTGCAAAACTTTTCCATAACCGGTATCACGTGGACTACGACCCGAAGGATGAAATCATGGTGACCGTGGGCGTATCCGAAGCCATCGGTATCATCATGACTACTCTCCTGAACCCGGGAGATGAAGTGCTCATCCCGGACCCGGCGTACCTGGCTTATCCGGCCTGCGTATCCATTGCAGGTGGGAAACCGGTACTGGTACCTACCTATGAGAAAGATGAATTCAAACTCACCGTGGAAGAACTGGAAAAGAAAGTCACTCCCCGGACAAAAGCTATCCTTATCGGGTACCCGAACAATCCCACCGGTACCGTCATGGACAGGGATTCTCTCATGAAGCTGGCAGCGTTTGCAGAAAAGCACGATCTCATCGTCATTTCCGATGAAATCTACTGCGATTTGACTTATGAAGGGACCCATACCTGCTTCGCTTCCCTGCCGGGAATGAGAGAAAGAACCCTCACCATGAATGGATTCTCCAAATCCTATGCCATGACAGGCCTCCGCATCGGCTACGTCTGCGGTCCCCGTGAAGCACTGGAAGAGATCTATAAAGTCCACCAGTATGAAATCCTCTGCGCCAGCACCACCAGCCAGTACGGTGCCATTGCAGCTCTTCGGTACTGCGACGACGACGTAAAGGCCATGTACAACGAATACGCCGCCCGCCGGGAGATGGTGTATGATGGTCTCGTCAAGATGGGTCTTCCCGTATTCAAACCAAAGGGAGCTTTCTACATATTCCCGGACATCAGCTCCACCGGTATGGATGACGAAGAATTCGCCGACCGTCTCCTGACAGAAGCTAAAGTCGGCGTCGTACCGGGCACCTGCTTCGGCCCCCAGGGCAGGAACCATGTTCGCATCTCCTATGCCGCCAGCCGGGAAAATCTGGCAGAAGCACTGAAGCGGATGGGAGAATTCGTAGAGAAGTACAGAAAGTGATGGGCCCGAGGCACCGAGAAGCCGGATTTAGCATCTATTAGCCACTTTAACACCATCCGGATATGCCACAATGTCTGTACTACTCATACAACCATATAAGGCCCAAGGACCTTCCGATAGCACGCGCTTTTGCCTCTTTGATGACCGGTTCGGTTTGGGGGAGAAACTTCGGTTTCCATCCTTACGCCGGCGCCTGATTCAATGGACAAATCCTGCATCTTACGGACACCGGGTCTTTTTGGCGTGTTTACAGTTTGCTGATTCCAGGTATTTAATGTGGTCAAAGTCAAGGCAGCTGGTGTCCAAGCGGAGAGCGGCTTCGCCGCAGTTGGATTCCTGATGGCACTGCACCGGAAACGTGCAATTGACTGTACAGCAGGCTCCTTTCTCAGAAAGGAGCTCCCTACCGGGGTAAGGAATGGTGATGGGCACTGATGGAATCGGCCTTCAGGGGCCTGTTTCGCTCAAGGCCCAAGTCATTACCCGTCTGTAGGTATATTTAGTTAGTCTAACGTCGTAATCGTATCGGCCCTAAATTCAGACACCACAAAAACACGGAACTCTACGCCGGATCCCATCATACATCGAAGGTCGCCATGAATCAGGCATCAGCGCATTAGCTCAGCGGAAGATTGGTGGGATAAGCGGGGCTTTCCCTCTCTGCCGCAGGCTGCTCTAGGATTGGTCGTCAAAGCCTGCCGTTCGGTGAAGAGATATGTAGTGGCGATATTCCGTGTTTTCGTATTTGTTAAACTTGGTACTGCTTTGCAGAATTCTGCTGACCACTCCTGTCCGGACGGGAGCGGGGGGAGTATAGGAGAAGACCTTGCGCAAACAGGATACTTCCTTTTCTGACCTCTTTCCCTGCCTAGGATTTGGGAAGAAGGTCATACTTTTGTGAAAATGTACTGCTCTTAAGAGGACTTCTGATTTACCCCTCCATATATTAAAAGACCATTTCGAGGGTAAAATCACAACCAATTTTTGGATATTTAATGGCTCGTCAATAAACAGGGACGGGCAAGGGAGCTCGCGGCTGGCAGAGAGGCTCCCAGCTATCAAGCTTGCCAGGCCAGCCTGCGGTGCAGTTGAAAGAGGGGCTGCAGGCTGAAGTGATGGAGGTGACCGAGGGATTAGCTATGGTACACCCTTGGGAAGCGCTGCCTTATGGTACACGACAACGGCGGAGCCGCTGGACCTCAACTCTCATTTTTCAAATGTTTCAGTTATGGGAATATAAAAAAGGAACCGGGTTATTCATTCCGGTTCCTTTTTTTATTTTTTATTTTGAAAGCTCCAGTGCTTTTTTAAATGTTTCTTTGATGGTTTCCGATGGTTCCTTATCCAGAAGGCTGACCACCACAATGGCGATGACGGAGAAGAAGAAGCCCGGTACCAATTCATAGAGGCCGAACCATTCGAACTGTTTCCAGATGAGAACAGTGAGGCCTCCTACGATGACGCCGGCGTAGGCACCTTTCAGGGTCATGCGGCTCCAGTAGAGGGAGAGGAGCACCGTAGCGCCGAAGCAGGCTCCGAAGCCGGCCCAGGCGTAGGAAACGATGGAGAAGATATAGCTGTTCGGGTCGCTGCCCAGGTAGACTGCCACTGCCGATACAAGGAGGACCGAAAGACGGGAGACGCGGATGAGTGTTTTCTGGGAGGCATCTTTTTTGATGAATGCCTGGAACAGGTCACGGGATACGGCGGAAGAAGTGACGAGAAGCTGGGAAGAGGAGGTACTCATAATGGCTGCTAGGATGGCGGACCAGATGATGCCGGTAATGAAGGGCGCTGACAGCTGCTGGGCCATGAGGATGAATACCCGCTCTGCATTGGCGTTTTCCAGCGGGGTGGTGAGGTACGCCTTGCCTACGATGCCGATGGCGATGGCAAAGGACAGGGAGAGAAGTACCCAGGTCATGGCGATGCGGGTGGATTTTTTCAGTTCCTTCGGGTCACCGATGGCCATGAATTTTACAAGAATATGGGGCTGCCCGAAATAACCGAGGCCCCAGCCCAGGGAAGAAACCATCATGGCCACGAGGGCTGCGGTGCCGGTGGAGTCTGGGAAGAAGGAGAAGAAATCCCTGCCTTCCCCGGCCAGAATGTCCAGTGTCGGTACAGGGCCGCCAAGGGCAATCATGCCGGCTACGGGAACGTAAATGACGGTGAAGAACATCATGGTGCCCTGGATGAAGTCTGTAAGAGCTACAGCGGAGAATCCGCCGAGGAATGTATAGAATACCACGACAAAGGCCCCCAGCAGGAGAGCATGAAGGTAGGGAATGCCGAAGATGGTATTGAACAGCTTCCCCGCAGCCACGAAGCCGGAGGAAGTATAGATGATGAAGAACAGGATGATAAAGAGGGCGCAGATGAGGCGAAGGCCATTCTTCTTATCTTCGAACCGGTTGGACAGGTAGTCCGGGATGGTGAGGCTGTTATTGGCTACTTCCGTGTAGTTACGGAGTCTTTGGGAAACGAGAACCCAGTTGGCCCAGGTACCGATGATGAGGCCGATGCCGGTCCAAAAGGCGGAAAGACCATGGAGGTAAGCGTATCCCGGAAGGCCCATGAGCATCCAGCCGCTCATGTCCGATGCTTCAGCGCTCATGGAGGTGAGCCACGGTCCCAGCTGCCGGTCCCCTAAGATATAGGACGACAGGTTCTTCTGCCGGCGGGAATAGTAAATGCCGATACTCATCATGACCACCAGGTAGAGTATGAAGGCCAGGGCTATAGGCCAATTGTGTTCCAAATCCATGAATAATTCCTCCCATGATAGATTCGAAATGGTCGAATCCTTTTTGTAATGCTATATATCTATAAATGATAAAGGATTAGAGGAGTAAAGTAAAGGGAAAAATTGGGAGAGCCGATGAGAAGGGAGCCGCTGCCATACGGGTTCACAGCACTATGGGGGATTTATAATATTCCTGTCTGGCGGCTCTGAAATTTTCTTCATGGAGGCACCAGGAGCGGATATCACTGGCTTCTATGTCAAGAAGAAGGGAAGCGGTGATGGTGGGAGGAAGGGTTCGCAGGGCTTTTGCCATAGAGGTAATGACTGGGATGGGAATATCATTCAGAAGCCTGTTTTGTTTTCTCCGGAGAGCCAGAAGACGGGCATAGGATGGAATTTCCCGGGAAGTGAAGGGGGAGGGGCCGGTGCCGCCAATGAGGAGCTGGGCGCCGATCCGCTTGAGACGGCTGTAAAGATATCTTTTACTTTTGATGTGGTCCAGCATGTCTTTGTAGGAAACCCGCTGGGATTCCCGGAACCATTTATGTTCCAGGCCTTCTGTGAAAAGGCCGGTGGATGAAAGAGCTTTCTCATCCAGAAGACGGGAGGTGAGGAGGCATGCCTCTTCGTAGCGATGGAAATCGGTGAAGCGGCCTTCTTCCATGAGCTCCTCTGCCTCTTCATTGGCCCCCAATGGCAGCAGGGAAGTGGTTCCGTTTTCCAAAAGTTCTTTTCTGGCGGTGGTGGCGGAAATGTTATGTTCCATATCCCTATGGAACACATGGATGACCATGGGCCATTGATGGGAGAGAATGACGGTGGCATAGCGGCAGCCGAGAAGGTTGTTCGGCTTCGTGAGCTCTTCTGCCAGATGGGGAGAGTGGATTCTCATGGCTTCCGCCGAAGCCTGGGCATAGGAAAGGCCTTCTTTCAGAAATTGGTGCAGCGAATCCCTCCATGCTTCCGTGAGGCCGTAGGATGCTGCTTCTTTCAACTCTTCCGCTTCCAGGGATTCGGTGCCGAAATAGATGGTACCGCAGCCCAGGGAAAAAAGGAGCCGGGCCCCTTCTTCTGCAAAGCGGTCCGCACTCTGGAGGGATGCGAGCACCGGCAGTTCAAATACCGCATCCACGCCGGCTTTTACGGCCCACTTTGCCCGGGTCCAGGGATCAAAGAGAGCCGGCTCTCCCCGCTGCACAAAGGAACCGCTCATGACACCAAAAATGGACATATCCGGATTGTTCTCTTTCAGCTTTTGGAGCATTGTCTCATGGCCCCGGTGAAATGGATTCCATTCCGCAACGATACCTGTAATTTTATTCGTCATTTTCTGTACTTCTCCCTGTATTACGGCTTAATTTTTTTTATTTTATCATAGCAATCCTTCTTATGGTATAATGAGAAAAATAAACTCCAAAGAAAGTGTTGAGCTATGAATCATAAAAAAACGAAACTTTTATTATCTGCGGGCCTCCTTCTGGGGACGCTCCTTTTTGCGGGATGCGGCAACAGTCTGGACGACCAGTTCCCCTTTGGGAAAAACCGCATTCATTGTGATAATGAGACTATCACGATTTCTACGCCCTTTGAACTGGTTTCCAATGGAAAACAGGTGGATCTGGGGGCCCGGGATGTGTCGAAGGTGAATGCGGAAGGCCACAATGCCCATCTCCAGATTCTGGTGACCGGCAACAGGGTCTCCGATGATGTGAATGAGACGAAGCTGGCATCGGAAGCGGAAGAGGTGCTGAAAAAGGATTCCGCTATCTCCAACCTGAAGTCCTCTAAGAAATCTTTTACCTCCGGCGATATCAAGGGAACGGAACTTGTTTTTACGCTGACTGAATCTTCCAAGGGCCGGAAAACAGATCTCACAGTGCAGGAATATATATTTACCCAGAAGAATACGGTATGGCGGGTCATCTACCAGTACCGCAGCAGCGATGAAACCGGACGGGCCTTGGCAGATCGGGTAGCCGGGAAAATTGCCTTGGGCAGTGAATTTTAAAGTATAAGAGCTATAGGAGTCTTTATATGCGTTTTTCCAAGGGATTTCTCCCTTTGCTTCTTTTTCTGGCGGCCGGTGCCCTCATTGGCGGTATTCTGGGACAGCTGCTGGAGGGAGCTAATTTTGTGGGCCTCATGCCGTATCTGACAAGGACCTTTGAAATTTTCGACCTGAAGGATATCATCCTGAATCTGGGCATTCTCCAGCTTCATTTCGGGATTCGCTTCGCACCGAATCTTATCAGTATCATTGGTATCCTGATTGCATTCTGGCTGTATAAGAAATTCTGATTGAGCCTGCAGCCATAGCAAGGTGCAGTTGATTCGGCGATAGGGCGTATCATTACAATTTCATAGATTCTATTTCTTCCCTGATTCCAACCTTGAGGTGAACACTATGCTCATTAAGGAAATGCGTCACGAAGACAAGCCGAGAGAACGATTTGCCATATCCCCCCAGCTGGCCAGCAATACGGATCTGGTTGCTATTCTTCTTCGTACCGGCAGGCAGGGCCATTCTGTCATGGAAGTGGCTAAAGAAGTGGTGGATATGCTGGAATCAAGCTCCGGTATCAATGGCTATGAGGATTTAAACTGGCGGGATCTCATCGATATTAAAGGAATAGGACCGGATAAGGCGGTCACCATCTGTGCAGCAGTGGAACTTGGACGCCGGCTTTCCCTTCTCTGCAGCAGGAGGAAGCTGGTAAGTTTCAGTGCTCCCGATAAGGTGGCCGCTTTTTTTATGGAAAAACTGCGCCATGAGAACCAGGAACATTTTCTGGTTTCCTACCTCAACGTTAAGAACCGGCTTCTGGGGTACCAGGAAATTTCAAAGGGAAACCTCAATGCGGCACCGGTGGATATTAAAGAAGCCATGAAGTGGGGCATCCGCTATAAGGCATACGGTATGATTCTCCTTCATAACCATCCTTCTGGATACCCGGAGCCCTCTAAGGAAGATATCGAAGTCACAAAGACATTCGCTGCCGGTGCCAGGCTGCTGGATATGCAGGTCCTGGACCATGTCATCATAGGGGATGGTACCTTTGTCAGCCTTCATGAGAGGGGAATTATATAAATACCCGGTTGGAACCCGGTGAGGGAGTCCCTGAAGCATTGAAAGGCTGAATCACGGACAATCGGATTAATTACAGGCTTGATCTCTGTATTCCCGGGGGCCTGTGGTAAAGTTCTGCTCTGTAATTTCTATCAATTATTATGCGCAGAACGCAGCAAGATGATATAATAGTAATTGGTAAAAGTTCACTGCAAAGGACAGGTGTTTATTGATGGAAGAAATGGAAAAAGGAAAGAGATATTCCGCAGAGTCCAAAGGATATACCTCCAAGATTTATGAAATTCGCTTCATTCCTATCATGGAACGGCCGGAATACCAGGAAGGACCGGAACGGGAAGCCCTGGAAAGACTGCAGAAGGAAATGGCGGATAAGGATTTCGATAAATACGTGAATAACGGCCTCAACCGCATCATCTATGATGAAGGTCGGCTCCTTCTGATTACCAGGTCTGAAATGTTCCGTACCATGCTCTATGGTCCTTTCTTCAATGCTATCTGCAAGTCTTTCAATGTAGATAACTTCCGGGTGGTCAGCGAAGTAAACGGATACTGATTTGGTTATAACCTTATACCAGGAAACTGCAGGATGAAAATCCTGCAGTTTTTTATGTGCGAAAATTCCTCGGACAGGAAATGTGAAAATGAGGCTGAGGCAGCTATGACGAAGGTGGCGTCAATCTAATAGGGAACGCAGCAGGCAAATCAGTTTTTCTGACAACTGATTGCTGGAAGCTCCAAAGGGCTGTGTGTACACTCGGCCATGACAACAATCGGCCCCAAAGTCCTGTACAGTACAACGCTCTCCATCCACGGGCCTGATTCTTTAGTCCTTTAAGTTCCTTGCGCCGATTCAGTTACCTTTTCTTTCATGGTAAGCGGGATAGCTGTAAGCCCGCATCTCTCCATCTCTATCTCGACCTTAGCTATCTACTTTATAAGATGATGAACAAAATATTAAATTTGACGGGAATCTATAAAAATGATAATCTTAATATGTATTGGTTAGAGATTAATAAGTAATCTCAGAAATTTTATTTTTCAGGAGGCTTTTCTGATGGATTTCCTTCATTTGTTCCGTGACGGCGGGTTCATGATGTATCCGCTCATTCTTGCGTCTATTATTGTGGTGGCTATTTTTATTGAACGGTTCCGATACTACCATGCATCCCGATCGAATGTGGAAAAACTGGCGAAGGATATTCCTGAATATCTCCGGGCCGGTGATGTGGAGGGCCTGAAAGAAGACCTGAAGCAGGACGGCGGTATTCCCGCGTCTGTGATTCTGGCAGGAGTGGAACACCTTTCCTTGAAAGCGAGCCAGACTTCCATCATTGAAGGCGCTGCATCCCATGCGGCAGGGCTCCTGAAGAATTACCTGAATTACCTGGATGTCATCGTTACACTGTCCCCGCTCATGGGACTTCTTGGTACGGTTATCGGTATGATTGGTTCCTTCAATGTGCTCTCTGTTTCTAATGGACAGCCCTTTGCCGTAACCGGAGGCGTAGCGGAAGCACTGGTATGCACGGCCACTGGCCTTTTCGTGGCTATTATTTCCCTGATTGCCTATACCTATCTGTCCCAGCAGGTCAGCAATTTCGTTTCCCAGATGGAAAAACTGGGCTCCCTCTATCTGGCTATTGTAGAGGCGGATAAAGAATGAAACTGGAACCGATGAATGTGGAGAAGAAGCCGAAAATAATGATCATTCCTATGATCGATATCATCTTCTTCCTCCTCGTATTCTTCATGATGAGTATGCTTTCCATGGTGGTGCAGAAGTCCATCAACCTGAACCTGCCCCAGACGGCATCGGCCAAGGTGAATGTGGAACAGACCCTTCCTGTCAGTATCACCTCCGATGGCACCATTTACGTAGAAAAAGAAAAAATAGCAAAAGATGATTTCCGGAAGCGTATGGAAATCGAAAAGAACCGGAATCCGAATGTGGCCATTGTCCTTCGGGCAGATGCCAAATCGGAACATGGGGACTTTGTATTCGTGCTGGACCAGTTGAAATCTGTGGGCATCAGCAAAATCGGCATTGCCACAGAGTCAAAGACCGGTTCCAACTCCTGATGAGGTGGTGTCATGCGTAAAATAAAGTACGGATGGCCCTCCGCGTTTGGACTTTCCCTTTTGGGCCATGGCGCGCTGCTCTGTGCCGTGGCGGGCCTTATGCTTCTCTTCCCGCCGCCCCAGCCGAACCGGGAACCGATTGAAGTGGATCTCGTAGCCGATGTCGGTGGCGGCGGTGGTGGAGGAGGTGGCGGTGCCGAAGCGAAGGAAGAGGAACTTCCGAAAATCCACGAAGCCAAAGCGACTCCAACCCTTCCTCCTCCGCCTCCCCAGCAGCAGGATGAACAGGCGGAAAATGATGTCCATGAAATAGCACCCAAAACGGATCAGGCAGCCCAGCCGTCCGATTCTTCGGCCAGCACGTCCGGCTCTGATTCTTCCGATTCCGGCGGCAGCGGATCCGGCAGTGGCGGTGGCAATGGAAGCGGTACCGGCAGTGGTGATGGAAGCGGCACGGGCCCCGGCAGCGGATCCGGCAGTGGCGGTGGTAACGGAAGCGGCAATGGCAGCGGGAATGGAGATGGCTCCGGTGATGGAAGCGCCCAGACCGGTGAAACATCGGGTCCCCAGCTCCTTTCCGCACCGGCTCCGGCTTATCCCGAATCTGCCCGCAGGGCAGGAATTTCCGGCACCACTGTGGTGGGTATGACCATCAGCACCGATGGCTCGGTTTCCAGTGCCTGGGTGGAAAGCTCCTCCGGCAATGGTACACTGGACAGTGCTGCAGTGAATGCGGTCTATGGATGGCGATTTGTTCCTGCCAAGCAGAATGGGACCGCCATTACCGCTAACTCAAGGGTACCGGTCACATTTAACCTGCATTGATATTGAGATAGAAATTGAATCCGGGATTGAGATTACGGTGGATTGATGGCTTTAGAACCTGTATCTGATCCGTGGTGTCCAATGAAAATGAGGTACTTTCCTCTATAGAAAGTACCTTATTTTCTATGGTAATTAGTATTTCATGAATTCGCCCAGCGCTTTTTATGCGGCCCTTCTCCATGTGTATGCATGATTAGGGAATATCTCATCCGGTACTGCCTATGGGTACGGTGGTTTTACGCCGCAAAGTGATGGGGCTGCTCTAGTGCCGCAGGCCTGTTCCCCAGATCTTGCCCCCGGTCTCGATATCAGTGGTTTTGCCGCCTTTCTCCTATTGACGCCCTCCTTTCAAGTTAGTATAATTATACAAGTATTATCTCAAATTATGCTTTAACATTGTAAGGAGTAAGACCCGATGAATTTTGAACTGATTGAACATGCCCTGCCTATGCTGCTGGTGGGGGCGGGGGTTACCATTGAAATCACTGCCGTCAGCGTGGCCATAGGCTTTTTGATTGGCCTTTTTGTGGGGATTGCCCGCATCTGCCAGGTGAAAATCCTGCGCATCATTGCGACCATCTATGCGGACTGCATCCGTGGTACCCCGCTTCTGGTCCAGATTTTCCTTATTTATTTCGCCCTGCCTATTGTTACGGGCCAGCGGGTGGAACCGTTTGTGGCGGCTGTCGCTGCCTGCGGTATCAACAGCGGTGCCTATGTATCTGAAATTTTCCGTGCAGGCATCCAGGCCATCGATGTGGGCCAGATGGAGGCAGGCCGGTCTCTCGGTCTCTCCTGGTGGCAGACCATGTACTATGTTATTCTTCCCCAGGCAGTCCGCAACATCCTTCCGCCCCTGGGCAACGAATTCATTGCCATGCTGAAGGATTCTTCCCTGGTTTCTGTCATCGGCTTTGAAGAACTGACCAGAAGGGGACAGCTCATCATCGCCCAGACCTATGGATCCTTTGAAATCTGGACAACCGTTGCCATCCTGTACCTTATCATGACACTGGCAATTTCCCGTGTAGTAGCTTGGCTGGAGAAAAAATAAATCATGGCAGATAAATATTTAATAGAAATCAATCATGTAGGAAAGAAATTCGGCGACCTTACGGTGCTGAAAGATATCAATGTGAAAGTGAAGGAGAGGGAAGTGGTGGTCATCATCGGACCGTCCGGTTCCGGTAAGAGTACTCTCCTACGCTGCATTAACGGATTGGAACAGCCCACCAGCGGCTCCGTCATTTTTGATGGCACTCCGGTGAATGGAGAAAAGAACATTAACGAAGTGAGGACCGAAGTGGGCATGGTGTTCCAGCGGTTCAACCTGTTTCCCCATATGACGGTGATCCAGAATATCATGCTGGCTCCCATGAAAGTCCGGAAAATTACGAAGAAAGAAGCCTATGACCGGGGCATGCACCTTCTGCAGAAGGTGGGCCTTGAAGATAAGGCGGATTATAAGCCTGCCCAGCTGTCCGGCGGCCAGCAGCAGCGCGTGGCTATTGCCCGGGCGCTTGCCATGAAACCGAAGGCCCTTCTTTTCGATGAACCTACATCGGCGCTGGATCCGGAAATGGTCCACGAAGTTCTGGATGTCATGAAGGAAGTGGCGGAAGAAGGCATGACCATGGTCGTGGTTACCCATGAAATGGGATTCGCCAAGGAAGTGGGGGACCGGGTTCTCTTCATCGATGGCGGTCTCATCGTAGAACAGGGTACGCCGGATGAGGTCTTCAACCATACAAAGGAAGAAAGAACGAAACTCTTCCTGTCACAGGTACTGTAGCTGCCTCAGCTGCTTTTCAATGTTTGGCACCCATATTTTTAAAGCCCGATAGATACACTTTAAATATTGCATATTTATGCATGAATGCATAAATGATTAACGCCTTCAAAGGGATGTCCAAAACTTCTAAAATTTTGCGTATTTCTCTATATTTTGGTTGACGCAATCATAGATTTATGGTATTGTAAATCTGTGCCCAATCGGGGCATGGTAGTAATTTTTTTAGGAGGAATTTCCATGAAAGGTACAGTTAAGTGGTTCAGTGCAGAAAAAGGCTATGGATTTATTGAAAGAGAAGAAGGCGGCGATGTTTTCGTTCATTTCTCCGCTATCCAGGCTGATGGTTTCAAGACACTGAATGAAGGCCAGAAGGTCGATTTCGACATCATTGATGGTGCAAGAGGACCCCAGGCTGCTAACGTAAAAGTTGAAGGCTGATCACTTACTGAAGCTATATAGCGTAAGTTTCTGAATCTGAAAAGGAAGGCATACGATATGCCTTCCTTTTTCAGTTGGAGAAAGAGGTAGTGAGTTATGGTATTTTTCTGACGTCACTTATCTATGAAATCTTGTCAATTCTGATGATGGCGGGTTATTGTCCTCGTCTCTTCGATTTTAATTCCAATTTGGAAAGTGACAATACTAAAGGTTTTCCGTTTTTTAAAAAAAACTATATTGAAATTTACAGATATGGATGGTATAATACTTTCAGAAAGTTAAATATGCTTCGTCACCATTAAATGTAAAAACGAAGCAGACAGTTCATATATTTTATTTCCAAGGAGGAAACTATTATGTCTTTAAACGGTAAGAAAATCAGCGAATTCCATGTTAAAGCGTATCAGAACGGTGATTTCATCGATGTAAGTGATAAGGACCTCATCGGTAAGTGGAGCGTTCTTTTCTTCTATCCGGCTGACTTCACCTTTGTATGCCCCACGGAACTGGAAGATCTCCAAAATAAATATGACGAATTCAAGAAAATCGGATGCGAAATTTACTCCGTATCCTGTGATACCCACTATGTACATAAAGCATGGCATGAATCTTCTGAACGGATCGGCAAGGTAGAGTTCCCCATGATCGGTGATCCTACTGCTTCCCTGTCTAAGGACCTGGACATCTACATCGCTTCTGATGGTGTCACCGAAAGAGGTACCTTTGTCATCAACCCGAAGGGTGAAGTGGTGCTCTATGAAGTCAGCGCAGGAAATATCGGCCGCAATGCGGATGAACTGCTCCGTAAAGTAGAAGCAGCTCAGTTCGTTTATGAACATGGCGATGAAGTATGCCCCGCAAAATGGCATCCTGGTGAAAAGACACTGAAACCGTCCTTTGACCTGGTCGGCAAATTATAATCACAGGAGGCATCATGGAAAAAACATATGATGCCATCATAGTAGGCGGAGGACCGGCAGGGCTCTCCGCCGCTATTTATATGGCACGGGCCCGGTTTCATGTACTGGTGATTGAAAAAGAGAAAATGGGTGGACAGATCACCATTACCTCGGAAGTGGTGAACTATCCCGGTATTCTCAAAACCACCGGCGAAGCCCTGACGTCTATCATGGTCCGGCAGGCACAGAACTTCGGCGCCCAGTTCCTGACGGCCGATGTGACGAGCCTTGACCTGGAAGGGGATTTCAAGACGGTCCACACGAGCCGTGGTGATTTCAAAACCCTGGGTATTGTCTATGCCGGCGGCGCCCATCCAAGGCTGGCCGGTTTTACGGGGGAAGAGAAATACAAAGGTCACGGCGTGGCCTACTGTGCCACCTGCGACGGCGAATTCTTCACAAACCGCATTATCTTCGTCATCGGCGGCGGCTATGCAGCGGTGGAAGAAGGCCTTTTCCTTACCCGGTACGGCAAGGAGATTATCATGGTGGTTCGAGGCGATGATTTCTCCATCAACTCTGCCGCTGTGGAGGAACTGAAGGAAAATCCCCATGTCCACGTGCTCTACCATACGGTAGTGGAAAAGGTGGAAGGAGACAGTGCCGTGCGCAGCGTGCTCCTGAAGGACCGGAAGACAGGTAAAGAGACAGAATACAACGCAGCTAAAGGCGATTTCTATGGTGTCTTTGTCTTCGTAGGCTATGCACCGGAAAATGAACTTCTTAAGGGGCAGGTGGACCTTGATTCCCGGGGCTATGTCATAACTGACAGGAACCAGAAGACCAGTGTGGATGGTGTCTATGCAGCCGGAGATATCTGTGTAAAGGAACTCAGGCAGGTGGTGACCGCCGTTTCTGATGGTGCCGTGGCGGCTACGTCCCTGGAAAAATACCTGGGCAGCCAGTACAGGAAACTGAATATGAAGCGGACCTACGTGAAGAAGGTGGAAAAGAAAGAAGAGCCAAAGGCACCGGTAGAAACAGCCGATGACAGCGCCTTCCTGGATGAAGAGACCCGGCAGGCCCTGAAACCTGTGCTGGACCGGTTCACCCATCCTATCACTCTCCGCCTTTACAAAGATGATACGGATCTGTCCTACGAAGATGAAAAACTGCTGAAAGAGCTGGCTTCTCTGTCGGATAATGTGTCCTATGAAACTGTGGATGCTCCGGCAGGAAAAGAACATACCATTTCTATCCTTGGCTCTGACGGTAAAGAAGCAGGCCTCAGCTTCCATGGAGTCCCGGGAGGACACGAATTCAACTCCTTCATACTGGCTATGTATAACACAGCCGGTCCCGGACAGGACATAGGGGAGGACATGCAGAAACGAATCGGATCCATTTCCAAAAAGAAACAGATCACTATTGCCGTGTCCCTATCCTGCACCATGTGTCCGGACCTCGTTGCGGCAGCCGAACGAATCGCAGCGGATAATCCTCATATCACTGTAGATGTCTATGATCTTGCCCACTATCCTGAGCTTCAGCAAAAGTACAACATCATGAGCGTCCCCTGTCTCATTGTGAACGACAGCGATGTACACTTTGGTAAAAAGGGAGTAGCGGAACTGTTGGATATATTGGAAAAATAAAGAATCTGAAGAAAATGCGCTGCGACACATTTGTGTAGCGGCGTATTTTTATGATTTTTACCGGTGAGGATCATTGAATCTATGGCGACAGTGATTTATTCGCAGAGTTAGATGGGGTGAAGATTTTTATACAATATTGCTGTCTTGATCTCTTCAAAAAGTTTATTCTTCCAGGTGTTTCTTTCCGTATATTGCATATAAATCAATAAAGTCCGATGACGATTTTATCAGTACATCATGAAGAGGTTCGTCTATTTCAGTTTATCGAGCTAACGGTTTCTCCCATTTAGCATGCATATGAGTAAAGTCGCGAGACTTGTGCTGGACGGCCGCATAGCGGTAAGTGTGTACCCTTGCCCGCTTCGCGGGACTTTGACTTCTCTCAGTGAGGAATGCAAGAACCTTACCTTCCCATTTTAGAGGGCTGTCGCCAAAGGCGATTGAGTGGGGTACTTTTGCGTCGAAGATGCTGATCAGCTCAAAGCTAAAGACTCAAGACTTGTGGCGATGCTCATATCATGCGAGTAAAATTCCAATCGTCCAACAGCCCGACAAACTGCAATTGAATAAAGTCCTGCTTCTACCGAGACCCCAGATATCAAATCTATTTTTTAAAAATGTATACTCCATTTTCTCTTTAAATGTGATACAATAAGAGCAACTGTGAAAGAGAAAGTATACTATTGTGGAGGCATACAATGAACAGACAACTTTCTATGGAATTTGTAAGAATTACAGAACAGGCTGCCCTTCGGAGCGGTCGCCTCATGGGTATTGGGGATAAGGAAGGGGCTGACCAGGCTGCTGTTGATGGCATGCATGAGCAGTTTGCCAAGACTCCCGTTTCCGGCACCGTAGTCATTGGGGAAGGTGAAATCGATGAAGCACCGATGCTTTATATTGGTGAACATGTAGGTGCTGGCGGAGAAGAAGTGGATATTGCCGTGGATCCGGTGGAAGGAACCAATCTTGTAGCAAAGGGCCAGAATGGGGCTATTGCGGTTCTTGCTATTGCACCGAAGGGATGTCTGCTTCATGCTCCGGATATGTATATGCAGAAAATCTGTGTAGGACCCCGGGCAAAAGGACGTATCGATATCAATGCATCGGTTACAGAAAACCTGAAGAATGTAGCAGACGCAATGGATCGAGAAGTTTCCGACCTTACAGTAGTTATTCTTGATCGTGAAAGACACGAAAACATTATTCGTGAAGCCAGGGCAGCAGGTGCTCGTATCCGCCTTATTACTGATGGAGACGTAGTTCCATCCATTGACTGCGGTATTCAGGGGAGTGGCATTCACATGGTTCTTGGCTCTGGCGGTGCTCCGGAAGGTGTTCTTTCTGCAGTCGGACTTAAGTGCCTTGGCGGTGATATGCAGGCAAAACTTCTGCCCCATACGGAAGAGGAAATCAAGAGGCTCCATAAAATGGGTATCGATGACCCCAATAAAGTCCTTACCTTGGACGACCTTGTAAAAGGGGATGACTGCATTTTCTCTGAAACTGCTATTACAGACTGTGCCATGCTGCGGGGGGTTCGTTACTTTGGCGGCGGCGCGAGGACGAGTACTCTTGTTCTTCGTTACAAGACAGGTACCGTTCGTTTCATTGAAACAATCCATCGCTTTGGTGATCCTAAACCGGCTGTTCGCATGTGGTAATTGGAAGAGAAATATAGAAAAGGCTGTGAAGTGTGCTCACAGCCTTTTTTGCAGCATTGGTAACCGATTGAAATAAAAAAACTGATGCAGTAATACCCGAATTTCTTATGGTGTAAAAGTGAAGAGAGTACATTATTTTGGGGTACAGCTTTCCAATCTTTCCATTTCTATATTCCTCTGATATAATAAAACCATATTTCCCTACAGGGATTACATAGATTGGAGAAAATTATGAGCAACCAGAATAAGAAGGTCCGTGTCCACTATGAAGGGACATTTAATGATGGAACCAAGTTTGATTCTTCCTATGATCGTGGAGAACCGCTGGAATTTACCTGCGGCGCCGGACAAATGATCAAGGGCTTCGATGAAGCGGTGAAAGATATGAAGGTAGGGGAAATCAAAAACATCCATCTCATGCCGGAAGAGGCCTATGGAATGCCGGATCCCCGAAATATTCTCACTATTGATCAGGAGCAGATGCCTGGTTCGGAACAGCTTTCCGTAGGACAGCGCATTGTACTGACAGATCCTATGGGCAACCGTTTCCCAGTGACCGTGACGGAGAAGACAGAAACTACTATTACCTTTGATGCCAACCATGAAATGGCAGGAAAGGAACTGAATTTCAAAATTGAACTGGTTTCTGTAGAATAATCAGGTTCCAAGAGTTGAATAGAGTAAAAAAAGAAACTGCGAAATTTTTATTTCGCAGTTTCTTTTTATCTTAATAGAATGAAATCAATAGTTTTCAGCCTTGATAGCGAAGAAGCTTCTCGGATGGCCGCATACCGGGCATTCCTGCGGAGCTTCCACAGATTCTACAGTGTAGCCGCAGTTAGCGCACATCCACAGTTTCTTTTCGCCCTTTTTGAAGACCTGTCCATTTTCTACATTAGCCAGAAGCAGCTTATACCGTGCTTCATGGGATTTTTCAATCTCGCCCACTTTGGAGAAGAGGAATGCAATCTGCGGGAACCCTTCTTTTTTAGCGGTTTCAGCAAATGCAGGATACATGGAAGTCCATTCACCATGTTCGCCTTCTGCTGCCATTTTCAGATGTTCAGCAGTGGTTTTCTTCAGATCGCCAACCAGCCAGAACCAGATCTTGGCATGGGCTCTTTCATTATTTGCTGTTTCCCGGAAGATGTCAGCAATCTGACGGGAGCATTCCGGATCCTTCTCGGCTTCGTTGGCGAAAAGGTTGTATTTTACATGAGCCTGGGATTCACCGGCATAAGCTGCACGCAGATTCTTCTCTGTCTGAGTGCCTTTCAGTCTTTTCATTTCTTCTAATACTTTTGCTTCATCCATAATAAAATCCTCCTTTTAAACCAGCAGGATAATGATGCATGTTATTGTGTGACCTGCCGCACACTTTAAGTATAGATGTATTAAATAAAAAAGTCAAATCATGAGATTTTTACTATAATTCCTAAAAAATATAGGCAAGTCTACTGAAAGATTTTAGATTATTTTTGACAATAATAATGCATGCCGAAATTTCAGCATACCGTGCATGAAATGAAAAGAAGCTGCGAGAGATGTGAATCCTATTCAAAGTCACACCGGCAGAGGGACGTCTTAAATTTTCTTTATTATTTGTTACTGCCATGTAATGGAAAATCAATTTCTCATTGAAATATAATGTATACTTCCTATTTCAAAATAATTTAAGATGCGTCATAATGATATAAACAGAAAATTACAAAAGATCGGATTTTTTATCTTTCTTCTACAATCTTTACAAACATTTTACATAGGTAAGGTAACATAGACGTAACGGTTTGTTCGTTTTTTATGGAGGGCACCATGTTCAGTCTTGTCAACAAGCATGAAGAGTTTTTTGATTTTCTCGTTACCAATGCGGAATATTTCCACAAGGGGACAGTTATGGCTCGGGAAGTACTGCAGGACCCGGCGAAGCTTGAGCGGTATACAAAGGAAGTCAAGAATCTGGAACATTCGGCAGATAAAGTGACCCATGATATTTCCGCCAAAATGCGTCATGTTTTTATTACTCCTATTGATCGGGAGGACTTCTTCCTGCTTACCACATCTCTTGATGATTGTGTAGATGATATCCAGGACGTAGTGATGAGCCTGAAGCTTTACCATGCCGGTATCGGTTCAAAGCTGCCATTGCGTATGGCTGATATTCTTGTAGAAATGTCTTCAGAAATGATTGTCCTTTTCCGACTTCTCAAGGATATTGATAAAAACGAAACGGAAATTGCAGAGCGCACAAGAAAGATCAATGCTCTTGAAAGTGAAGGAGATGAAATTTACAGAAACGCCATTTCTGACCTTTTTGATGGTACCCATGAGGTAATGGAAATCATTCGGTGGAAGGAAATCATGGAAGCCATGGAGGATACCGCCAATCGGGCAGAAAAGGTGGGGAACCTGATTAAAGAGGTGGTCATGAAGTATGCCTGATACATACATTATCGGAATCGTCATTGTCCTGGCCCTGTGCTTTGACTTTATCAATGGATTCCATGATACTGCCAATGCCATTGCCACCTGCGTGGCCACCCGTGCCCTGAGTCCGAAGGTGGCTATCATTATGTCGGCTATTTTAAACTTTGTGGGGGCTATGATTTCAACGGGAGTTGCCAAAACAATCGGCGGCGAAATCGTCACATCTCCCCATATGGTAGATTCCGTGGTGCTGTCGGCAGCTCTTGCATCGGCTATCCTATGGAATCTTTTTACCTGGCGCATTGGCCTCCCTTCCAGTTCGTCCCATGCCCTGATTGGTGGAGTCATTGGAGCAGTCATTATTTCCTATGGTACAGGTGCTATTCATCTGGCCGGTGTGCTGACCATCGTTATCGGCCTTGTTCTGTCGCCGGTGTGTGCCCTTATTACAGGATATATCATGATGACTATCCTTTACATCGCTTTTCGTAATGTGGGGAAATCCCGGGTGAACTATGTGGCAACTCATATCCAGATGATATCAGCGGCGCTCATGGCTTTTTCCCATGGATCCAATGATGCCCAGAAATCTATGGGGATTATTACACTGGCCCTTCTTTCCGGCGGCTATATCGGCCAGCTGGAAGTGCCCTGGGAAGTAAAGGTAGCCTGTGCCTGTGCCATGTGTTTTGGTACGTCCGTCGGCGGCTGGCGCATTATCAGAACTGTGGGAAATAAAATTTTCCGCATGCAGCCGGTCAATGGCCTGGCAGCAGACCTGAATTCGGCTATTACCATTTTCAGCGCTACCATGCTTCACCTTCCCGTATCCACCACCCATGTAGTGACAGGTTCTATTATGGGTGTAGGCTGGGCTACCAGATTCCGTGCAGTTCATTGGAGCGTGGCTTACCAGATGGTGTCAGCCTGGATTATGACCATTCCCTGTACCGCAGCCGTAGGGGCCCTCATATATCTCATAATTAAACATGTATTGTAAAAATAAGAAAGGACCGGAACCTGGTTTTCCGGCCTTTTTTATTTGACCCACAGGCTGTCTTCATGGTATTCAGGGTTCCGGCTGGAGGAGGATCAAATGGTTTCAGGTTATATATGCTGGCTCTTCCTGTAAATTCGTTATTTTTAGAAATCCGGTTTCATCGATTATTTTAAAAATTTTATCCCTATGATAAAATAATATACATATTCATACAGTATGCCCTAAAGGGGTATACGGGAGGTGCACTATGCTGATTCAATGGTTCCCGGGCCATATGACAAAGACAAAACGGATGATTGAAGACCACCTGAAAGCGGTGGATGTGGTGGCGGAGCTTCTGGATGCCCGAATTCCACAGTCCAGTGCGAACCCCATGGTGGAAGAACTGGTGAAGGGGAAACCCCGCATCGTTATCCTGAACAAGGCGGATCTGGCGGACCCCAGGGAGACGGATCTCTGGATTTCTTACTATAAGAAGAAGGGAATTTCCGTGGTACCTATGACTGTGGGTAATGGGAAAAACAAGAAAAAGCTCCTTTCCCTCATCCGGGAAACAGCGGAACCTATCCTTTCCAGATGGCGGAAACGGGGGCTTAAAAACCGTTCTGTGCGGCTCATGATTCTCGGCATTCCGAATGTAGGTAAGTCGTCCCTCATTAATTTTCTTGCCGGTAAGGCATCTACCCGGACCGCCAATACACCGGGCCATACTCGGGGCAAGCAGTGGGTACGTCTCTCTGATGGCCTGGATCTCCTCGATACTCCTGGGGTGCTCTGGCCGAAGTTTGATGACCAGACGGCAGCCCTCCGTCTGGCGGCTACCGGGGCCATTGCCGGAGACGTATTCAATCCGGATGAAGTGGTGCCGGTCCTTTTGTCTTCTCTTGCGGAAACAGCTCCCCAGGTATTAAAAGATGTATACGGTATTGACGATGTGAATCGGGATCCCCAACTTCTGCTGGAAGATGCAGGACGTCGGCGCGGCTGTCTTCTTCCCGGTGGTGCCATCGATTATGACCGGGCAGAAATGGCGGTGCTCCGGGATTTCCGGAACGGCAAACTTGGGCGTATTACGTTGGATCCCCTGCCGAAGGAGGAACCATGACGGTCGCAGAAATCCGGGCACTTCTGAAACAGGATAATGTGCCGGAAGAAGTACTGAAGGAAATCGTGGAAGACCCCCGGAAGGGGGTGCAGCAGCTCCTGTCTTCTTACACGAAACGGTTGGAACGGGAAAGCCGGGAACGGCTCCGGGTGGAGTCCATGTATGAAGTGGAAAGCAGCTTTTACAAAAAAGGAATCAACTATATTGCCGGTATAGATGAAGTGGGCCGGGGGCCTTTGGCAGGTCCGGTGACGGTGGCAGCGGTCATCCTGAAACCCCACTGGTTTGCACCGGGACTTAATGATTCTAAAAAAGTGACTCCGGAGCATCGGGAAATCCTCTCGAAAAAAATTCTCGAAGAGGCGGTGGATGTATCCATCGTGAGTCTCTCGCCTGCGGAAATTGATGATTACAATATTTATCAGGCCACCATGATGGCTATGTATAAAGCAGTAAAAAACCTGAAAGTCCAGCCCCAGGCAGTCATAGTAGATGCTATGCCCCTCCATTTCCCGTTTCCCACGGTATCCCTGATTCACGGTGATGCTCGAAGTGCATCTGTAGCAGCGGCTTCTATCGTGGCCAAAGTGCATCGGGATCATCGGATGGATGAATACGATAAACAGTATCCGGGCTATGGGTTTGCCAGAAATAAAGGATACGGTACAGCGGAGCATATTGATGCGCTCCGGACACTGGGCATTACGCCAATTCACAGGAAGAGCTTTGAACCGGTAAAAAGTATGGTGCTGAGAAAGTTTACATCGGGGAATGGAGAGAAATAGCAGCAGGGATGAGATTAAGACCATCCGGGCTTACCACATACAGTTTTTCGATTCCCTGGCACAGGTCTAAAAGCACAAGGCGCGGTCCTGTTACATATATACCGGGCCGACGCAGGACCGCAGTCTTTCCGACCAATTGTTATATCAATATAAACATTTAAATTATATTATCTTTATGCCCAATTAGAACTCCCCTTCCTGGGGGTTCTTTTGTTGTCATCTTTCTCTCATGGTGATACAATTTTACATGTGGCATAAGATATACTTTTATTCTTATTTCAGGAGAGTGATTCTTTCTTGTATCCGGTCAATCTCAGAATGGATGGCGTATCCTGTCTCATTGTCGGTGGTGGCCATGTGGCGCTCCGAAAAGTGAAAAGGCTTTTGGACCAGCAGGCCCATGTGACGGTGCTGGCTCCGGAAATCTGTGAAGAACTCATGGCATTATCCAGGGAGAAGAGAATTTCCTGGAGAAAGGCTTTTTATAAAGCAGGAGATGCCAGTAACTATCATTTTGTAGTCACCGCATCCGGCAGCCGTAAGGTGGCGGAGACGGTACATCAGGAATCACTGGATGCTACATTTTTATATAACAGCGCAGATTTCCCGGAACTGGGGAATTGTTTTCTGCCTGCCACTTTTGAAACGGGAGGAATCCGCTTCACCGTATCCACCAATGGACGGTCACCGGCCATGGCGAAGTATGTGAAGAACTGGCTTGCCGGCCAGATTCCCCCTTCTTTTGGTGTGTGGCTGGACCGGGTGGGGGATATCCGCCTGGAATTAAAAGAAAAATTAAAAGACAGCCATGCCAGAGAGGATTTCTGGCACACCGTATTCAGTGACCGGATCATGGATCTGGTCCTTTCAGGGAAATTAGACGAAGCAGAGGAGTGTGTACGTCATGCAACTGGTTGTATTGGGACTCAACCATAAAACCGTTTCCGTTGATATTCGGGAGCAGTTTGCTATTTCAGAAGAAAGCGCAAGGAGCGGTCTTCGCCATCTGGATGAACAGGAAGGCATAGAAGAAGCCGTGGTGCTGTCCACCTGTAACAGGACAGAAATTTACGCCGTACTGAAGGATAGTTCTGCCAGGAAGACGCTGGAACAGTTCTTCCTGGCCCTTTCCGGAAACAGTGAAGCAAAGAAAGAATATTTCTTCTACTTTGAAGGGGAAGCCTGCATCCGCCATCTTTTCGAAGTGGCGTCGGGACTTGATTCCATGGTTATCGGCGAAAGCCAGATACTGAACCAGATCAAGACTGCCTATACCATGGCCCTTGCAGAAAAAGCGACGAAGACCATTTTGAATACCCTCTTCCACCGGGCCATTACTACCGGGAAACGGGTACGCACAGAGACACGGATTTCCTACAGTGCCGTTTCCGTAAGTTATGCTGCGGTGAAATTGGCAGAAAAGATTCTTGGGGGTCTTGATGATCGGACCGCCATGGTCTTTGGCGCCGGGGAAGCAGCGGAACTCCTGGTGAAGAACCTCCAGGGAAAAGGTCTTAAAAATGTGAAAGTTGCCAACCGCCATATGGACAAGGCAGAAGCCCTGCCTGGCAAAGACTATCGGCGGCGAAGCGGTGCCGTTCAAGAGCGCCCTGTCCCATGCGGATGATGTGGATATTATTGTAACCGCTACCGGGGCATCCCAGTATATCGTGAAGGCCTGGGATGTGCGGAACCTGATGATGCGCCGCAATACAAGGCCTCTTGTGGCCATCGATATTGCCGTGCCCTGCGATATTGAGCCGGAAGTGGGGGATATCCGCAATGTGACCCTCTATAATCTGGATGACCTTCAGGAAATCGTGGCCAATAATATCCGCCTTCGTAAGGAAGAAGCGGAGCGGGCTGAAGTTATTGTGCAGGAAGAAATCGATTCTATTGAAGACCGTTTCAAATACCTTTCTACCCGGCCTGTCATGGTTTCCCTCTCCGATAAGGCGGAAGCCATTCGGGAAAGGGAACTCCGCCATGGCCTGGCGAAGATTGAAGGCCTCACGGAGGAAGATAAGAAAGTTCTCTCCCATATGACCCACATGATTGTACGGAAGATTTTAAGGGAACCTATGATGCACCTCAATGAATATGCGGGTACTGAATGGGAATCGGAAGATAAATCCGCCGTGTCCCGGCTCTTTAAACTGGATGTAAGAAAGGGGCAGCAGCTTGAAAAATAAAATTACCATTGCCACCAGGGAAAGCCTTCTAGCTCTCTGGCAGGCCCATTACATAGAGAACAGGTTAAAAGAGAAATATCCCGGCCTTACAGTTGAGCTTCTTCCGGTGACTACGAAAGGGGACCAGATTCTCGACCGTCCCCTTGTGGAAATCGGTGGCAAGGGCCTCTTCATCAAGGAACTGGAGGTCATTCTTCTGGAAGGGAAGGCGGATATTGCAGTTCATTCTCTGAAGGACATGACCGCCCAGTGCCCTGATGGCCTGACCATAGCTGCTGTTACTGCAAGGGAAGATCCCAGAGATGCCTTTGTTTCCAATAAGTACAAGTCTCTGGAAGAATTGCCGCTTCATGCAAAGGTGGGGACATCCAGCCTTCGTCGGCAGGCCCAGCTTCTTCACTGGAGAGGGGATCTGTCCATCGGTACCCTTCGGGGAAACGTGCAGACTCGGCTGCGCCATCTGGATGAAGGAAAGTTTGATGCCATTATCCTGGCAGCGGCAGGACTGAAGCGTCTCGGCCTGGCAGACCGCATCACATCCTATATTTCTACGGATGACAGTATTCCGGCGGCTGGACAGGGCGTCATGGCGGTGGAGGCAAGGAGTGATGATCAGGAGACACTCTCCCTCCTGTCTTTCCTTCATGATGAGGATGTGGCATCCTGCATTCGTTCGGAACGATCCTTCCTGGCAAAGGTGGGCGGAGACTGTAAGGTGCCTGCCGGCATTTATGCCGTACCGAAAGGGGAAGGTGGCATCCACGTGGAAGCCTTTATTGCATCGCCTGACGGGAAAAAGCTTTACCGTGGCGAAACTGATGGCACTGTAGACCATGCAGAAGAGGCGGGCGCATCTATTGCTGAAAAGCTCCTTGATGAGGGGGGCCGGGAAATTCTGGAAAAACTGTCAAAAATCTGAATAAGTTGAGGAGATAAACATGAAACAAGGGAAAGTATACCTGATCGGGGCAGGTCCCGGAGATCCGGAACTTCTGACACTTAAAGGGAAACGGTGTCTGGAAGAAGCGGACGTAGTGGTAGGGGACTACCTGGCGGATAAGAGAATACTCCGCTTTATGAGACCCGATGCAGAATACGTTTATGTAGGGAAGAAGGCCGGCTGCCATACCATGAGGCAGCAGGAAATCAGCAGGCTTCTGGCAGAAAAGGGAAAACAGGGTCATATTGTGGCCCGTCTGAAGGGCGGGGACCCCTTCGTTTTCGGCCGGGGCGGCGAGGAAATCGAGGTACTGAAAGAAGCAGGTGTGCCCTTTGAGGAAGTACCTGGCGTAACGAGTGCTATTGCGGCGCCTGCCTATGCAGGAATCCCTGTGACCCACCGTAAAGTGGCGGCCTCCTTTGCTGTTATTACAGGCCATGAAGATCCCACGAAGAATGAATCTTCCATTCATTGGGATAAACTGGCCGGCGGTGTAGATACCCTCATATTCCTTATGGGAGTAGGCCATACGAAAATGATTGCGGACCAGCTCATGAAGTATGGAAGAAGTAAAGACACGCCGGCAGCCTTTATCCGCTGGGGGACAAGGCCTTACCAGGAAACCTTTACTACTACCCTTGGGGAAGCAGCAGCGGATGTGGAACGGCTTGGCATCCGGCCTCCAGCTGTCTTCATTGTAGGAGACATGGTGAACCTTCGGAAGGATATTGCGGTGGTTTGATAACCGCCCGCTCTTTGGAAAACGGATCATTGTCACCCGGTCCCGGAACCAGGCTTCCCGGCTGGTGGATGTGCTTAATGAAAAAGGCGCTGAAACTATCGAGATTCCTACGATTTCTATCAGGAAACCCTCCGATGGCTATGAATCCATGGACCGGGCGTTGGAACACCTTCCCTCTTACGACTGGATTCTTTTTACCAGCCAGAACGGGGTGGACTATTTCTTCCACCGGCTCTATGAAAAGGGAATGGACACGAGAGCCCTTGGCCATGCGAAAATCGGCGCCATCGGGCCGGCTACGGCTCGGCAGCTCAAGGCCCACGGCATCCATGCCGATGCGGTGCCGGAAAAGTATAAGGCTGAAAACCTCCTGGCAGTCATGGAACCATCCCTTTCGGGTAATGAAACAATCCTCATTCCCCGTGCAAAGGTTGCCAGAAGCGTCCTTCCTGAAGGCCTCAGGGCCCGGGGATGCACGGTGAACGTGGTAGAAGCTTACCAGACCGTACCTGACGAAAAAAGCCGGGAAAAACTTCTGGATGTCCTTACAAACCACGGGGCCGATATCATCACATTCACCAGTTCCTCTACGGTCTACAACCTTATGGACCAGATCGATGGAAGAACAGAACTTCTGAAAGGCATCACACTGGCCTGCATCGGACCTATTACGGCCGATACATGCCGGAAATATAAACTGGAACCATCCATCATTTCTGAAATCTATACGATAGATGGCCTTGTCAATGCAATTGAAAAAGGAGTCGAGAAGAAATGAAACTGAATACCCTTCGTCCAAGACGTCTTAGAAGATCGGAAGCCATCCGTTCCATGGTGAGAGAAAATTCCCTGGAAATCAATGACTTTGTATACCCTATCTTTGTAGTACCGGGCACAAATGTTAAGGAAGAAATCCCCAGCATGCCCGGGCAGTACCATCTCTCCGTGGACAATGCGGTGAAAGTGGCAGAAGAAGTGTATAAACTTGGAATTCCGGCGGTAGAAGTTTTTGGCCTCCCGGAATACAAAGATGATATCGGTTCCTCTGCCTGGGATATGACGAGCCCTGTACAGAGGGCCATCAAAGCTATCAAAGAAGCGGTGCCGGACCTGGTCATCGTAGGGGACGTATGCCTCTGCCAGTACACCAATAGCGGCCACTGCGGAAAGCTCAAGGGCCATGAAGTAGATAATGATCCTACCTTGGAACTCCTGGCAAAAGTAGCCCTGTCCCAGGCCGAATGTGGTGCCGATATGGTGGCTCCTTCCGATATGATGGATGGCCGGGTAGCTAAAATTCGTGAGACCCTGGATGCCAATGATCTCCAGAATGTATCTATCATGTCCTACGCTGTAAAATATGCCTCCGGCTACTATGGTCCATTCCGGGATGCTGCCGATTCTGCCCCCCAGTTCGGTGACCGCCGTGGATACCAGATGGATCCGGCCAACAGCCGGGAGGCTATGAAAGAAGTGGACCTGGACCTGGCTGAAGGAGCAGATATTATCATGGTAAAACCGGCTCTGGCTTACCTCGATATTGTCCGCCAGGTACGGGACCATATCAACCGCCCTGTAGCTACTTACAATGTATCCGGTGAATATTCCATGATCAAGGCAGCTGCTGCCAAAGGATGGATTGATGAGAAGAGAATCGTCATGGAATCCCTGCTCTGCATGAAGCGGGCCGGCGCTGATATTATCATTTCCTACTTTGCACCGGAAGTGGCTAAATGGATCAGGGAGGAACAGGGCAAATGATCGACCTTTCCAAATCCAAAGCAGCCTTCGAAGAAGCGAAGAAATACATGCCCGGCGGGGTAAACAGCCCTGTCCGGTCCTATCCCCACATGGGATGCCCGCCTCCCTTCATTAAAGAAGCCCATGGTTCCCATATTACAGACATCGATGGCAATACGTACATCGATTACGTAGGTTCCTGGGGCCCCATGGTCCTGGGTCATGCCCATCCGAAGGTGATTAAAGCCATTCAGGAAGCTGCAGAACGGAGTACCAGCTACGGTGCTCCTACCCTCATGGAAACAGAAATTGCAAAACTTATCCATGAAGTGTATCCATCCATCGAAAAGATGCGGATGGTGAATTCCGGTACCGAAGCCACCATGAGTGCCCTTCGGGCAGCAAGGGGCTATACGGGCCGGGATAAAATCCTTAAATTTGAAGGATGCTACCATGGCCACGGCGACAGCCTTCTCGTAAAAGCGGGCTCCGGCGCTGCCACATTCGGCAGCCCCGACAGTGCCGGTGTCACAAAGGGTACCGCCAAAGATACGGTGGTGGTTCCCTACAATGACATCGAAGCCTTTACAAAGACCATGGATGAAGAGGGCGACGATATTGCCGCTGTCATCGTGGAACCGGTAGCCGGTAATATGTGCTGCGTACCTCCGATTCCCGGATTTCTGGAATCCCTTAGGAAGGAAACGGAAAAACACGGTACCGTCCTCATATTTGATGAAGTGATGTGCGGTTTCCGTACCACCTTCCACGGCGCCCAGGCCCGGTACCATATTCATCCCGATATGACCTGTCTTGGCAAAATCATCGGTGGTGGACTTCCGGCAGCAGCCTATGGCGGACGGAAAGAAATCATGAACTGCATCACTCCGGAAGGTGCTGTCTACCAGGCCGGTACCCTTTCCGGCAATCCTCTGGCAGTCACTGCGGGCATTGAAACCCTGAAGCAGATGATGGCCATCCCGAACTTTGATAAGATTCTTGAAGAAAAGACAAGAACCCTTCTGGCGGGCTGGAAAGAAGCGGCCGACAGAAAGGGAGTTCCCCTTATCTGCCATCAGTCCGGCTCCATGTTTGGCATCTTCTTCTCGGAAAAGGACGTGCTGAACTACACCGATGCCTGCGCAGCAAACAGGGACCAGTTCAAAGCCTGGTTCCTTTCCATGCTGGACCAGCACATTTATCTGGCACCATCTCCCTTTGAGACACTCTTCATGTCCTATGCCCACAGTGACGAAGACATAGAAAAGACCATCAAAGCAGCAGATAAAGCCATGGAAGCCGCAGCTAAAGCATAAATATAGAAGTTGGGATTTGTGAGTAAAGATCAGGAACCCAATTGGCCTGTTATGGTCAAATGGATTTTGGTCTCCTCCCTCCAAATTCCAACTTTTTTTATCAGTCCTATTCCATTCATGAGTACCGGTTTGTACCAGACGATGGATAACTTGAAACTGAGGAGTAGAGGAATGAGAGAAAATCCAAGGGCCGGTGAAATCTGGCATCATTTCAAGGACCACGATTATGAAATCATAACACTGGCCACTCATACAGAAACGAGGGACCTTCTGGTGGTTTACAGAGCCCTTTATGGTGATTTCGGCATTTATGCAAGACCTCTTTCCATGTTTATGTCAGAAGTGGATCATGAAAAATATCCTGCCGCCCGGCAAAAATGGAGATTTGAACGGAAGGTGGAAAAATAGCTGACTACCGGCACAATGTATTGACGGCTATTATTTATTTCCATCAAAAAAGCACCCTTTTCGGGTGCTTTTGCATTTGGCGGAGCAGGTGGGATTCGAACCCACGGGCCCCGAAGGGCTAACGGATTTCGAGTCCGCCTCGTTATGACCGCTTCGATACTGCTCCTTATGGAATTGGTGCCGTTGTCAGTGCTTTGGCTTATCCTCTTTTCGAGTTGAAGAATGAATCTACCAGCTGCTGGCATTCTTTCCGGCAGACGCCGGAAGTGATTTCCATAGTGTGGTTTAATACGCCTTCACCGGTGATGTGAAATCTTGATTCTATAGCTCCGTACTGGGGATTGGGAGATCCGTAGACCAGTCTCGAAATCCTTGCATTCAGGAGAGCCCCTGCGCACATCGGACATGGCTCTATGGTAACATAAAGAGAGGCCCCCGTCAAACGCCATCTGCCCAGAATGTGGGCCCCCTCCCGGAGAACGAGGACTTCCGCATGGGCTGTGGGGTCCCTGTCCGTTTCTTTGCGGTTGTGGCCGGCTGCGATGACCATGTCCCGGTAGACAAGGACGGCGCCGATGGGAATTTCTCCTTCTTCTGCGGCTTTTTGGGCTTCTTTGAGGGCAAACTGCATGTATTCTGAATCGGTCATGGTATACTCCTTATTCCCTTGCAGGAATCCTGCAAAAGCTTATGAAAATATCATAATCAAAGTGGAAATAAATGGCAAGGCAGGTTACAATAAATGGAGCAGCTCCTATTGTTTAATGGAAGGTGGATAAGAAATGGCAGAAGAAAAAAGAGAAAATCTGAAGGCAAAGAAATTTGAAAAGTATATTACCGATAATAAGATGAATTTCTTCGTAAAAAAAGAAATGAAGGATGAAGCGGAAACCATCGTATTCCAGTCCAATATCAAAGTAGAAGGCCAGACCATTCCCATGGGCATCATTACGGACAATACCATTTACACGATTATCCGTGTACAGGTAGGAAGCCAGCTCGTAAAGGACAGCAATAAGACCCGGTTCCTGGAATATATCAATACATTGAACAGAAGCTACAAAGTCTTCAAATATGTGGTAGCAGAAGATGGCTCCCTGTTCCTGGACTGCTGCCTGCCCAGCACCAATGACAGCTTCGATCCGGAAATTGTCCGCGTCGTTCTGGATGTGGTGGTGGATCACCTGAATACGGAATACAAAAACATCATGAAAGAAGCCTGGGAATAATTTTCCTGGCCCCGCAGCGCTCTTCGGAGCGCTGTTTTTTATTGGAGACACAGCGAGGCTCCCTTGGGGGACCTCTTTGGACATTGGCAGGTGTGCCCTGTGGTACCCATGGGGCATGTGTACCTCTACAGGGGGATTTCCGGCAGCTGAAAGTCCCCGAATCTTCCCAATGTACACCTGGCCGCATGGGTACTTTCATGGGGCCCGCGGGATAATTCCGTCCGGGCTCTTATCTTCCTTCCTTTCTCATTGATAATGATAATCTTATCGTGGCAAATGATAATGAGAAGTGATAAAATAAACAGGAAAATAAGTATGAATTGAGGACGTTATATGGAGAAACAGACTTATAAATGGAACATCAAAGCACAGGGCAGTGAAAAAAGAAGTATACCGGGATTTTTTTCATCCTTCCGTATTCCGGAGGGGCTGGCCCGGATTCTCCTGCGACGGGAGATTGACAGCGAAGAGAAGCTGTCCCATTTCCTTTACGATGACCTGTCCGATCTTTCAGATCCCTTCCTGATGAAGGGAATGAAGGAAGCCGTGGACCGGATCTCGAGGGCCCTGGATGGGGGAGAAAAAATTGTCATTTACGGGGATTATGACGTGGATGGTATTACGTCCACATCGATCATGGTGCGCGGGCTTACCGGGCTCCATGGAAATGTTGGTTACTATATTCCCCAGCGGGAAACTGAAGGGTATGGTCTCAACGGCAAAGCCCTGGAGAAACTGGCAGGGGAGGGATACACACTCCTCATTACCGTGGACTGCGGCATCAGTTCTGCAGACCTTATTGCGGAGGCACCGAAGGGGCTCGATATCATTGTGACAGACCACCATACGCCGCCGGATGTCCTTCCCCAATGTGTGGCGGTCATCAATCCCCACCAGAAGGACTGCCATTATCCCTATAAGGAGCTGGCGGGATGCGGAGTGGCGTATACCCTGTGCCGGGCCCTCTATATGAAACGGGAAGGCCATGATTACGACGGTACCGTGGAGCTGGCAGCTCTGGGGACCATTGCGGATGTGGTGTCCCTGACCGGGGAAAATCGGATTATTGTGAAGGAAGGAATGAAGCGGTTCCTCCATACCCCGGTCAAAGGACTGGCGGCGCTTCTGAAGGCTTCCGGCATTGTTCATGAGGATACGAAAGAAATCAAAAGGGCAGACCAGGTATCCTTTGGCCTGGCGCCAAGGCTTAATGCGGCCGGCCGTATTGCCCAGGCCAGTGAAGGGGTAAAGCTCATGACCACGGACTCCATGGAAGAGGCGGAGTCTCTGGCCCAGAAGCTGTGTGAGACCAATGTGGCCCGGCAGACCATTGAAAGAGATATTTTTGACCAGGCCAGGGAGCGGATTGCGGAGCTTCACATGGATAAGGACATGGCCTTTGTGGTGGACGGTAAAGACTGGCACCCCGGGGTCATCGGCATTGTAGCGTCGAGGATCCTGGAAATTTACCACCGCCCCGTATTTGTCATCACCATTCGGAATGGGGTGGGGAAAGGCTCCTGCCGCAGCATTCCGGCTTTCAATATTTACGAAGCCCTTTCCAGGCAGTCGGATCTGCTCCTTCAGTTCGGAGGCCACAAGATGGCGGCGGGGTTTTCCATCGCTCCGGGAAATATTCCCGAATTCCCGAAACGGCTGAAT
>NZ_UQKJ01000004.1 GCF_900541605.1 uncultured Dialister sp. | reverse complement strand
AGCTATTTAAAGCAGCAGTCCTGCATAGGACTGCTGAGCCAAGGTAAGTTGGCGCCTCTGCACATTGAAGCGCCTTCCTTTTATCCTTGGCCCGATTATGACGCGGTATTGCATGAAAATACATGTATAATCGGACTCTGCTAATTAATCAGCGCTTCCCTGGGATGGATGGGGCGAAAGGTTGTGGGTGGACCTTCGCTCGTTCACCGGGGACATAAGGTATCTCCGCCATCTTCGACGGGGTTATATAAGGTTTCCTTGCTTTCAGGCACAGCGCCCCAATCCGCTTTTACGAGCATATCAATAGACAGTCATAACCTTTAGGCCCATTCATCCTGTTTGGGCTGTTCGCGGTCCATATTTCCATCCTTGAACCCAGACGCAGCCTTAGCCACGGCTGTCATGCCGCAGCCATGCCGCAGGCAGAGCCTTGTCTGGAGGACACAGCCCTGGGCTGCAGGCCCTTTTTCTCTCCTCCTTCCTGTGGTATGATAAACCTGTATATTTTCTGAAAGAAGGTTTTACGATGGAATCCACGGAAAAGGCGGAAGAGAAACGGCCGAAGGCGAAGAAACTTCATATTGAGTTTCTCCGGGCCCTGTGCATATGGCTTGTCATGTTTACCCATACATCCACCGCCGGCTTCTCCCTGTACATTGCCCGGCCGGCGTCCCTGTTTTATCCGCTCTATCTGGCGGTACCGTTCTGGGTGAAGACGGCAGTGCCCATTTTCTTTATGATTTCCGGTGCGCTCCTTCTGGGGAGGGAAGAGCCGATTTCCCGGATATGGAAGAAACGGATCTGGCGGTTCCTGCAGGTTATCTTTATTTTTTCTCTTATTAACTATGTATGGTTTTACCACAACCTGCCTCTGTCCCTGCCGGGCCACATCGCCAAATTTTTCATCATGCTGTATACGTCGGACCTGGCTACGGCATATTATTTCCTATATATATACATTTCCTTCCTTCTTATGCTGCCTATCTGGCGTAAACTGGTGAAGGCCATGGGGGAGGAACTGTATCTTTACCTGATAGGTCTGAATCTATTCTTTGTAGGATGTATACCGGTTATCTCCTTCCTCATTTTCAAGGGGAGCGCAGAAATGAATTATTTCCTGAATCCACTCCTGGCCGTGAGTGAGCCTACTTTTTATTTTCTCATGGGGTACTGGATCGAAAATGTGCTGCCCATGAGCTGGATCACAAAAAAGAACCTGATAAAGCTGGGGCTCCTTGCACTCCTTGGCACGGCTGTTGCCGGCGGTATGACCTGGTACCACGGCGTGGTGGCCGGGGGCTTGACCGAGGCTATTTCGGAACGGTTTTATGACTGCTTCCTGTTCCTCAATACATCCTTCGTCTTCTGCACCTGCCGCTGGTGGTTCTCACGCCACAAAGTTTCGGAAGGCGTAAGGAAAGCGCTCATATTCCTGGGCAGCATGTCCTTCGGTGTCATGCTCTTTGAAGAAATCACCAGGAATCTGACCCATATTATTTATACCCATGTACTCCTGAAGTATCTCTATCGGATTCCTTTCATCGATGCGGTTATCTGGATCTCTATCGCTTACTGCCTCGGCATCGTCATTACCTGGCTCTTGAAAAGGATACCGTACTTTGACAGGCTCATATAATTGGGAAGGGCCACAGGCCATAGCCTTTTTTCAGTCATTTTCCGGGCATTTCCCTGATACCCTCGACCTCGGTCTCGTCCTGCCCATATAAATGGTCATGTTCCTTTTCCTTTCGAATGGAGAAATTTCCTATCTTCCCCCCTTGCATGGGGGCTTTCTTTTTGATACAATGAAAAAGATTGAGTACACATGTCTGCGGATTCTGTATCTGTGCCCTAAGGGGTGTATGCAGGAGACGAAACAGGCAGAGGTTATTAACAGGAGGTTTTTATTATGTCAGTAGTATCCATGAAACAGTTGTTAGAAGCAGGCGTTCATTTTGGTCACCAGACCCGTCGCTGGAACCCGAAAATGGCTCGCTTCATTTTCACCGAACGGAATGGCATCTACATCATCGACCTGCAGAAGACTGTAAAGAAGGTTGATGAAGCTTATGCATTCATCCGTGACGTAGCTGCCAAAGGCGAACCGATTCTCTTCGTAGGCACCAAGAAACAGGCCCAGAATTCCGTGAAGGAAGAAGCTACCCGCTGCAACCAGTTCTATGTCAATGAACGTTGGCTCGGCGGCATGCTCACCAACTTCCGTACCATCCAGACCCGTATCAATCGTCTGAAGGAACTGGAAAAGATGTTTGAAGAAGGCACCACCGACCAGTATCCGAAGAAGGAAGTTATCCTTATGAAGAGAGAACTGGAAAAGCTGGAAAAGAACCTGGGCGGCATCAAAGATATGAAGAAACTGCCGGGCGCACTGTTCATTATCGATTCCAAGAAAGAAGAAATCGCTGTTTCCGAAGCTCACAAGCTCCACATCCCCGTTGTTGCTACCGTTGATACCAACTGCGATCCGGATGTTATTGATTTCCCGATTCCTGCAAACGATGACGCTATCCGCGCTGTAAGACTGCTCACCAGCAAGATGGCTGATGCTGTCCTCGAAGGCCGTCAGGGCCAGCAGGAAGCTGAAGCTGCTGCTGCTGAAGAAGCTGCTGCTGAAGGCGAAGAAGCTCCGGCTGAAGAAGCTCAGGAAGAAGCAAAGGAATAATCATGCAAGGGTTCCCGCCGGATTTTCCGGTGGGGAAGCCCTTATGTTTTTTGGACAAACACCCTGTTTTATGATGGAGGTCATAAGATGAAAATTACAGCTAGCATGGTAAAAGATCTGCGTACCAAGACCGGCGCCGGCATGATGGACTGCAAAAAAGCCCTCGTTGAAGCTGACGGCGATATGGAAAAGGCTGTGGACATTCTCCGTGAAAAGGGACTGTCCCAGGCTGCAAAGAAGGCAAGCCGCGTAGCTGCTGAAGGTGCTGTCGTTTCCGCCATTTCCGCTGATGGCAAGACCGGCGCTCTCGTAGAAGTTAACTGCGAAACCGACTTCGTTGGCAGCAATGACGATTTCAAGGCACTGGCTTCTTCCATTGCCAACCAGATTCTTGCAACCAACCCGGCTGATGTGGAAGCTCTGCTTGCTTCCGACATGAACGGCAAATCCGTAAAAGATACGGTTACCGAAGCAGTTGCCAAGATTGGTGAAAATATTTCCGTCCGCCGCTTCGTTCGTTACGAAAGTGCAGAAGGCAAGGTTTACAGCTATATCCATGGCGGCGGCAAAATCGGCGTTCTCGTTGAAATGAAAGGCGCAGATGATGAACTGGGCAAGGACATCGCCATGCAGGTAGCTGCAGCTAATCCTTCTTACCTGGACCGCACCCAGGTTCCCCAGGCTGAAATCGACCATGAAAAAGAAGTTCTTGCTGTGGAAGCAAGAAATGAAGGCAAGCCGGAAAAAATCATTGAAAAGATGGTTATCGGCCGCATTAATAAGTTCTACAAGGAAGTATGCCTTGTAGATCAGGAATTCATTAAGGATGGAGATCTCACCATTTCCAAACTCCTGAAGTCCAAGAATGCGGAAGTTCTCCGGTTCACCCGCTACCAGCTCGGTGAAGGCATCGAAAAGAAACAGGATGACCTGGCCGCAGAAGTTGCTAAACAGCTGAATCAGTAATTTACATATAAGAGGACACTTTTTAGTGTTCTCTTATTTTGTAAATGGGAGATAATTACTATATAATAGATGTGGATTATGATCAGGTCATTTTTCTTTGTGGGGGTGTACAATGGCAGCTGAAACAAAACATTATAAAAGAGTCATGTTAAAATTATCCGGTGAAGCGCTGGCCAATGATAAGGGCTTCGGTATTGATCCGGAAGTGGTATACCGTCTTGCCCGGGAAATCAAGGAAGCCTGCGAGTCCGGCGTGGAAATTGCTGTAGTCGTTGGCGGCGGCAACATCTGGCGGGGCCTGAAGGGCAGCCAGGGAGGCATGGACCGTGCTTCTGCCGATTACATGGGCATGCTCGCTACGGTTATCAATTCCGTGGCTCTCCAGGATGCACTGGAGAAACTGGGCGTTTCCACCCGTGTACAGACGGCTATCGAAATGCGTCAGATTGCGGAACCCTATATCCGCCGCCGTGCTATCCGTCATCTGGAAAAGGGTCGGGTTGTGATTTTCGGCGCCGGCACAGGGAATCCTTACTTCACCACCGACACCACCGCCGCTCTCCGCAGCGCGGAAATCGAAGCGGATGTGATGCTCATGGCAAAGAAACAGACCGATGGTGTCTACGATGCGGATCCTAAATTCCATCCGGAAGCGAAAATGTTTACCCATCTGACCTACAACGATGTGCTGCAGAAACAGCTGGCTGTCATGGATAATACGGCCATTACGCTCTGCATGAATAATAATATTCCTATTGTCGTTTTCAATATCGACGTTCCCGGCAATATTGTGAAAGCCTGCAAGGGTGAAACCCTGGGCACTTTAATTGAAAGGAAATAATCATGTACGAAGATGAACTGAAAACACTGTCCGAAAAAATGGACAAGTCCATTAACGCCCTGAGAAATGAATTTACCTCCATCCGCACGGGCCAGGCCAATGCCAGTCTCCTGGACCGGGTATTTGTAGAATATTACGGCACCCGTACCCCGGTGACCCAGGTAGCATCGGTTACCGTACCGGAAGCAAGGATGCTCGTCGTCCAGCCCTGGGATAAATCACTGCTGAAGGATATCGAAAAAGCGATTCTCCAGTCTGATCTGGGCCTGGTACCTATGAACGATGGCAATCTTATCCGTATGGCCATTCCCCAGCTCACCGAAGAACGGCGTAAAGACCTGGTTAAGATTGTGAATAAAAAGTCCGAAGAAGCAAAGGTGGCTGTCCGCAATATCCGCCGCGATGGCAATGTATTCCTGAAGAAGGAAGAAAAGAACAGCGACGTGTCCAAGGATATCATCAAGGATACGGAAGACAAAATACAGAAGCTGACGGATAAGAAAATTAAAGAAGTGGAAGCAGTAACAGACAAGAAGATTAAGGAAATCATGTCTGTATAACAACTGAAGGCCGAGAGGCCCTCGCGAAAACGCGCCGATTGGTTCCATGATTCCGATTGGCGCGTTTTCACTCGCCATTGGATAACAGGAAAGAGGCCATGGTCCTGTGACAGGGCTGTGATCTCCGGCGGGGAGTCATGGTATATGTATGCCGGAGTTATTCTGTCCCGGGTATGGAGCTCCCTGGAGAGCGGAGCACCAAAGCCGCGGGATGGATCTGCCCCGGAAAAGTGGAATTTGCGATGCCGTGGCTTCAGGCCTGTGAATTGGATCCTAAGGATTGTGTGCTGTCATCCCTGGCGCCTGCTATTCTTCTTATGGTTATAGGGGTATGTAAATCTGAGAAATCTGCATTTCGTGGGACGCCTATCCCTGGCCTCAGTCCGGTGAGGGGACTGTAATCTTAATTCAAATCTCAAATCTATTCCTTAAGGAGTCATTCATGTCAGATAAAAAATCTTTTCCCGAACATGTAGCTATCATCCTCGATGGCAATGGCCGGTGGGCCCGGCAGCGGGGACGGAAAAGAACCTTCGGACACCAGGAAGGGGCGGCCAATGTGAAAACCATTGTCCGGGCTGCCGGACATATGGGAATCAAAGTTCTCACACTCTATGCCTTTTCTACCGAAAACTGGAAACGCCCGTCCCTGGAAGTCCGTTTCCTCATGAAACTTTTTAAAAATTATCTTATCAGCCAGCTCCGTGAGCTGGTGGCAGATAATGTACAGGTCCATATTGTTGGAGATGTGTCTGTCCTTTCTGAAGGGCTCCGAAAAGAAATCGCAGCCTGTGAAAGGGATACCGCCGCCAATGATGGGATGGTACTGAATGTGGCCATTAATTACGGCGGCCGTATGGAACTGGTTCACAGTATGAAAAAAATAGCGGAAGAAGTGAAGGCGGGCAGGCTGGATCCGGCGGACATTACGGAAGATACCATTACGTCCCATCTCTATCCTTCCGATGCGAAGGATGTGGACCTTCTCATCCGTACCGGTGGGGAATCCAGGATTTCCAATTTTCTCATCTGGCAGATCTCTTACAGTGAACTCTATCTCACTCCGGTCCTGTGGCCGGACTTTACGGTGGAGGAGCTCCAAAAAGCAGTGGACTGGTTCACCGGGAGAGACCGCCGTTTTGGCGGCCTCACAGAAAAGGATCATTAAGGAGGATGTATGAAAGTTCGCGTAATTACAGCGGTAATCGGAATTATCGCTGTCCTGGCTCTCGTGTGGCTGGGAGGATGGTTTCTGACCGGAGCTGTAGCCATTGTGTCCCTCATTGCTCTTTGGGAATATGGGCGGATGCTGGGCCATATTTCCATTCATATTTATAAGAAACCGGCTGCCTTGGCACTTCTGGTCATGATTTTTGCTTCCGGCTTCTACTCCATTAAGACATTTATTGCAGCATTTCTCCTGGCCTTCTGCCTCCTGCTCTTCCTGATTCTTGCCATCAAAAAGGAAGAAATGACGAATCTGATTTACACGGCTTTCGGCGTCGTCTATTTTGGCGTGGGCTTCGGCACCCTGTCCCTGCTTCGGGGGAGCCATGAACTGCTTCCCCTGGCTGCGGTGAATGTGGATCCCGGCATATTTCTGATTCTCTTTTCTCTTGTCACCACCTGGGCCAGCGATTCCTTCGCCTATCTGGCAGGACGGAGCTTCGGAAAGCACAAGATGGCTCCCCATATCAGCCCCAATAAGACCGTAGAAGGCCTTATCGGCGGTGCCATCGGCTGCGTGGTGCTGGGAATGGTTCTCTCGGTCGTATTTAAATACAATCTTGTCCATGGTTTCTTCCTTTCCCTCATTGCTGCTGTCATGGCGCCGGTGGGAGACCTCTTTGAATCCTATGTTAAACGGGCCTGCGATATCAAGGATTCCGGAAATATCCTGCCCGGCCACGGCGGTATGATGGACCGTTTCGACAGTCTTCTCTTCGTGGCTCCATCCCTGGCGGCAGTACTGGCGCTTTTGAGATAACAGAGAGGCAGAACCTCATTTGAAGGGCTGGGTATATCTGTTATACGCACAGCGCCACCGGAAGGGGATAACTTTTCCAGTGACGCCAGTCGTATTTCCAACAAAGGAGATTTTATGAAAGAAATAGCAGTTCTTGGAAGTACAGGATCCATCGGCACCCAGACTCTGGATGTTATCCGGTGCCATCCGGATCTGTTTCATGCCCAGGTTATAGCGGCAAACCGCAGTATAGAGAAACTGCGGGCCCAGGCGGAAGAATTCCATCCCAAGGCCATTGTGATCAGTGATGAAGAGGCGGGGAAAGCTTTTCGTGCCTCCTATGACGGTCCCGCAGAAGTCATCACGGGGAAAGAAGGCCTCTGCCAGGCAGCCCGGCGGGAGGATGTGGATCTGGTCCTCGTTTCCGTTGTCGGTACAGCAGGGCTTCTGCCTACGCTGAAGGCTATTGAGGCGGGAAAGGAACTGGCCCTGGCCAATAAGGAAACCCTTGTGGCCGGTGGAAGCCTTGTACTGGAAGCAGCCAGAAAACATCACGTTCTCATCCGCCCTGTGGACAGTGAACACAGTGCCATATTCCAATCAATGCTGGGACAGGACAGAAAGGGAATCCATAAGATCCTTCTGACCGCTTCCGGCGGCCCATTCCGGGGAAAATCCAGGGAAGAACTGGCAAAGGTGACTGTGGCGGACGCCATGAAGCATCCTACATGGAATATGGGCATGAAGGTTACCCTGGATTCTGCTACCATGTTCAATAAAGGCCTCGAAGTGATTGAAGCCCACTGGCTTTTTGGCGTTGGTTATGATGATATTGAAGTTATCGTACAGCCCCAGAGTCTGATCCATTCCATGGTGGAATACAATGACGGCTCCATTATTGCCCAGCTCGGCAATCCGGACATGCGTCTTCCCATCCAGTTTGCTCTCACCTATCCCCAGCGCCTGCCTTCGCCATCCCATGAGTTCGTAGACTGGAGCCGGATTGCGTCCATCCTCATAGAGAAACCGGATCTTCATGTATTCCGTTCCCTGAAGATGGCTTATGAGGCAGGCAAAGCAGGGGGCGATGAGACAGCTGCTTTTAATGCGTCCAACGAAGAAGCCATTCGTGCTTTCATAGCCGGCAGACTGTCCTTCCTTTCTATCTTCGATGTGGTGGAAGAGGTACTGGATAAGTGGCAGGCTTCTGCTATCCATTCCTATGAAGACGTGATGGAGGGGGACAGGAAAGCCCGGATAATGGCGGATGATGCTATTCGGAGGTTTTCTTTATGATTCTTTCCATAGTGGCTCCCATTTTTGTGTTTGCGGTGATCGTCCTTATCCATGAGGGAGGCCATTTCATTACGGCCAAGCTGACAGGCATGAAGGTGGAAGAATTTTCTGTAGGTTTTGGACCGAAACTGGGATCCATCCGGAGGGGGGAGACCCTGTATTCTCTTCGCATTATCCCGTTGGGGGGATTCAACCGGATCCTGGGGATGGATGCTTCAGAATCCGATGACCCCCGGGCCTTTTCCCATCGTCCCATATGGGCCAGGCTTCTTGTGATTTCCGCCGGTTCTATTTTTAATGTGTTTCTTGCTATTGGCATTTTCTGGGGAGCTTTCATGATTTCCGGCTATCAGACATTTCCTGATGAGCCCGTGGTTGGATCTGTTCTGAAAGGGACGTCCGCAGAAAAAGAGGGGATTGCTCCCGGAGACCGGATTCTTTCGGTAGATGGAAAAGCGGTAGGAACCTGGACGGATATCGGAAAAACTACGAGTTCCCTGGATAAGCGGATTATCCCTGTCACCATTAACCGTGGGGGACAGGAAAAGACAGTAACCATCCTTCTCCAGAACAGTGAAGACGGACGGCCTATTATAGGGATTTCCCCGAAACTGGAAACCCATAAGGCCGGATTTTTCCAGGCTTTTACCATGAGTCTTGAAAGATGCGGCTACCTCCTCAAGATGATGGTGGCAGGGCTTTACCAGATGGTTTCCGGTCATGAAGCAGATGTGGCCGGTCCCATAGGGGTTGCCCGCATGAGCGCCCAGGTGGCGGATACGGGTATTCTGCCCCTGTTTCTTTTCATTGCACTTCTCAGCCTGAATCTGGGATTTCTGAATCTTCTTCCTATTCCTCTTCTGGATGGGGGCGTGCTGGTGATGACTATTATTGAGGGCATTCGGGGGAAAGAACTGCCGGAAAAAGCGCTGTTTTACATCCAGGCCGTAGGAGTCAGCATCCTTTTGGGCCTCTTTGTCTTTGCCATGTGCAATGATATCAGCGGATTGATGAAATAAAAGGGGCCCGGTCCGGCGATGTTTATCACAACTCTCAGCTCCATTCAGCCGGATGGGAATATCCGGATACCCATGGCAGCAGTTCAGCAGCTTATTATCTTCCCCAAACCAACGGAAATAGCATATAATAATAAATACCATGTAATAAAACTCATTGATTGAATCAGGTGACACTATGGATAAAACGAGACAGGTCAATGTGGGCGGCGTTGCTATCGGCGGAGGCGCCCCTGTAGCCATACAGTCCATGAGCACGTTCAGCCCGGTGGACACGGAATACGCAGCAGCCCAGATTAATGCCCTTCACAAGGCGGGGGCTGACATCGTTCGGGTGGCGGTGCCGGATAAGAGGGCAGCAGAAGCCCTGGGAGATCTCAGGCGGCTGGTGGATGTGCCGCTGGTGGCGGACATTCATTTTGATTACCGTCTGGCCCTGACAGCCATGGATTCCGGTATTGATGCCCTTCGCATCAATCCGGGAAACATCGGTAAAAGGGAAAATGTGGTGAAGGTGGTGGAAAAGGCAAAAGAAAAGCATATCCCCATCCGCATTGGCATTAATGCCGGTTCCCTTCCCGTAGAAATTCTGGACCGCTATGGCGGCCATCCTACGGCGGAGGGCATGGTAGAAGGAGCCATGAGCCATGTGAAAATCCTGGAAGAAGAGGGATTTTATGATATCGTGATATCTGTGAAATCAACCGATGTTCCCATGATGGTGAAGGCAAACCGCCTGCTCCATGAAAAGGTCAATTACCCTCTTCATTTGGGCGTTACAGAAGCGGGAACCCTGTATCGGGGTACCATTAAATCCGCCATCGGCATTGGATCCCTGCTTTTGGACGGCATTGGTGATACAATAAGAGTATCTTTGACCGACGATCCCCTGAAAGAGGTGAAGGCGGCCAAAGAAATCCTGAGTTCCGTAGGTATCGCCCAGTACGGCCCGGTCCTTGTTTCCTGTCCCACCTGCGGCAGGACCCAGGTAGACCTCATTGACATGGCCAGGGAAGTGGAAGAAAAGATACAGAAGTTCAAGAAACCGATTCGGGTAGCCGTCATGGGCTGCGCCGTGAACGGACCCGGGGAAGCCCGGGAAGCGGATTTCGGTATCGCCGGCGGCAAAGGCAGCGGTCTTCTTTTCCGAAAGGGAAAAGTGATCCGCAGCGTACCGGAAGCGGAACTGATTGATGCACTCATGGAAGAAATTGAAAAATTTGAGAATGAAGGAGAAACGTTATAATGTTAGCATCCAGATTGTACAGCCCGACCCTTAGAGAATTACCTTCCGACGCGGTGGTAATGAGCCATAAATACATGCTGAAGGCAGGCATGATGAGAAAAATTGCCAATGGCACCTACGCTTACCTGCCTCTGGCATTCCGCTCTATCCAGAAAGTAGAAAAAATCATTCGGGAGGAAATCAATAAGACCGGTGCCCAGGAAATCCTGATGCCCATTGTGCAGCCTGCGGAAATCTGGCAGAAAACCGGCCGCTGGGCTGTGTACGGAGAAGAAATGTTCAAGCTGAAGGACCGCCATGGCAGGGATTACTGCCTTGCTCCGACCCATGAAGAACTGGTGACCACCCTGATTTCCATGGATACCACATCCTACAAGCAGCTTCCGGTTTCCGTATACCAGATCCAGAATAAATACAGAGATGAAAAGCGGCCCCGTTTCGGCCTCATGAGAAGCCGCGAATTCATTATGAAAGATGGCTATACCTTTGATGCTGACCAGGAAGGCCTCGATAAACAGTACAAGCTCATGTATGATGCCTACACCCGCATCTTTACCCGCTGCGGACTGAACTTCCGCCCCGTCATCGCTGACTCCGGTGCCATCGGCGGCAATGCTTCCCATGAATTCGAAGTCCTTGCGGACTCCGGCGAAGCGGATATCGTATACTGCAAACACTGCGATTTTGCGGCTAACATTGAAGCGGTAGAACCGAATACCATTCCCTGCGGCATTAAAAATGATAAGGAAAAGGAAATCGTAGAAACACCAGGACAGCATACCATTGAAATGGTCTGCAATTTCCTCCATGCGCCCATTAAACAGTCCGTGAAGGCGGTCGTCTATAAACTGGATGACAAGGTGGTTCTGGCCATGGTCCGCGGCGACCATGAAGTGAATGAAGTCCGGCTCCAGAATATTTATGGCGCCATTAATGTAGGTATGGCTTCCGACGAAGATCTGGAACGGGTAGGTCTTACTGCCGGCTACATCAGCCCGATCGGCCTGAAACGGACAAAGGATTTCGATATCATCTGCGATGCTACGGTCATGGAAATGCAGGATGCCTGCTGCGGAGCCAATGAAAAGGATAAACATTATATCCATGTAAACCCGAAGAGAGACTTTGGAGATGTTCGGGTAGATACCATCCGTCAGATCGATGCCAACGACGTATGCCCGGAATGCGGCGGCGAAATTGTCCTGACCAAGGGTATCGAAGTAGGCCAGGTTTTCAAGCTGGGCACCAAGTACAGTGAAAAACTGGGAGCTACCTATCTCGACAGCAATGGTAAATCCCATCCTATGGTCATGGGCTGCTACGGTATCGGCGTCACAAGAACCGTAGCTGCATCCATTGAACAGAATCACGACGACGATGGTATTATCTGGCCGGTGGCCATTGCACCCTATGAAGTTGTTATCGTACCTGCCAACAACAAGAGCGAAGAAGTCATGGGGGCTGCAAAGAAACTCTATGATGAAATGGAAGACAAGGCCGATGAAGTAGTGCTGGATGACCGGAACGAACGGGCAGGCATTAAATTCAAGGATGCTGACCTCATTGGCTATCCTGTCCGTGTTACGATCGGCAAGAAATGGCAGCAGACAGGAAACGTAGAAATCCGCCTCCGCCGCACTGGCGAAGTCATCGAAGTGCCGCTGGAAGAATGCCATGATAAGGTCATGGAAATTCTGAAGGGTCTCCACGAAAAGAATCTGTAAGAAAAAGGGCGGCGGCCTGCGGTCAGAGCCCTGTCCGTTGGATACTGCCCCGGGCCGCAGGCCCTATCATTTTCTTCAGGAGGTACCCCATGGAAGACAAAGAACTGGAAGTCCTGCGGGATTCGATCCGCAATATCGATAAGGATATGGCTGCCCTTTTTGAAAAGCGGCTGGCCCTGTCCCGGTCCGTTGCCCAGAGAAAGCTGAAGGCAGAGATCCCTATTTTTGATGGCGAACGGGAAAAGAAAAATATCGAAGCCCTGTCTTCTCTCATAGAGGAGACCACTCTCCGTCCTGATTTCATCCGCTGGTACCGGATGCTGATGGACATCAGTAAAAAAGTACAGAAGGAATTGATTGAAGGGACGAAAAAATGACAGAAGAACTGCGCGGCACCGTCAGAAAAATTATATTTTCCAGCGATGATGGCAGGTTCTGTGTATTTCTATTTGAAAATAAGGAAACCGGGAAGATTTCCACTGCCGCTTACAGGGGCAGTGCACCCTACAGCGGCCAAAGTCTTCTCCTTCGGGGATGCTGGAATCGGCATCCCCGTTTTGGCATGCAGTTCAAGTGCGACACCATTGAAAATGTAAAACCGGATGGAGCAGAGGAAATAAAACAGTTTCTTGGATCCGGACTCATTGATGGCATTGGACCCTCCATGGCAGAAAGGATTGTGGACCATTTCGGCAAAAAGACGCTGGATATTTTTGAACATAATATTGATGCCCTTACGGAGGTATCAGGAATCGGCAGGAAAACCCTGGAGAAAATCAAAACGTCCTATGAGGAAATTGCCGGACAGCAGGAAATGATTCTTTTCCTCCAGTCTTTGGGAATTCCGGACCACTTTGCTCTGGATATCCGAAAATTTTATGGCGAAGATGCGGAGGACGTCCTTCTCCATGATCCCTACCGCATGGTTTCTGAAATTTCGGGTCTTAGCTTCCGGCAGGTGGACCGCATGGCCCTGGCCAAGGGGATGGATCCCCAGGATGGAAACCGCATTACAGAGGGCATAGAGTATATGCTGTCACTGGCCCTGGGACAGGGGCATGCCTGCGTACCGGAAAAATCAGTGTACCGCAATGCGGCCCTCGTGCTGGGGGTACCGGAGGACATTGTAAAAAAAGCGGGAGAAGAAGCAGTGGACTCCGGGTTTATTCCCTCCCTTACAGCAGGGGAGGAACGGTATCTCTACATCCCCGCCCTCTATGAAGCGGAGACCGGATCTGCCCTTCAGGTCAAAAGTTTGATGAAGGCCAGGAAACTGGGGAGTCCCAAGCTGGCAGTAGAGAAGTTTGAACGGGAAAATGGGATTACCATGGCTGACGAGCAGAAAGAAGCAGTGGAAAAGGCTATGGAGTCGGGGCTTCTCATTATTACCGGCGGTCCCGGCACCGGCAAGACCACGATTGTCCGAGCCATCATTACCGCCGCCCTCCAGTACCAGCTCAAAGTGCGCCTTATGGCTCCCACCGGCAGGGCGGCAAAGCGGCTTTCCCTGTCCAGCGGCGTAGAGGCGGATACCATTCACAAAGCGCTGGAAGCGGAAATGCAGGATGGAGGCAGCACTTTCTTTAACAAGAACGAATCCGACCAGCTCAATGAAGACCTTATCATTGTGGATGAAGCCTCTATGATGGATATTTCCCTGTTTTATCACCTGCTGAGTGCCCTGAAACCGTCAGCCCGCCTTATTCTTGTGGGAGATGTGGACCAGCTGCCCCCTGTGGGTCCCGGTTCCCCGCTTCGAGATCTTATGAACTGGGGCGAAGTACCGGTGGTGCGTCTTCTCCACATTTTCCGGCAGGAAGAGGGGAGCGGCATCATAGAAAATGCTGCCCGCATCCGGGAGGGGATTCCCTGTGTGTCTGACGGGGCCGGTGATTTCTCCATCTACTATGCAGAATCGGAGTCCGATGCTTTTCAAAGAGTCATGGATCTCTGCGAAGCCTTCGACTATGGCAGTGAAAAGGCGAAAATGTCCATGCAGGTTCTGTCACCCATGTACAAAGGCCTCTGTGGCGTGGATCACCTGAACCATGCTATTCAGGAACAGGTCCATGGACAGTCCATCCCTGAAGGCCCTGTCCGCTTTATGGTGGGCGACAAAGTGATGCAGAAGAAGAACGACTATGAAAAGGGAATTTACAATGGGGACCTGGGGATTGTGTGGGCAGTTGAAAAAAATAAAGTCTTCGTCCGGTTTGACGGAAAAGAAGTTTCCTTTGAAGGCGAGGAACGGGGAAGCCTCCAGCTTGCCTATGCCACCACTGTCCATAAAAGCCAGGGCAGCGAATACGATACGGTGATTCTTGTCCTCCTGCCTACCCAGAATATTATGCTCCGGCGGAACCTTCTCTATACCGGTATTACCAGGGCCAGGAAAAGGACCATCCTTATTTCCACAGAAGAAGCCATTGAAAGAGCCGTTACCCAGGGAGATATCAAAAATCGGTATACCCTCTTCCTGCCCCTCCTCAAAGGAGAAGCGGGGAAGTAAAGCTCATGTATCCTGTGGATAGGACCCCGGATTTTTATGGGCGGCCATTCATGTACAAAACCGGCGGCCGGAAGGACCATATGCAGTCTGCTGATTAGCCATTGAAAGGAGCTTCCCATGGGACTTTTCGAAGACCTCATCGACATCATCTATCCTTCCACCTGTCCGGGCTGCGGGAAAGTCATGGATTCCGGCGGCCTGTGGTGCGAAGACTGCCTGAAAACCATCTGGGATCCCCGGCTCATCAACTCATCCAACACGGGCCACCTCAAAGGCTGTTACACCCTTTGCCGTTACGAAGGCTCCCTTCGGGACTGCATCATCGGCCTTAAATATAACAACCGGAAAGAAAAAAAGCGGGCATTTCCTCCGCTGTTGGACCGTTTTCCCTATTGGCAGCGCCTGGGCTCTTTTGATATGGTCATTCCTGTGCCCCTGTCAAGACAGAAAATGGGAAAAAGGGGATATAACCAGGTGGACCTGATGTTTGAAGAATGGATGGAAAGGCACCACAAAGATTATGTAAAAAATGGCCTCGTCCGCATTCGCAGTGCCGAGACCCAGTCCCTCCTGTCCCGGACAGAACGGTTCGAAAACATCAAAGGCCTTTTCCATATCCAAAAAGGTCTTTCCGTCAAAGGAAAAACAATTCTTATCGTTGATGATGTCTATACCACCGGTGCCACCATGGAATCCTGTGCCCATGAACTCATGCGGGCAGGCGCCGGAAAAGTCATGGGTCTCACCATAGCCAGCGGGGCAACCTGATATTTCTAAACATTGTAATTAATCAACGCTTTCTTAACACTTCCTCCTTAAGGCAGAATTGCACCTCTGTTTATGAAAGTGGATTTATTAATTATGCAGAGTGAGAAAATGGAATAGATTCTTCGTTTGAAAAATAAGTAACCCAATCAAAATTGATTATCCATCCATTTAGACTATCTACCACTGCCAATAATACAGAATTTCCATGGCAATGAGTCATACCGGAGAATGATATTGGGATTAACCGTTACAATATATAATATTTTTCTTTAAAATTGAATCTGTTACTGGTTTACTTCTTCTGACTTGAAGCAAAAATTTTTGACTCGTGGTACAATAAAACCAAATACTTTCGATTTTTATATGCTTTCGAAATGAGGGATTGCTATGAATACATGGAAAAAAGCGGGGCTCGCAGCGGCAGCCCTGGCAGCTGCAGTGGTTATGCCGGCAGAGGCGGCGGAGGTTTCCCAAAGTGCTGTTCTCTCCGGTACAGTGACATCGGTGGTGGCAGTGAATACACCGGTGAAGGAGGGAGAAGTACTGGCAACTGTGGATTCCCTGGTAGGTCCTGTGCCCGCTGCCCGTGCTGACTCCGACGGCGTGGTGACGAAGGTTCTTGTTGTAAAGGGCCAGAAGATTACAAAACAGGATGCTGTAGCAGTTATTGAAACGAAATAAGGAGTTTTGATGTTTGCAATTTCTAAGGGTAAACTGAAAAAGTTTGTGCTGTCCCTGTGTCTGGCGGCGGGCTGTCTTTCTCCTGTCATGGCTGCCCAGGAATTTCTTCCTGTTTCTGAAGTACAGGAAGGGATGCACGGCTACGCGAAGACCGTGGTTCATGGTACGAAAATCGATACTTTCAATGTGGATGTGCTGGGGATCATGAAGCATAAGGGGGCTACTGGTGGGGACCTGGTCCTGGTCAAAGTGTCCGGCCCTCTTATTGATGAGACCAATGGTATCGCCCAGGGAATGAGCGGCAGTCCGGTCTATATTAATAACAAGCTTCTGGGAGCCATTGCCTATGGTTTTCCCCAGTCCAACGGACGTATAGGCATGGTGACGCCCATTTCCGATATGCTTCGGCTCTGGACCATTGACAGCAGTAAACAGGGAGTGGAAGACAGGGGAGCAGGAAATGATCTAATCCCTCTTTCCACACCTCTCATGGCTTCCGGCTATACACCGGCGGGGATGGAATTTCTGGCTGATAAAATGAAAGATTTCCATATGGTGCCCTATGCGGCGGCTTCCAATGGTACTGACGAAACGCCCCGGCCCCTGGAAGCCGGCGGCTCCGTTTCTGCCACCCTGGTAACGGGGGATCTGAAGCTGGGTGCCATTGGTACAGTGACTTACGTGGATGGGGACCATATGGTGGCTTTCGGCCATCCATTTATGGACAAAGGAAGCAGCAGCTATTTCATGCACAATTCCTATATTTTCACCGTCGTTCCCAGCCATAATATTCCCTTTAAACTGGGAAGCGTGGGAGCGGAAATCGGGGAAGTGAACGAAGATCGGAGCACCGGCATCAGTGGTCTTTCCGGAAAAATACCGGAATCGGTGCGCCTCCATTCGACCGTTACCGATGAAGATACGGGCCATGTGGGGAGCCTCAGCGTTCGGATGATCCGGAATGAACAGATGCTGCCCATGCTGTCCGTCACTTCTGTATACAACAATATGAGCAATGTCCTGGACCGCAGCGGAAAGGGAACGGTATCCTTTTCCTATACCCTTTTCCCGGAAGATATGAAGAAGAAACCGTTTACCAGGACAAACATGTACTGGTCATCCAAAGACATAGCAGAACGTAGTGTGGATGAGATGTACAATGTCATTCGCATCCTGGAACAGAACCGTTTCGAGCCTTATACACTCCGGAATATCTCAGTGGACATGAAGGTGACGGGAGAGAGGAAGACTGCCCAGCTGCTCGATGCGGCTGCTTCTCCTACGGTCGTGAGCCCGGGAGATACGATTTACGTTCGGGCAAGGCTTGCTCCCTATCGGGGAGAGGTTTTCTACAAAGACATTGCTTTCACGGTGCCAAAGGACCAGCCCTATGGGGATATGATTCTTGAAGTCCGGGGAGGCGGCGTGGTGCCTCTTCCTTACCTGATTCAGCAGCAGAAATTCAATCTTACCGATGAAATTCTCCAGCGCCTTCGGACGTACAAAGACTTCGATGATCTCTTCGACAAGCTGGAAAAGGAAGATAAGAATAACCAGGTGGTTGTGGAAATCCTGGATCCCAACGTCAGCATGATTGCCAAGGACGAGGATAGTGGGACCAAGGCGGAAATCCAGGATAAACGGCCCTCCAATTCTCCGGATTATCTGAAAGATAAGAGCAAGAGTGAAAAGGCCGGCGATAAAGAGGAAGATACGCCTAAGAGCAGCGTAGATACGGATTATGTAGTTTATGGGGATGGTCAATTTACTTTCAAGGTCATGGCTCCCGCAGACAGGGACCGGGCGCTGAAGAAACTGGCAAAAACCAATAAGCAGCTCATGGCAGAAATGAAGAACGAAGGGAAAGAGTCCATTTCCGGCGGCCAGGACAAGAAAGGCGATGGCACCGACAAAAAGGATGGAAGTAAGCCCGATGACAAGAAGGCGTCAGACATAGTGTACAGTTCTTCCTATTTCCCGCTGTGATGAGATGAATTCAAACGGCGAATGGGTCTAAGGGTTGTGGGTGAACATCGCTTCGCTTGTTTACCGGGTTGTGGGCGCTTCGCGCCGGGGGTAGAAGGTGTATTTACCGCCTTCGGCGGCTTTTCAACCGTATGGTCCTCCTTCAACGAGGAAAAGGAGTGGAAGACACAATCTGACCGGGCCAGCGCAGTGTCGCCCGACCCAAACCCCTTACAATCCCATATACCCTATGGGCCAGCAGTTTTGAATCACCGTAACAGCTGCTGATGCCCTCAATCTCCATCTTATATCCAGTTCAGATTTATATATTGGCACATTCATGTGAATCAAATTACACCGAAAGGAGGGAAGGCCATGGAGTTTCTGGAATCTCTGGGAAGGCAGACCCTTTCCATTTTTCACCAGCTGGGAGCGGTCATTCTGCTCTTTTTCCAGGCGGTTAAAGAGATTTCCGCGATCCGGGGCCGGGAGACTTTCCATCAGTGTCTGTCCCTTGGCGTGCTGTCATTTCCCATCGTGGCTCTGACCCTCCTGTTCACAGGCATGGTTCTTTCTGTACAGATTGCGGGAGAACTGACGAAGTACGGTGCCGATTTTACGGTTGGCGGTATTGTGGCTATCGGTATCGGACGGGAATTGGGACCCGTGCTTTGCGGCGTAGTACTGGCCGGTCGCGTAGGGGCTGCTATTACAGCGGAAATCGGGACTATGCGGGTGACAGAGCAGATCGATGCACTTCGCTGCATGGCTGTAAGTCCTGTAGGATATCTCGTGGTGCCCCGGCTGGTGGCCTGCATGTGCATGCTGCCCATTCTTGATGTATTCGGCGTTACCATCGGCGTAGGCGGCGGTATGATTGTGGCCTCCCTTTCCCATGGCGTTTCTTCCTATGTCTTTCTCCATTCCATTCATACATTCTGTGTGCCTTCGGATCTCTACATCGGCGTGTTCAAGTCCGTCATATTCGGTATGATCGTTGCCCTTGTGGGCTGTGACCGAGGCATGACCTGCACTGCCGGTGCTGAAGGTGTCGGCAAAGCTACCACCCAGTCTGTGGTGTACTCCATTATCATGCTTTTTGCCGCAAATTATCTTTTGTCGTCCATTCTTTTCTGAGGAGTCCTATGATAGATATCAGGCATGTGTACCAGACATTCGGTACGAGACGGATACTGAATGACGTGAGTCTCACTGTACGGGACGGAGAGACCATGGTTATTCTGGGAGCTTCGGGCAGCGGGAAATCCACGCTGCTGAAACTTATTATCGGACTCCTGCGGCCCACGTCCGGGGAGGTCATGGTGGACGGAAAGGACATGGCCAGGCTTTCGGAGAAAGAACTCAATGAAGAAAGACGGCACATGGGATTTGTATTTCAGTATTCGGCTCTTTTTGATTCCATGAATGTGAAGGAAAATGTGGCCTTTGGGCTCAGGATGCATACGAAACTGCCGGAGAAGGAAATTGACCGGATTGTGAAAGAAAAACTTCATCTTGTAGGGCTCGATGGCATAGAAAATCTCATGCCCGCCAATCTGTCCGGGGGCATGAAGAAACGGGTGAGCCTGGCCAGGGCTATCGCCCTGGAGCCCCGCATTATTCTCTATGATGAGCCAACGGCGGGGCTGGATCCTATTCGATCCACTGATATCAGCCTCCTTATTAAACATACCCAGAAAGTGATGCATGCCACCAGCGTGGTGGTGACCCATGACCTCCGATCAGCGGACATGATTGCGGATCGAATGGCATTTCTCTATAAAGGCTCTTTTCTGGCCATAGGACGGCCGGAAGACTTATATCGTTCCACAGATCCCCGGGTGCGGCAGTTCATGGAAGGAGAACCGTCAGATCCAGATTTCCTGAAAGAAGGTGATGCTCTTTGAAATGGTCAACAGAAGCTAAGGTAGGGGCTTTTTCCCTTCTGGGAATTATCGTCTTTGCCGCCATTATTATTGAACTCAGCAATGTGGTGCTCTTTGGGAAAAGCGGATTCCACGTGACCGGCTATTTCAAAGAGGCCGAAGGCATTGAACCGGGCAACCCCATCCATTATGCCGGCGTAGAAGTGGGGATGGTGGATAAAATTTCCGTGGAAAATGGGGAAGCCGTACTGAACCTCCGCTTCTACAAAGATGCAAAGGTGCCAAAGGATGCGGATTTCTCCATCCAGACATCCAGCGTCATGGGCGGCCGATTTGTCAAAGCTGCCGGCGGCCACCAGGACAGGGGATACCTTTCCGATGGCATGACGGTGCAGGGCAAGGCGGCACCGGGTATCGACCAGGCCATGGATAAGATGGACAAACTGATCAATTCCGCCCAGACCATGCTGGACGGTATCAATACGGTGGTAGCGGATCCAGCATCCCAGAAAAATGTGAAGAACAGCATCAGCAACTTCGATGCCGTATCCCAGAACCTGGCCATTCTTACATCCCAGGGAATCCAGATAGCCAATGAAATCGAGGGGATCACGTCCCAGATCAATTCCATGCTGTACCAGTTAAATGGCGATGGCAAGGCCACCAGTGATGCCCGTCAGATTATGGATAACCTCGTTGTGGCCTCCCAGAACGCAAAGGATATCTCCAGCAATGCAAAACAGATTTCCGGAAAAATTAACGGAATAATGACTGGGAATCATGATTTTGGTGTATCTGTTTCGGGGGAATTGTTATATAATACTAAGAAGGATGAATTCTCACCAAATCTGTTTCTTCGCGTCGGCAAAGACCGGTTCGGGATTCTGGGGATTGAATCCCTTACCAATGACCCTGTATATGATGCCCTGTTTGGTAGGATGAGAGGGAATTACGGCGTCTATGCAGGAATCATGCGGAACAAGCTTGGCGGTGGCGTAAGCTATGAAGAAAACAGATGGAAGTTTAATGCAGACCTCTTCAATCCGGATGACCTGACCATGCGGATTCGCGGGAGTTACGCTCTGGATGACAACTTCTTTATCACGGGCCAGTCCATTTTCCCACATAGCCGCAGGGGCGGTGGAGAATACATTGGTCTGGGATACAACTATTAATAAGACATCTGTCTTAGAAGGGATGAAATTTATGAATAAATATACCTACCGTATTTTGGCAGCAACTGTTGTAATGGCGCTTTCTTTAGGGGTGGGCGCTGAAGCGAAGGGCTCCGTCACAAGAACAACCACGGATCCTTCCATCACAGAAAAGGCACTGGCTGCCCAGATGAACCAGGTAAGTAAAGATAAAACCGTCAATTTCAATAACATGTTGATCCAGAAGAACCTGGCTGATTCTTTGGGAAATGTGGCAGCACCGGAAGCATCGAACCTGGATATCGACCTTCGGGGCGCTGTGACTACGGCCATCAAGAATAACCGGGACATTACCATTGCTGACCTCCAGCGGAAAGAAGCGGAAGCAGATGTAAGTGCGGCAGCTGCAAATAAAAACCCACAGCTCTCTGATACCTGGGCTGCCACAAGAACAAAAACAGCTTCTACCAGTGCGGTAAATTCCTACACCAATGGCTTGAGTGTAACCTGGCCGGTGTGGTCTTTCGGTAAACTGGAAGGCGCAATTGATAGTGCCCGGTATTCCAAAAATATTGCAGATGTCAATTACTATATGACCGAAGCAGACACAAAGCTGTCTGCGGTCAAAGCTTACTATACCTGGCTGGAAGACATTAAACTGGCCCAGGTGCAGGATGAATCGGTAGCCGACTATGCCAGCCACCTGAATAACGTACAGCAGCAGTTCGATGCAGGCATCGTGGCCAAGCTCGATGTGCTGACCTCTAATGTATCCCTGGCCAATGCCAAACAGGCAAGCATTGCAGCCCACAACGCAAGGGATGTGGCAGAAGCAAACCTGAATAACATCATGCGGATTCCAATGAATACGAAGCTGAACCCTTTGGATAAGGATTTCCCGGAACCGGACTTCGATATCACCATGGACCAGGCTATCCTCATGGCCCAGAAATACCGGTGGGAACTGATTAAGGCGGACTATAATGTACGGATTGCCAACGAATCTCTTCGCATTGCCAAGGCTGGGTACTACCCCACGATTTCCGTCGGTGGCGGATATAATTGGAACGATACGGATTTCCCCGGCTTTGAACATAAAGGCTGGAATGCTCGAGGCGGCCTTTCCTGGAGCCTTTGGGACGGTGGTGCAACGGATGCCTCTGTAAAGAAGGCAAAGGAAGCTATTAAAGTAGCGCAGGAATCTCTCCTGAAAGCTCGGGAATCGGTGGAACTGGAAGTCCGCCAGGATTACCTGAATATCCTTTCCTATAAAGAACAGATTCGTGCCACTGAAGCAGCAGTAGCAGAAGCAGAAGAAGCCTACAAGATTGCTACGGTCCGTTACCAGAGCGGCGTGGGCATCAACCTGGATGTACTGGATGCAGAACTGCAGCTCAATACAGCCCGTACTAACTACATCACTGCCCTCTATAATTACAACATCGGTCTTGCTACCCTGGAACATGCCATGGGCATTCCTGCAGTAATTCATCCGGAATTTGCAAAGGCTGGGAAGTAATAAAGCTTTTTGTGGACCGCAGATTACAGCTATCGGCTTACCGCTATCCGGTAACGATGGCCAGCGGAGCAGCATAGGGGACTATCGTTACGAAGATGCTGAGAGTCTAAGGAAGCACTGATTAAATCTGACTCTGCAAATTAATCAGCGCTTCCCTAAATATGGACCCGGATTTCAATCGGGCCCTATTGTCTCAATATTAAATCTATTACATACTATTGGAGAGATCACATTGAACAGTAAAATCAAATGGTGGATCAATGGTGTGGCAGGAGTTATTTTTATCCTGCTCTGCGCCGTGTATCTGCTCATTCGACCCATTGTGGTACAGAACCTGGAGCCTGTCCTTTCAGAGCAGGCTGGGAGTCATATCAACGGCACCCTCTCCTGGGAATCCATGGACCTGGATCCCAGCCTGGATCTTTCATTCACAAATCTTGTGCTGAAAGATGCCTCGGGAAATGAAGTGCTGACGACTCCTTCTTTAACCGTGGGCTGGACCATGTCTTCTCTCTATGGGTACCTGTTCAAAGATAACGGCGTGGCTTCCGTGGTAAAGACGGTGACGGTGGATAATCCGACACTTACGCTGACTCAGAAAAGTGATGGCACCTGGAATGCGGCGGATCTTATAAAACCATCCACCGATTCCAACAGCGGTGTTTTCACCGGAAAGGTAGTTATCCATGACGGCAGCGCTTCCGTGAAGACCACATCGGCCGGGAACTTTGATTTCTCCGGGCTCGCCGGGACCTTTGCCTGGGATGCCGATTCCCATATTAAAGGGGACCTGAAGGGCACATTCCTTGATACGGCCTTTGAAGGAAACCTGAAGTATACAGACAGTAATAATCTGGAAATCAATGTAAAGACCGATTCCCTTGCCCTTACTTCTCTCGAACCCCTGCTGAAGCAGTTCCCCCAGGTGGAGCAGAAACTGACCATGAGGGAGGGGACAACCCAGGTGACGGATGCCAAAATCTGGAAAAGTGATGGCGCCGTCGCCTACCGGGTGACCGGTTCTTTTAATCATGCTGCTCTTAGTTATGACGACTACGTTTTAACTGATGGGGCAGCTTTTTTTAATATCGAAAATGGAAATGTGGATGTCACAAAACTTTCTGCAAAAGTGAATGGCCAGAAGGTGACCGGTGAAATCCATGTAAATGCATCGGGGGATACCCCTTATTTCCGTGGAAAGGCGGAGCTCCATTCTTTGGATATTCCAACCCTCCTCCCGGATTATGATGTGAAAGGCATTGTGGACGGCAGTATTTCTTTTTCCGGTACTACGGACCATCCATCTGCCTCCGGTACAGTGACTGTGAAAGACGGAGGCTATCAGGGGTTGCAGGTCAAGAAAGGAGTTCTCACCTTTTCCTATACCGATGGCAATCTTTCTATTCCCTATCTGGAAGCAGATGCCGCCGGTGGCCATGTGCTGGGACAGGGATCCTATGTCAAAGAGAGTGGCGCTTTTTCCCTGCAGGTGGAAGCAGATTCCATTGACCTCTCACAACTTCCTCTTTCTACTCCTGTCAGCGGTATTCTGAGCGGGTTCTGCGTGGCAGATGGCAATTACCTGGATGGAGTACTTTCCCTTCATCGGTCTTCCGGAAATGGTGACGTGACCGGTTTTGCCTATGATGGTATGTCGGCAGGTTCTTTCAGTGGATTCGGCAGTTATACCGATGGAAACTGGAGCGTTACCGGCTATGGCAGGTCCCTGTCCTACGACGGTGTATCACTGGATAACGGGGCGTTCTCTCTGGAAAAACATGGAGAGTCCATATCTATTCCCTATGCCAGCGGCCTTGTGGGGGATGGCGCCTTCTTTGTGAAGGGCGTCTATAATCCCCAGAGTATGGATCTGGCGGTTACCGCTTCGGATGTGGACCTGTCCCTCCTTTCCGGCATCACCGGTGAGGATATGGCAGGCACCGCCTCTTTCAGCGGCCATGTGACAGGTACCCTGGATAACCCGGAAGGCGAAGGAACGCTTCGCGCCAGAAATGGGCATATCCGAAATGCCGGATTCGATACCATCGACGGCCGTCTTGGCTGCCACGATGGGAAACTGGATATTTCCGGTCTCCGCTGGGTGGGCACTTCCGGCACCCATACAGTGCAGGGCACCATCGGTATTGCGGCGCCCCATGATATGAATCTGTCTGTTAAGACAGAAAAGACGAGAATCGAAAGCCTCCTTTCCCTGGCGGAACTGGATTACCCGGTGACCGGCTGGATTTCTAATGATCTCACAGTGACGGGAACCCTGGACAATCCGAATGTTTCCGGTGATTTCTCCGCCTGGAGCGGCTCCGTCATGGGACAGCTCTTCCAGAGTCTTTCCGGACGGTATACCTATAAGGACCATGGTCTGACCCTGCAGGATGGGCTGGGCTATATTTACGATGGCACCATCGTGGTAAACGGAACGGCCAGTGAAACGAAGGGCCTCGACTTTACAGTGGCCATGACAGATATCAGCATTGAACGGATGCTGCCGGGGAAAGATGTGAAAGGCATCGTATCCCTGAACGGCAAAGTGAGCGGTACCTTCGACAATCCTGCCTTTGACGGCACTGCGTCCACCCGGTCCATTACCATCGGAGGCAATACGATCCGCAATGTGTCTGCGGGCATCCATTATAAAGATAACGTGGTTAGCATCGATGAAGGTTCTTTCCGGCAGAAACAGGGGACCTTCCAGTGGAAGGGAAGCTACAACCTTTCCACTGGAGCTTTGGATGGATATCTTAATTTCAACGGCTGGAACATTAAGAACATTATGACACTCCTGAAGCAGCCTTCTGACGGTGTAGATGGCGCTGTGGAAGGGGGCATACGTATTTCCGGAACCATAGATAACCCCAGCGTTGATTTTAAAGCTCACGTTAACGGCGGCCATCTGGGAAGCGCAGTCCTTGGAGAGGGGGATATTAATTTCTCCTATATGAACAGGGCTCTTTCTATCCGCAAGTTTTATATCCCCATCGGTGACGGTGTCCTCGCCGCCCAGGGGCAGATGACCACTGACGGCGCCCTGAATATCCAGGCAGCGGCGAAAGACATGGATGTATCCTGGGTTCCCCAGGCCCTGGGAAAGAAGAATATTTCCATCGGTGGTAAGCTGACGGCGGCGGTCAATCTTTCCGGAACCCGGGCAAATCCGGTGGCCGATGTGTCCGTGGGTGTTGACCATCCCCGGTACGGCGATATTACTTTTGACAGTTTTTCTCTTCTTGCCAATGCGTCGAACAATGTGGTGACCCTGCAGAATGCCCTGCTCCAGAGGGGTACCTATCGGGCCAGCATGAAAGGGACCATGCCCGGAAATCTCTTCACCGGAAACACCGAAGATAAAGCTGTGCCTATGGACCTCGATATTAATCTGGACCAGGCCGATATGAATATGCTGGCCCTATTCTTCAAACCGATCACCTCTGCCAGTGGGCCTATCCAGGGACACGTGAAGGTGGCCGGCAGCTATGATGATCCACTCCTGCTGGGGGGAATTTCCGTAAAAGACGGAGCCCTTACCCTGACGACCCTGAATGAACCGGTAAGCCCCATTACCTTAGGAGTCACGTTCTCCGGAAAGACAGCATCCCTGGACGGCAGTGCCGCCTTTGGTGGCGGCAGTCTCACCACGAAGGGAAATATTTCCTGGGACCATTACCGGCTGGGCCAGTACAATGGGGAACTCCATATTCATATGCCCTCCATCAACGATACCTATTATAAAGGTAGCCTGGACGGGGATTTCACCCTTGGCGAAGTGGCGGGGTTTGAAAAACCGGGGGTCAGTGGTACCCTGAAAATCCAAAATGCGGTGATTGATATCCCCTTTGCCCTTCTTGGAGATTCCGGGAGCACATCCCTTGATATTCTCACTAAAATCGACGTGCAGATCGGTGAAAATGTGTACCTCTATAACAGTGCTCTCTATGATCTTGCCATTCACGGCAACATTGATATGATGGGACCGCTCTCGGATCCTGTCATGAGCGGACGGGTGAATGTGGATAAGGGAACAGTGAAACTCAATACCACGGAATTCAAGATGGGTGATGCCCATGCAGTTTGGGGAGAAGAACCGGGGTCTTTACTGCCTTCTATCCATGCCAAAGCTTTCACAAAGGTGGGCCACTATGAAATTATAGCCCAGCTTGATGGCCCCGTGGGAAGTATGAAAACCACATTCCACAGTGAACCGGCCCTGAACGATTCCCAAATTCTGATGCTGCTCACCTTTCACCAGGACCCGAACAGCAAGGATAATAACGGAGCCATGGAAGGAGCCCTCTTCAATGCGGGCCTCACCATGCTTTTCGGGAATGGTATCCAGGATTTCCTGCAGGACAAGATCGGGCTGGACCTTATTTCCATCACATCGAATCTCACTGATTACTACGACAGTGTGGATGACAACAGCAATAACTATTACATTAAGATAGGGAAATACCTGTTCAACGATTTCATGCTTACCGCTACCATGGGCATGAATAATAAGGATAAGAGCGTAGGCGCCCACTACGACCTGAACTCGCGAGTAGGGCTGTCTTCATGGTATAATAGTGACCATGACAGTTATGTAGGGACAGACTGGAGTTTCAAATTCTAGGAGCAGTGAAATATGCTGGATGAATATAAAGCTTTCCTTGCTACCATCAGGAAACTGACGAGGGAAGAGGAAGCAGTCTTGTGGAAACAATATAAAGAAGAGGGTCTTCTGGAGGCCAGGCAGTCGCTTATCGAGCATTACCAGCCCCTGGTTTTCCGGGAAGCCATGAAGTACGGTCTCCAGGAAGCAGTGACCCTGGATCTCATCCAGGAGGGCACCGTAGGCCTCATGGAGGCGGTGGAAAAGTACAATCCCTCCCTGGGCGTCGCCTTTTCTCTCTATGCCCTGCACCGGGTGCGGGGGCGGATGGTGGATTTCCTGCAGGAGAATGGAAAAGATCTTCTTCTGGACAAGGGAGAGGAAGAGGCCTACCTCACGGAAACGGTGCCTGATACGGCCTTTGAGTCAGCGGATAAGAGTGTCCTCCATTCCACCGTGGACCGCGCCATGAGTCGGCTGCCGGAACGGGAACAGGACGTGCTGCGTATGGTGTATCTCAAGGAGCAGAGTGCCCAGGAAACGGCAGCAGCCATGGATGTGAGTACGGCCTATGTATACCGTCTGGAAAAACGGGGCATCCGCCGGCTGCGGGGCATGCTGTCAAAACTGATTCATGACAGGAAGTAGCAGAATTCCATAGAAAAATGGGCGTATCATTTGAGAAACGCCGTAAAAATGGAAATTTTCTTATTTACTGATGTTTTCTTATACTTCTCTTTTTATGATTATGTAATAAAGGGTAACAGGGGGAAGAGGGGTTCTCCCCGGTTATCCCTATTGGGAGGTATTATGTCAGGAGATAAAGTCAAACGGGTACGGGCCGTGAGGAAATGGCTGGAAAAAGCGGAGAGCTGCTATTCCAGCCACAAAGAGGTTACCGGTGAAATCAATCTCATCATGGCCCAGGCGGAAATGGAGCGGCTGAAAGAAACCCGCAGAAATGGAAAGGGCCGGAAAAGAGCGCTTCAGATAGTAGCACTTTTCGCTGCGTTCGGCGTGTTCCTTGGCCTCAATGCCATTTGGCAGGCTCTGGAACCGTCTAAGGAAAGCATGACTCCGCCGGTGCAGGTGGTACAGGAAAAAGAACCGGCTCCGGCTGTAAAGAAAGAAGAACCGGAGCCCCTTTCTGTGCCATCAGAAACTGTGGACCCAGGAATTTCTGCCCAGCCGGAACCGGTCTATACGGTGCCGGAACAGCCTGTTCCCCAACTGGCTGCGACCCAGCCGGCTGTTGTGACGCTGCAGCCAGCAGCACCGCCGGTAAGAACCGCAGCCGCTGCAGCGCCAAAGCCTGCCCTGTCGGATAAAGAAATCCAGAGTGTTGTGGGAGAAGCAGGAAGAGCTCTTCGTGGACAGGGATAAATGAGGGGCCTGAAGGTAGTGGCAAGGTAGCTGAGGGGTAACTCCTCAGCTGTCTTTCTCAAGTCCTGCCTCAGTTATAGCCTTCAGCATTAGACTTTTTTCATAAATTGTTCATGAAGAATGCCTTTTTCCCTTGTGAAATAGAGGCATTCTTCATATAATATAAAGAAGTGCTGATTTCCTTCGATGAATTCGATGGAATCAACTTTTCAAACCGCTAAATAACAATCCTGTATACCTGAAACCAATAAAGAGGAGGATTTTATGATTACAAAGAAAAGCAAGAAAGTGCTGCTGCTCACAGCGGTACTTGCATCACTTTCGGGAGTTTCCGTTTTTGCGGATGCGCCAACCCTGGCGGGCGGGTCTAACGGTATGTCCCAGAGTTCCATGATCAGCGTGAAGAATGGACAGACCGTAGGAAGCGGATCCATTTCCGATGAAACTGCGAAAACAGCAGAAGCTCCGTCTGTGGCGGTACAGCAGTCCCAGCAGACCGTGGCTGTAGGCGATGCGTCCCTGTACCTCTCCAAGGCCGATAATGATGCCATAGAAGCACAGGTAGGAAAAACTATTACCTCCGTTGATTTCTCGGGTATCCCGGAACCGGTGAAGACGAAACTTTCTCCCCTGATCCAGAGTAAACCCAGTACCCAGCTCACAGAAGAGGGAGTCCGTAACGATGTGGCTTCCCTGGGATCCACGGGCGTATTCTCCCAGATTACCCCGGCCTTTTCTGAAGTGCCGGAAGGCGTGGGCATTACGTACCAGCTGGCTTCGAACCCCGTAGTCCATGATGTGGCATTTACGGGAAATACGATTTTTACCAGTGATTACCTGAAGTCCATCATGAATATTCCCCAGGACAGCGTGCTGAATTTCGTCCTGGTGAACCAGAAGCTGAAGGAAATCGAGAATATGTACCTCCAGCAGGGATACATGCTCGTTTCTATTCCGGACGTTCAGGTTTCTTCTGACGGTATTCTCCATGTGAATATTTCCGAAGGGGTAGTGGAAGATTTCACCATCGTCGGCAATGATAAGACAAAGGATAAGGTCATCCTTCGGGAAATGAAACTGAAGAAGGGTAAGCCCTTTAATAAATTCCTTGCCAGCCGCAGTATGGAACGGCTCTACAATACCGGCTACTTCGAAGACGTCAATATGAAGCTCCTGCCGGGCAAGGAAAATGAGCATAACGTAATCATTGAAATCGATGTGATTGAACAGAAAACCGGTATCGTCACTGTCGGTGCCGGCTACTCCGATTCCGATGGTACTGTCGGTATCGTGGAACTGGGAGATACGAACTTCCGGGGTACCGGTGACAAGGTGAACTTCCACTGGGAATTCGGCGGCGCCGGTGACGGTAAGAACTACACCATTTCCTACACCCGGCCCTGGATTAATTCCAACGGCGACTCCCTGGGGGCCTCCATTTTCAACCGTATCTACACTTACGATGACTACGATGCCAAGGGCCATGAAATCGCAGAATACGATAAGAGGAGAAAGGGCTGGAACCTTACCTGGGGCCATGTAAGCGACGATTACCGCACAAACTACTTCAATTTCGACAGCACCAAGGAATCCTATGATGACCACGACGGCTTTGAATGGGGCGGTACAGCGGAAGACAAAGGACATACCGCCAAGGATAGAAGTGATGAATGGTATAGAGCTATCATGGATAACTTCGGTACCACAAACAGCTTCACCTTTACCCATGTCTTTGATAACCGGGATAACTACTTCAATGCCAACAAGGGCCGCCGGATTTCCTTCACTGCCCAGTGGGGTGGCCACGGTCTGGGCGGTGACTATGACTTCTACAAGTTCACCGCAGAAGGCCGGTTCTACAAGGGCCTCGGCAATGGCCATATCCTGGCACTCCGCCTCATGGGCGGCTACATTGACGGCGATGTTTCTTATGGCAACCTCTTCGACCTCGGCGGTTCCAATACCCTCCGCGGCTACGAAGATGACCAGTTCAAAGGCAAGAAGATGTACGCGGCTACCCTTGAATACCGTTTCCCCATTGCGAAGAAGGTACAGGGCGTCCTCTTCACCGATGCCGGCAGTGCATGGGGACTGGATCGCGGTAAGATTCCGTGGTACGACGACGACGATTCCCTGAACTGGTCCGTAGGCGTAGGCCTCCGTCTCCAGACCCCGATCGGACCGATCCGCCTGGACTACGGCCATGGAGACCAGAATAAGTTCCACTTCAGCTTTGGTACCCAGTTCTGATCATAGAGAGGAGGAACCATGCATTCTTCCTTGAAACAATGGATGATGCGGGCAGGATTGTTCCTGCTCGTTTCATCCTTTTCATTCCCACCTTTGGCCGAAGCGGCTCCCATCCGTCAGGTGGATGTCCATGTGGGAGTCACCGAGGGAGACCTGCCGCTGGCGGTGGAGAAACGAATCGTATCCAGTGTTTCTTCCATCGGCAACCGGATTCTTGTGGGGAAGGAAGAAGACCTTTTCCGACTGAACAGCGGCGAGTATAACAAGGTGCTGGCGGATATCATCAACCGGGTGGTCATCGGTTATGTGGTGTCTGACCTCACCGTGAACTACGGAAGCGATACGTCACTGTCCGTCACGCTGGCTCCCGTGGGCCGGATGATTCAAAAGGTGGATACGGAGATTGACTATGGCAACCTGTCTCCCGAAGCCCGGCAGTATGTGGAAGCAGAGACGAAGGATATTCCCGGCCTCATGAGCAATCTTCTCATCGGCCTTCCTGTGGATTCCGTGGGATGGGCGGAAAGTGTGTCCCAGTCAGCGGGCCGGGATATGCTTCATCAGCTGCTGCCTGAATTTACGGCAAACGTCGAAGTATCTTCGGGAGAAGAGACGAAGGTCAAAATTTACCTTATTCCCCAGGGACAAATTGTGCGGTCTTCCACAGTGACTTTCGAAAAGACCACGGTTCCCCGGCTTCTCATGCTGAAGGCTTCGGAGGAAACGGAATTTGCCCTGGAACACCTGCAGGGCCTTCCGGTGGATTTTGTCACCCGGAAACAGGCAGATATATCTGCAGAAATGAACCGGATTCTCCAGAACGATTCCTTCATTAAGAAGTACGGCATAGCCACAGAGACAAGGCTCATTCCCGGTGAATTGACGGAACTGAAAATCAATGCCCTGACAGACCATTGGATCATACGAACTGAAGTGTGGCTGGATGCCGGCAGGGATGGGAACAAAAATACCACCTTTGAAGGCATGCTGGGCCACTATGTGGGGAAAAGGGATACTATCTTCGGTGAAGCCCGTTTCTATCCGGGCCCTATGGACTGGGATATCTTCGGCGGCTGGTATCACCATTTCGGCTCTGTCATGGATGTGGGATACAAGTACAATTTTTTAAATAACGAAAACCATGTATTCGGGGTGATCCCCTTCGGAGAGCAGTTTGCCCTGCGGTATGACAGGAATTTCAAAACCAGGGACAATGAATTTGGCCTTTCCTACAAAATTCATAATTACATGACCCTGGAATACGTGTATAATGATAAAGATGGCAAATGGCTGAGAATCATTGCCAATTTATAAAGGAGTGGATTTTATTATGATGACAACTCTTGGAAACAAGAAAAATGTGAAGATTTTTTCCTTTGCTCTGGCCGGCGTATTCATCGCATCGGTAGCAGTAATGGCGGTGGTATCCATGGGAGATACAGCCAATGCGGCTCCGACATCGGATATCGGCGTCGTGGACCAGCGGGAAGTGATTTCCAATAACAGCCAGCTGGCCCTGAACTATCAGCAGAAAATGAAGGACACCGCCGATGAAATGCAGAAGGACTTCGATGCCAAGTCCCAGGGCATGAGCGATGCGGACAAAGAAAAACTGTTCAATGACATGCAGCAGCAGTTCAACCAGAAACGTACAGCCATTGAAAAGGACATGGAAGACCAGGTCACCGGTGCTGTGAAGTCTGTGGCTTCCAAGAAAGGCCTGTCCCTGGTGGTGGATAAATCCGCTGTGATTTACGGTGGCACCGATATCACAAAAGAAGTGTCCGATTCCCTGAATAAGACACTCACCGCTTCCCAGTCCGCTGCTGCTTCCCAGAGCAAATAACGGAGGCCCCTCATGATGCACCGCAGTCCCCTGATTGCTGCTGCCTGCGCCGTGATGATGGCTTTTTCCTTTGCCTTTGCCGGGTGCGGTACCAAAAAAGAAGAAACACCGCCGCCCTCTGTCCACTATGGAGTAGCGGACTTGGAGACACTGGTGAAAGCCCATCCGAAGTACAGCGAGTATTTCAAACTGGAAACTGAATATAACCATATGCTCGAGCAGTATCAGACTGAGCGGAATAAGCTGATAGAGTCCTCTTCGAAGCAGAAACAGATAGCCGCCGCCCTGGCCGATACGTCCCGGCGGGTGGATGCCCAAAATGAGCTGCAGGCAAAAGTAAAGGCCAAAGAAGATGAACTGAATGATGGCCTCCAGAAGCTTTATGGGGATATTGAAAAGAAACATACTACGAAAGCGGGCACCATGAATCTGGAAACCCTGACTCCCGAAGAACGGGTGAAGATGGCAAATCTCCAGATGAAGCTCACTGTCCTGGGTGTGACCGGGGAAGAAAAGGAGCAGGTAAAGGATGAACTTCACAGGCTCATGGATCTCCGTACATCCCGAGAAAAGGCAGATATGGGCGGCTGGACTGAGGAAGAAGTCAAACAGATGACCGACGCAAAGGCAAAGGCCCAGGCGGAGCTGGAAGACTATTCCAACAGCGCAGCAGAAGAAATCAAAAATAACCTGTCCCAGGAGACTGAGGCTGACATTTCTGCGGAAGAGGCGGATTTCGCTGAAACCCACAAAGAATGGGATGCAAACTGGCAGGCAAAAATCGATGATAAGCAGAAACAGATGGCGGCATTGAAAAAGGAAATCATGGCCGATATCGAACAGGAAGCGGCAAGAGTGGCTTCCGAAAAGAACCTGGACATGATATTCTCCAAGTACAAAGCCAATATCAATGCGGACGATGTGACCGGAGACCTGGTCAATCGGATTGTAAATATCAGGAAGTAAGAAATCACTTCAACATAGATTGAGGAGGAAAGAAATGGAAAAGGCTGCGTGGAAAAAACTGGCCTGTGTAGGAATGATTGCCCTGGCTGCTGTATTCAGCGGCTGCGGCAGTGAACATAAGGTGGCAGTGGTGGACTATCAGAAACTGGAAGACCAGTCCCCGAAGATTAAAGCCATCCAGCAGGAAATCACGGATAAGGACAAGGAAATCAGCAATCGTCTGGCAGAAGCCCAGAAGAGCGGACTTTCGGATGAAGAAATGCAGAAAAAAGTACAGTCTGCCCAGCAGGAACGGATGATTTTCATCCAGAGCAAGCAGAAGCAGATTGAATCCATGGTCCAGTCCCAGGCTGGGGCTATTGCCAAGGAAAAGAATATCGGCATCGTCATGAATAAGATGGCTGTACCGACGGGAGCCGTAGATATTACGGACGAAGTACTGGCCAAGATGGATGGCGGCGCATCGAAAGCGGCTGCATCCCAGTCCAAGTGAGGAAAACTATGAAAAAAACAGCAGGTGAATTGGCTAAAATTGTAGGCGGCACCCTGTACGGTGACAGCACCGTAGTCATCGATGATGTACGGAGCGCCGAAAGTGCAGGCCCTTCCCATATTACGTTTGCCCGGGGCATTTACGCGGAACATATCGAGGAAATGAAGGCAGGAGTCATTCTGGTGGATGAACTTCCGAAAACCTGCACGAAGAATCTCATCGTGGTACCGGACTGCCGCCGTTCTTTCGGTGACCTGGTGGATCTGTATCACCCGGAAAACCGCTTTACTCCCGGCATTCATCCCACCGCTATTGTCAGTGACAAGGCAGTCATCGGTAAAGACGTGTGCATCATGGCCTATGCGGTGATTGAAGATGGTGCAGAAATCGGTGATGGCACGGTCATTTATCCCTATACCTACATCGGAAAGAATGCGAAGGTAGGGAAGGACTGCGAATTGAATCCAGGCTCCGTTGTCCATGAAAACAGCGTTCTTGGGGACAGGGTAGTCCTTCGGGCCCATGCGGTTATCGGAGGACAGGGATTTGGCTTCTCTACCGATGAAAACGGCCATCATCACCACATTCGCCAGCTGGGCCGTGCGGTTATCGGTGACGATGTGGAAATTGGTGCCTGCTCCACGGTGGACAACGGTGCCCTGAACGATACGGTCGTCGGCAATGGTACAAAAATTGATAATCTCGTCCACCTGGGCCATAACGTACAGGTGGGAACGGATTGTTTCCTCTGCGCCCAGACCGGAATTGCCGGCAGCACCACCATCGGAAATCACTGTATCCTGGCAGGACAGACCGGCGTGAATGGCCATATTGCCATTACGGACAATGTAATTTTAGGCGGTAAATCCGGCGTCGTCGGCGCAATCAAAGAACCGGGAGTCTATATGGGCTACCCCACCCGCACCCATGCCCAGTGGGGCAGGGTAGAAGTGGCCGCTTCCCATCTGCCGGAACTGATGAAAAAAGTCCGCCAGCTGGAAAAGAAACTGAAAGAACTGGAAGGAAAATAAGAAAAAGGCGGCTGAGGGGAAAGTGGCGGCGCACAGATCAGAATCGCCGCCTCATGAGGCCAGATTGCAGCGAAGACGCTTCATTTCAACGGTCAAATGACTCTATCCACAAACATGTAGCCCTAAGAGAAGGGGCGCACCAAAGGGGCCGAGTTTACGAAGGTTTGTGGCTGGGGGGCTTGTAATCGAGCATGTTCAGAGCGATTGCAGCGAGGGCCCCCTCTGCATTGCTGCGCTTGCTACCTCCCCCAAAAGATGGGGGAGGCGGGGGCCACGAAGTGGTTGGCTCTAGGTAAGCTGAAAGCGGATAGCGAATTCTATCACTATTTAACTTCTATCGTCTGCGTCCACAAACTCATTCACAAGGAGTGGCTTATACCATTCCAACAACAATCGCTCCGCCCTGCAAACATTATGCGGTGCTTCACCACTCCTGTCTCCTGATTTTTTCTATATTTCGCATTTACACACCATGTACAAGGTTTATCTCATTAGAAATGGGCCTTGTCTTTTCTTTTATTTATATTTTTTGAGGTTTACTATGGGTGCTACTTACAGACTTCTGAAAATATTGGGTTGGGCGGCATGCCACATGTCTCCGGACCATGCACAGACCTTCGGGCGGGGACTGGGCCACTTTTTCTGGACCTTTGTACCTCCGAAGCGGAAGGTGCTGGCTGTGAATAACATTATCCGGGCCGGCGTAACGAAGGACAGGCATCGGGCGAAGGAAATCGCAAAGAATTCGTCCCTCCGCTTTGGGCCTCTCGGTATTTCCATGTTTCGTTTTCCTCTCCTGAACAGGGATAATATTCATTCCTACGTCACGGTGAAGGGCCGGGAAAAACTAGATCATCTGAAAGAAGAGGGTAAAGGCTGCATTCTGGCAGCCACCCACTGCGGAAACTGGGAAGTAGAAGGGGCGGCACTGGCTCTCTATGGGTATCCTCTTCTTTCTGTAGCCATGAAACAGAAGAACAGGGATTTTGATAAGTTTCTCTGTGAATACCGTTCTATCCCTGGCCAGACGGTGGAGTACAAGACCGGTGTCCGGGATATGCTGCGGCGTCTCAAGCAGGGTTACTTCGTAGGCCTGCTCTGTGATCAGGATCCCGGGGATACGGGCATCCTTTCTGATTTCCTCGGTCAGAAGACACTGACAGCAACGGGGCCGGCCCATTTTGCACTGCTCACAAAGCTTCCTGTCATGACCGCATTCATCCATGAGACTTCTCCCTGGCATTATGAAATCATCATTGATGATCCCATTACTGCCGATGAAGGACTCAAGAAGAAAGAGGCTATCCAGAACATTACGGACAAGATCAATAAGCGTCTGGAAGCGTGGATTTATAAATATCCGGAAGAATGGTTCTGGCTCCATAACCGCTGGAAGTGGACCGACCGATACTATCCGGAACTGAAAGGAGCCAAAAATGGGGCAGTTAAAGACTGAAAAAATCAGGGTAGGCCATATTCCTGTGACCGTTGTCCACCCTATTGAAGATACAGGAAATCCGGTGATTTTATACCACGGCTGGAGCAGCCAGGCGGATTTCCAGTATTCCAAGGCCGCTATTTTTGCGGTAAACGGATACACCGTCTATATTCCGGAAGCCCAGAGTCATGGGGAGCGGGGGGCCCTTGATGATTATTACAAAGTGGAAGACTATCCCATTTTCTGGAATACTATTTTCCAAAATATGGAAGAGTTTCCCCTTCTGGCGGACTGCATCCGGGAAGACTATGATGAGAAGCCTTTTATCCTGGGCCATTCCATGGGCGGCATGTCGGTCCTTGGCATCGGCAGCATCTATGGAGACCGGCTGAAGGGCATTGTATCCTTCAATGGATCCGGTGACTGGCTCCTGACCCACCTTTTCATACAGGCCCGCTTCGGCCTGTATGTGCCGAAGGACTGGGACATGTACGATGAAATCGAAAAGAAATCGCCCATTAACCATGCGGAAGATATGAAGAATATCCCCATCTTTATGACAAACGGAGAAAGTGATATTTCCATTGATCCCAGGGCCCAGGCCCATTTCTTCTCCGTCATGCAGCAGGCAGGGGGAAAGGTAACCCGTATTACCTATCCCCTTCTTGGTCACTTTGTAACAACAAATATGTTGGATGACGCCATGAAGTGGATGGAAAGGGTTAAGGAAGCACTGATTAATTCGCAGAGTCAGATTTCATAAGGATTTTTATGCA
>NZ_UQKJ01000003.1 GCF_900541605.1 uncultured Dialister sp. | reverse complement strand
GGTGTGCTCGCAGCTCTTCTTGAGCTTCATGCCGAGGAAGCCCCGCCGCGTTGGCTGGCTCGATACCCGGGCTGTCCGCTATGCCGCTGCCCTGAACTCCTTCGATTACCTGGCCATTACCCGCCTCGATATCCTGGATGACATGGAAGAAATCAAAGTCTGCACAGGCTATGAATACGAAGGCAAGGAAGTGAAGGAATATCCGGCGGACCTGAAGTTCCTGGAAAAGATTACCCCCGTATACAAGACATTCAAAGGCTGGAAACAGAAGATTTCCGGCATCCGTAATTATGATGAACTTCCGGCTCTCTGCAAAGAATACCTGGAAGGCATCTCCAAGCTCATCGGTGTACCTATCGGCATCGTATCCGTAGGCCCAAGCCGTGAACAGACCATCGTTCTGAAAGACGTATTCTGAGAATAATAAAAATTCCCGGAAATGGACATCCATTTCCGGGAATTTTTTTATGGGGAGTTTCCTGTGGAAGCGGCTCCGCCACACTTTCGGGTGACTCTACATACCTCGTCATTTCGAGCGGTGTAAGCATGCTGTATGACTCTTTCCCTAAGAATCGCTACAGCTTCGAGGAGCCCTGAAATCTTTCTTGTGTTCGGGAATACCGGGCTTCCCACAGCAGATAGCGTTGTAATACCGTCACAGTCATTTATCTGGGAGATTTCTCGACTCTCTCTCACATACGATTCTTATGTTTTCTCTCACTCCGACGCTTACCACCGCTCGAAATGACGTTAAGGGGAATATAGTCACCGGGAGTGATAACGGTATTTCTGAAAAATGACCCTTCCCACACCCCCGTCATTTCGAGCGGTGGTAGTATGCTGAGTGACTATGTTGATAAAAATCGCTACAGCTTCGACGAGTCGAGAAATCTTTCTTGCGGTCGGGAGTATTGGGCTTCCGGTGCGGCGAAGTCGCGGCCAGGAATCAAAAGGCGGCGCTTCCAAATCTGTGCGCCGCCACCACCATTCCTAATTCCTAATTTCTGATTTCTCATTCCTGATTTTTCCGCACCGGCACCACTACTTCCTTGCCACCGCTCCAACGGCGAGGATGATGAGTACCATACCCAGGAGCTGCCAGAAGCCGAAGAGGAGGCTGAAGATGAAGAAAGAGAAAATGATGGAGGAAAAAGGTTCCAGGGCGGAAATAATGCTGGCTTCCGCCGGCTGGATATAAGCCACGCTTCCCAGGTAGAGGACGAAGGAACAGATGGTACCGAAGATGACCACGTATACAAAGGCCAGCACCGTATCCATGTCCAAGACGCCGGTGAAGGGGGTAAGGAAGGCGACAGGCATCATGAAAAGGGAAGCAATGAACATGCCCCAGCCCACCACCTCCGGCGCCCCGTATTTCTTGATAATCCTCACGGGCTCCACGGTGTACAGAGCACAGGCCAGGGCACTGACGAGACCCCAGAAAAGAGCTTTTTCCGATATGGCCAGAGAATGGAAATTGCCGCCGGTGGCGATGAGGGCAGTACCGGCTACGGCGAAGAGGGTGCAGAAGATTTCTTTTCCCCTGGGCAGCCGTTTCTCAGAAATGCAGCACCAGAAAATAATGAGGATAGGCATGAGGTATTCCAGAATAGTGGCGGTGGGGGCATTGCTGTACCGGATGGAGGCAAAGTAACAGTACTGGGTGCCCAGCATGCCGAAGGCGCCGAATATGAGAAGGGTGAGCCGGTCTTTTTTATCTTTCCAGATGGAAAAAACATGGCCCTTCAGGAACTGGGCGATGAGGACCAGCAGCACTCCGGCAAAAAAGAGTCGGAAGAATGTAAGCCATTCCGGGGAAATGCCCTGGTTAATGAGGAGAAACTGTCCCGCAATGCCGCTGGAACCCCAGAGAATGGACCCCAGGGACGCAGAAAGGATCCCCTTTTTTCTGTCAGCTGTCATGAAAAAACCTCCTTATGATAATAAGGTATCATAAGGAGGTGATATATGACAATTTCAATTTATCGAGTTGTTGGGGCAGGTATTTTGGCATGCTGACGGTTGGAGTCATAGCCTTGAGCTGGATACAAAAGGCAGGTGCTTTTATGGGCAAGGCTATGAGCCAACTTATCCAGCCTTGAGCACTCAGTACTTCCCTGGCTCAATGCTCATGGCTATGACTCTAACCGCAATCAGTGCTTCCCTGGGCAAATTTCCAGCAGCGCACCGCAGTTTTACAGTACTTTCTTATTTTCCGGGCCCGGGGTGGTGACGATGATGGTTTCCGGGGTGACCGTCAGGATGCCTTTGCAGGTGGCAGCACCGTGGAACATGTCTTCCACAATCTTCTTGTACTTGTCCACCAGGACGCCGCTTGTGGTGTAAGAAGCGGTGCCTTTGATCTGGTATCCTTCAAGTTTCTTGTCATCGTACACGGAAATGGCGATGGAACCATTATTTCCGGCAATATTCTTCAGCGTGGTATCCAGGAAGACATCGCCAATGACCAGCTTTCCATCCTCTGTGACCTCTTTGAAGGCTACCGGTACCACATTGGGCTTGTTATCGAGGCAGGTGGCCAGGTCCCACATATGGTTTTCAAGCAGTTCTTTTACATTCTTATTCATCTCATAAACTTCCTTTCAAAAGTAATCAAGGAAGCGCGCTTCTGTAGTTCTTGAACTGTACATAGCATACAAAAAATCCTCGCCCTTTTAAAGTAGTTATGAAATTTATGAGAAACTCATAAATTTCATAGTACTCCGGTGAGGAATTCTTTTAAAAAGTTTTATTGGGGGAAACGGTAGTCACATTTCTCACACTGCCGCATGACGTGGTCTGTTTTTCCCTTTTGGAACTGGCCGGACCAGCGGCAGATGGACTGGAGAATGGGAATCACCGACTTTCCCCGGTCTGACAGGGAATATTCTACCCTTGGCGGGATGACGTTATAGGATTTCCGGAGAATCATGCCGTCGGCGGTGAGTTCCTTCAGGGAATCCGCCAGTACCGCGTCGGTGACATTGACCATTTCCTTTTTCAGCTCTCCGTAGCGGAGGGTGCCTGTTTCATTCAGTACGCAGAGGATACGGGATTTCCATTTTCCTCCGAATACCTGGAGCCCTTTTTCCAAAGGACAGCGGATATCTTCTTCCAGTTTTTTATGATACATAATACTCCTTCCATTCGGGGGCTTCTGCATGCTTGTGTACAGAGCCACTCGCACGGGGCTGCTGGCTCCTGGTGTTTTTCCTCAGGAACATTTGTATTAATGATTGACGTTAACCTGAGCGTATTACAATTTGGTATCTTACGGATACCGGCATTCATTGCAGCAGACTCTGTACCCAAATCGTCATCTCGAGCGGTAAGCGCCGTAATGACGGGAAATATAAAAGTCGAATGTAAGAGAGAGTCGAGAGATCTCCCGGAAAAATGTCTCTATCGGCCTTACAATACTGACAATGGTTAAAAATCCTTAGAAAATCTGACTCTGCGAATGAATCAGCGCTTCCTTAACGCGAATATGCCTGAGATGAATCTCCGAAGCCCCTGCACAAATGATCCTCTCCATGAACATGCAATAATCTCCCCATACCTTCATGCCCTGGCCAGGACGATGCAGATGAGGCCGGCCACGAAGAAGAAAATATACGCTGGCAGCCGGTAGTCCGTGTAGAAGGAATCTTCCTCCCGCTCCACTTCTTCATAGGGCTTTGCATGCATTCCTTCATAATAGCTTTCCGGGATGAGACCTTTATAGAAATCGGCCAGGTACTGGGCATAGTCCAGGGTTTCCTTCGAAAAAAACCAGAAAACCGGCGTATACAGGGGAACTTCATCCTTTCCGGAAAGGTAGGACAGCACCTCGGTGGTGAAACTCTTCAGGGCTGCATCGGGGCTGTCTGTATCCCGCTCCGCCTTTTCCGCCATCCTGTTGAAACGGTCGTGGAGAGCTTCGATTTTCTCCGGGGAATACAGGGTCTCCAGGTGGTCCGGCAGCAGGGAAATATCTCCCACCCCCCGGCCGGGGTCCGCTTCTTTTTTTATGAATTCAGGGAAAGATTCATCAATCCTGTCGAAACCGGTATAGAGGCTGGGAAGGGGCGGATAATCCCGGGCATAGGCTTTCAGGACGAACTGGGCGATGTAAAGGCGGAAAACGGAGTAATCCGCCAGGAACCGGCACCAGTGGGGCCGCTCCCGATCGTGCATGATGATGCTCTTCCTTTTCAGGAAAAGCCGGAAAATCATGTGGAGCCCGTAGCTCCCCTGGGGCTTGGCCATGTAAGAAAAGAAAGCCCGCTGGGCAGCGGTAATTCCCATATTGACCAGGTAATTATCCATATCCACAGCGGACCACTCCCTTCTTTTTATCGTATGTCCCCATTGTACTCTAGCCATTCCTTTTTTGGTAGCCCGGGAATGGGGATTTCTTTCTCCTACAGGAGGATGAGACAGCTCAGGGCGAGGCCGGTGAGGAAGGCGAGAAGGGAAGAATCCGCCAATCCTTCGGAGCCGGAAGCAAAGGAAATGACCGGCGTCAGGGTATAGGCACGCCGCGTAATTTCCCGGGGCGTGAAACTGCAGAGCTTTTTATGGAGGAAAGCGAGGTAATGCCGGGTTTCTTCCATGAGAAGGGAAACCTGCTTCTCAGACAGATGGATATTCCGGGCTTTGGCGATGGCCTGGAGGAGAAATAGGGGATCTCCATCTCCGTGGAGGGTCCGGAAGAAATGGAAACGCCGGTCCACGGAGTCCCGGTCCGGATAATGGGCCCGGCTTCCGGCGAGCAGGAAGGAGCCATTCAGCGCCCGACGGACGGAAAGGGCGCGGAGAACATCCGGGAAATGGGACAGGCTCTCTTCCATTCCTTCTACCAGGGCCTCCAGGCAGCCGAAGCCGCTTTTGAATGTCCGGATTTCCCGCTCCGCCAGATACAGGCGGAGCAGCACGTAGTCCCAGAAAAAGGAATCCGGCAGCTTCTCACTTTCAGACAATAAACCGTCGGAACCGCAAAGGAGGGGATACAGGTCGCTGCCCTTGGCGGGAGAAGTGAATGCCAGCAGTGCTTCCTCTACCAGGGAGGCACCTTCAAGTTGGAGATACTCTCTATTGTTCATTCTCCTTTCCTCCTGTCAGGGAACGCAGGATTTATTTGTGACTTACTTGCATATCATTATAAAGGAAAATCATGCATAAAATATAATAGAAAATATTTATTATAATATATAGATTATGCTAAGCATCTTACAGGCAGTAAAACGCATCTTGCAGGAGAATTTTCTCCCTGTATTCAGTATAGTAGGAAATAATTAATAATAAAAATAGGATATAATCATTAAACATATAAATAGTTGTGATAAGTATATGGGACGTGCAGGAAAATCAGGAATGAGGAATTAGGAATGAGGAATGGTTGTGGCGGCGCATAAATAGGGAAGCGCCGCCTTATGATACATGACCGGGGTTCACTGCTGATTCTGTTTTTGTTGGACGTCTGGAGTCTCCACTACCGTAAGCATGCAGGCCCTTGGAGAAGGGCCGCGCCAAAGGCGCAGGATGGATTGAAGGGATAGAAAGAGGGACTAAAGAGTAACGGCTTCGGCGAAGTGGCGCAAGGGGAACGGACTTCGTCCGAGGGGAAGGTGGCGGCGCACAATTCATAAGGCGGCGCTCTATGAATTGTGCGCCGCCACAACCACTTCTCACTCCTCACTAACGGCCGGAAACTTTTGCGACTGAGCAGGCAAAACTGCATGTACCTTATCTTGCCTTTATGTTTTCTTTCGTGTAGCATAAGAAGTGAGAAACAGAACATCAGTCATACAGGGAGGAAAGCCATGGATAAGTTAGGAAAAAAGAAGGTCTCCATTTTCCTGCAGGGAGGGGAGGAAGGATTCACCATCCATTCCGATGGAACGGAAGAAGAGACAAAGTATATTCTTCTGGCGGCGGCCTGCTATATAACGGGCATTCCGGCCCACCATGTGAAGGATGCAGAGGCGTTCCTGACGGTCCTTGGCCGGGAATATGGAGAAGAGGAAAAAGGAACCATCTGCCACTGAAGGTGAAGAAGAAAGGAAATCCTATGGAGCGGAAAGAAGCATTGATTAACGTGGAGACCCTGGGTGATGGGCAGGTGGATATACGAATTAACGAAGAACAGTATCATTTCATCATGACATCCCTGTCCCAGGCCATGTGCGGCGCCTTTGATGTGGCCGGAGAACATGAAGAGGAAGTATTCCGTACCATCCGGGCCATGGTGGAAGAGGACCAGCGGCGGCGGGCAGAGGCGGAAGAGAAAGACCCGCTGCCTCCGATGCTCTTGAATTGAGGAAAGGAAATCACCATGGAAGAGTGGCAGGTAACAAAAAAAGAAGCAGGCCTCAGGCTGGACCGGTATCTTCAGGAAAAGAAGGGCTGGCCCCGTTCTTTTTTTATGAAGGCCCAGAGAACGAATAAGATCAAAGTGAACCGGAAAAAGGAAGATCCCTCCTACCGCCTGGCCGAAGGGGACCGGGTCATTTCCTTTGTGCTGGAGGAAAAGAAGAAGTCCCTGCCACCGGTGGACGTTCTTTACGAAGATGACCATATCCTGGCAGTGAACAAACCGGCGGGGCTCCTGTCTCTGGACGTGACGGGAAAAGAAAAGGATACTCTTCTTGACCGGGTGAATGGTATGCTGGCAGGAAAGGGACAGGGAGCTGCCTATCCGGTGCACCGCATCGACTTTAATACGTCCGGCATCCTTCTCTTTGCCAGAGACGAAGAGACCGGCCATATCCTGGATCGCCTGATTAAAGAACGGAAAGTGAAGAAATCCTATCTCTGTGTGGTGCGGGGCAGCCTCCAGCCGCCGGCGGGGCGGATGGAAAATTATATTTTCAAGGATGCCCGGAAGAACAGGGTCTACGTGACGGAAGACCCGGTGAAAGGTGCCAGGACCGCCATTACCGATTATGAGACAAAGGCCTTTGGCCGTGGCCTGTCTCTTGTGGAATGCCGCCTTCTCACCGGCCGTACCCACCAGATCCGGAGCCAGATGGCCCATGGGGGACATCCGCTATTAGGGGATGACAAGTACGGGTCCAAAGAGTGGAACCGGAAAATGGGGGAGCGCCGGCAGCTTCTCTGTGCTTTCCGGGTCACCTTCTCCTTCGGTGAGGAGGCGGGCCCCCTGTCTTACCTGTCCGGCAGGACCGTCACCATGGACCGCATCCCCTTCGTGGAACGGTATTTCAAGGGATATCGGTGGTGATGTTTTTCTCTTTATCAATTCGGGAGTGGCTGGTATGAGGCCACTTCTTTTATTTGCCCCTTTTATCCCATATTTGACTGGAAAATCAGTGAAATTCGGTATAAAATAGAAACACTATTACCATAAAGCACAGAAGCCCCTCTTTTTCAGAAATTGGCGGGGCTTTGGCCTGCTTTAAAAAGGAGCTTCTTCAATGGAAAATCGCGACAGTTTCAAATCTCGCCTGGGGTTCCTGCTCGTCAGTGCAGGATGTGCCATCGGCATCGGCAATGTATGGAAATTCCCCTACATTACCGGCGAATACGGGGGAGCCGTATTTGTCCTTTTTTATCTCTGCTTCCTCGTCCTCATGGGCATCCCCGTGATGACCATGGAACTGGCCGTGGGCCGGGGCAGCCGCAAGAGTGCGGTACAGGCCTACAGGGCACTGGAAAAGCCCGGCAGCCACTGGCACATTCATGGCTGGTTCTGTATCGCCGGCTGCTACCTCCTCATGATGTACTACACCACCGTATCCGGCTGGATGCTGGGGTACTTCTGGAAATTCCTGACCGGCACGTTCCAGGGCATTACCCAGGATGCCATTCCCGTCGTCTTTACCGCCATGCTGGGAAATCCGCTGGAAATGGGTATTTTCATGGCTCTTACCGTGGTCCTTGGCTTCCTGGTCTGCGGGCTGGGACTCCATAACGGGGTGGAACGGATTACGAAGGTCATGATGGCCTGCCTCCTCATCCTCATCGTAGTGCTGGCGCTTCACAGCCTTTTCCTGAAAGGCGGTGAGCCGGGACTGGAATTTTACCTCCTGCCTGACTGGAACCGGGCGGTGGAAGCGGGCATCGGCAACGTGGCCGCTGCTGCCATGAACCAGGCCTTCTTCACCCTGTCTCTCGGCATTGCAGCCCTTGAAATCTTCGGAAGCTACATGGCCGATGATTTCACCCTCACCGGGGAAGCGGTCCGCATTACGGCCCTCGATACCTTCGTGGCTCTCCTGTCCGGACTCATTATTTTCCCTGCCTGCTTTGCCTACAACGTGCATCCGGACCAGGGACCGTCCCTTATCTTTATTACCCTGCCGAAAATTTTCACCGACATGACTGCCGGCCGGCTCTGGGGCACCCTGTTCTTCGTCTTCATGACCTTCGCTTCTTTCTCCACGGTGACTGCGGTCTTTGAAAACCTCATCGCCTGTGCCATGGATAACTTCGGCTGGAGCCGTAAAAAATCGGTACTCATCAACCTGGCTGCCGTATTCATCCTTTCCATCCCCTGTGTCCTGGGGTACAATGTACTCTCCGGCGTCCATTTCATTGGAAACAGGGATGTACTGGACAGCGAAGATTTCCTGGTCAGCAATATCCTTCTCCCCGGCGGCGCCCTGGTGTACCTTCTGTTCTGCGTGACAAAATACGGCTGGGGATTTGACAATTATATTGCGGAAGTGAATAAAGGCAGCGGCCTGAAGATGCCCCGCTGGATCAAGCCATACCTGCAGTTCGTCCTGCCCCTCCTGATCCTCGTCATCCTGATTCGCGGGCTGATGTGAGGGATCTATGTATACCTGAAGAGTGAAGCCATAGGGTTTCACTCTTTTTTTACGCTATTTTACAAAAAGAGGAAATAAAGTACATAAGAATATATCCCTGCTCCCTATTAAGGTGTCATTATTTCATGAAATACCTTGACTTTCCAATTATAAAGGTATACTATAAACTTGCTGATACGAAAAGAGTGTACAAGAATTTCACTTCTTACATTTCTTATCTTCATACCTTAAGGAGGGCTATGATGGACGCAAGAGAGAATGCTTATGTTTTATGGTTTGATGAACTGCACCGGAAAGATGTAGCTCTGGTTGGGGGCAAATCTTCTTCCCTTGGTGAACTGACCACTTCCACCGGGGTTCCTGTTCCCTATGGCTATGCAACCACTGCCCATGCTTACCGCTATTTCATGGAAACCACAGGACAGAACAAAAAGATTCATGAACTGCTCCAGGATCTGAAGGATGTTGAAGATTCCGTAGAACTTCATGAAGTCTGCACAAAGATTCGTGAAAGCATTGTATCTGCTGAAATGCCGGCTGACCTGGCCAAGGCTATCGGTGATGCATATGAAGAACTGGCTAAGAAAGTCAATGAAAAGGATCCCTATGTGGCTGTCCGGTCTTCCGCTACCGCAGAAGACCTGCCGGATGCTTCCTTCGCAGGCCAGCAGGATACTTACCTGAATGTCACCGGCCGTGACATGGTTATCCGCAAGGTGAAGGAATGCTACGCTTCCACATTCACCGACCGCGCTGTGTACTACAGAGCAAAGAAACATTTCGACCATGAAAATGTAGCCCTTTCTGCAGCTGTCCAGATGATGGCTGACTCCAAGGTGGCCGGCGTCATGTTTACCGTGAACATTGCCAACGGCGATGATTCCTGCGTCATGATTGAAGGTTCCTGGGGCCTTGGGGAATACGTGGTACAGGGTACTGTCACCCCGGATAACTTCATCGTCAATAAAGCGGACCTTACCATCAAATCCCGCATTGTCAATGAAAAGTCCATTGAACTTGTCCGTAAACCCGGCGGCGATGTAGAAGAAAGAAAGGTACCGGAAGAACGTGCCAAAGCACAGGCGCTTACCGATGACCAGGTCGTAAAACTCGCCTCCTACGCAAAGGCCATTGAAAAACACTATGGCTGCTACATGGATATGGAATGGGCTGTAGACCACCAGGACCGCATCTGGATTCTCCAGGCCCGTCCGGAAACCGTATGGTCCAAGAAGAATAAAGAAAAGAAAGCAGGTAATGAAGAAGTGAAAATGACAACTGATCATAAAGTACTGGTCAAAGGACTTCCGGCAAGCCCGGGAATGGCAGCAGGCAAGTGCCACGTTATTACAGATCCAAAAGACATCGATGAATTCCAGGATGGCGAAGTCCTCGTCACCACCATGACCTCTCCGGACTGGGTACCGGCCATGAAGAAAGCCGTTGCTATTGTCACTGATGCCGGCGGCATGACCTGCCATGCATCCATCGTTTCCCGTGAACTGGGCATCCCCTGCGTAGTCGGCACAAAGAGCCGCAGCGTGGAAGCCACCAAAGTACTGAAGACCGGCCAGGACATCACCATCGATGCTCAGAACGGTATCGTCTATGAAGGCATCGTAGAAGACCTGGTTAAGAAGAATGAACCGGCTGCTGCCGCTGGTACGGCAGGTGCCACCGTTGTGGCTGCTGAATACTTCGCACCCACCGGCACCGGCGTCATGATGAACCTCGGCGATCCGGACCTGGCTGATAAATATGCAAGCCTTCCCTGCGACGGCATCGGCCTCATGAGAGAAGAATTCATCTGGACCACCTTTATCCATGAACATCCGCTGTACCTCATCGAACAGGGCAAACCGGAAAAGGTCATCGACATGCTGGCAGAAGGCATTTCCAAAGTATGCCGGGCACTGGCTCCGCGGCCTGTGGTTCTCCGGTTCTCCGATTTCAAGAGCGGCGAATACAGAAACCTCAAGGGCGGCGACAAGTATGAACCGGTAGAACCGGCTGACCTCCTCGGCTGGAGAGGCGCTTCCCGTTACTATGATCCGAAGTACACCGCCGCATTCCGCCTCGAACTGAAGGCAGTAAAGAAAGTCCGTGAAGAATTCGGCCTGAAGAACCTGAACTGCATGATTCCATTCTGCCGCACCGTAGCAGAAGCAGCTAAGGTTACCGCCATCATGAAGGAAGAAGGACTGGAAAGAGGTCCGGACTTCAAACTGTTCCTCATGGCTGAAATCCCGTCCAACATTATCCTGGCTGACCAGTTCAACCAGTACATCGATGGCTACTCCATCGGCTCCAACGATCTGACCATGCTCATCCTTGGCTGCGACAGAAACAACGACACCGTTTCTTCCCTCTTCGATGAAAGAAACCTGGCCATCAAGAGAGCCATCCGCCACCTGATTGCTACCGCCCATAAAGATGGAAAGACCGTATCCATCTGCGGACAGGCACCGTCCGTATACCCGGACTTCACTGAATTCCTGGTAAAGAGCGGCATCGACTATGTATCCGTCAACCCGGATATGGTAAAGGCCACCAAGAGAAACGTAGCCCGCATTGAACAGAGACTTATGCTCGATGCAGCTACCGGCAGGGGACTGAAAGAAGTAGAAGACTACACCTGGTAACAGGGACTTCCTGCTGTTCTCCCGCTACGTGAACAATTCCGGCATCCGGGGCTGCGAGAGCAGTCCCGTTTTGCCTTAATAAGGGCAGATACCATGTTTTATTTCCTGTACCATGCCCTGCTGATTGCAAGAAAGGAGAAAAGATGCAGCTTACCAGCCGCCAGAAAGAAATCACCCGTATTGTCCGGGAAAACGGACCGATTACGGGAGAAATGATAGCAGAGCGACTCCACGTGACTCGAAGCGCCCTGCGCGGGGATCTGGCCGTCCTTCTCTCCGGAGAAGTCATTGCGGCGAGACGAAGACTGGGCTATTACTACCTGGGAGGCGGAGAGGATCCTGCGGCTGCGGAAATCCGTTCCTGTACGGCGGAGGACTGCATGTCCCGGCCCGTCCTTGTCAATGCGGATTCCAATGCCTATGATGCAGCGGTCCTTCTCTTTACAGAAGATATCGGCACCATTTTCGTGGGCGATGTAGATGATGTCCTGGGCGTCGTATCCCGTAAGGATCTCCTGAAAGCGGCCATGGGCAGGGAAGACCTGGCAAAGGTTCCCATTTCCATGGTCATGACATCCAGGTCAAAAATGATTTATGCGGAACCCCAGGATGACATGGTGTCCATTGCCCAGAAACTGATTGACTATGAAATCGACTGCCTTCCGGTAGGTACGTTTAAAGATGTGAATGGGGAAAAGAAATTCCAGCTGAAAGGCCGGATTTCCAAGACCAATATTACCCGCCTCTTCCTGGAACTGGGAAGAGGGAAGAGATAAAGGAGGCAGACCCTTTTGAGTAAAATCCCTGAAGTTTATGTTGTTTCCGATTCCCTTGGCGATACGGCGGAAAGCGTGGCTAAGGCCACTATCAGCCAGTTCGATGAAAATATCGATGTCGTCAGAGTTCCTTTCATCCGCCATGCGGAACAGGTGGAAAAAGTGGTAGAAGAAGCGGCGGAACACCATGCCGTGGTCTGCCATACCCTGGTGAGCCCTGAACTCCGGCAGACCTTTGAAAAGATTGCCGAAGCCAAACATGTACGGTATGTGGATATTCTGGGTCCCATGATGGACATGGTAGGTACCATTACCACCTCGAAGCCCCGGATGAAGCCAGGCATCATCCATAAGCTGGATGAAGAATACTTCAAGAAAGTGGAAGCCATCGAATTCGCCGTCAAATATGATGACGGCAAGAATCCGGCGGGCTTTGCCAAAGCCGATATAGTGCTCATTGGTGTATCCCGTACATCGAAGACCCCTCTTTCCATGTACATGGCCCACAAGAAGTATAAAGTGGCCAACCTGCCTCTGGTGCCGGAAGTACCGCTGCCGGAAGAAATCTTCCATGTGCCGCCGTACCGTATCATCGGCCTCATTATTGATCCCTACAAGCTGAATACCATCCGCGCTGAACGGATGAAGGCTCTGGGATTCTCCGGATCTGCCAACTATACGGATATTGCCCGCATCCAGGACGAACTGACCTATGCGAAGGAAGTCATGCGTCAGCTTCACTGCCTGGTCATCGATGTATCCAACAAGGCCATCGAAGAGACAGCAAGCCGCATCATGGCCATTATCCAGAGAAACAAAGAACTCTACGGAGACAAATACTGATGAACCAAAAAGCAGGCCGAAGGGTCTGCTTTTTTTACAGACCAGTCCGGAGACTATTCGATATTTCAGTTTGTCGAGCTGTTAGAGTGAGCGGTTTGGCATGCTGTTGGATAGAGTCACTGGCACGGGGCTGCTAGGGAAGCACTGATTAAATCGTTGTCAGATTTCATTCTTGGATTTTTATGCAATGCGAGGAATAACTCGACGCGAATAGCGAGCTATTTAAGGAGAGTTATGACGAAGCAGTGCATAAAAATCCTTATAAAATCTGACTCTGCGAATTAATCAGCGCTTCCCTAGCTGTTAGCTTCTAGCTGCCAGGAAATCTGTTCCGCCTGCGGCGCTTCTCATCCGATATTTCCGTCAGTCATTCGTGCCGTAGGCTGTAGAGCCTTCCTGGAAGCTAGCGGCTAGAAGCTAGAAGCCCCCACACGAATGACTCCATCTATCAGCACCGCTCTAACAGCTCGATAAACCGCAATAGTTCTTTCCTTCCTGCCATTCTGCCGTATATCTGGGACCATACTCTTCGGGAATCTTCAATTCCCTGTGGCGAAATCGGCAAAAATGTGGTATTATCTATCCGTACGTATTCGTGCATGGGGCTTTGACCCCGCTTTGCGGGTGTAGTTCATCGGTAGAACGCCAGCTTCCCAAGCTGGACAGGAGGGTTCGACTCCCTTCATCCGCTCCAGACTTCTGAAGGACCTGAAGAGGTCCTTTTTGGTTGGCAGAAATAGACTCCTTGTGCCCTTTACGGAGCCCTGCAGCCGGTACTGGCCATGGGATATATGCCCTGTTACCCATAGGGGGAGAAAGCCGCTGCCTTGTGGAAAATGATATCTCTTTTACTACAATGAACTATGCATAAATAATATTACTTACCTCTATTAACAAATTGAAGGCAAAGTAATATGATATGGGATAGAAGCTGTATATACAGCAAATACTGAAAGGAGTAGATATCTATGAAAAAATTGACCATGGCACTGGCTGGCGCAGCTATCGCACTGTCCTGCGTAGCAATTGGTGTACAGGCTGCTGAACCCACCGCAGCAGGAGATCCCGGAAGAGATTGGCGTATTGCCCTCTACAACGCTGAAAAGAAAGGCGCTCCGGACCAGGACCAGAGTATCCATCTGACCGCTGCTGAAAAGGCAGAAGTTGAATCCAACAAAGACGCAGTCCAGAAGGCTGATGTGAACGACGTTCATCAGCAGGGCCGCGACTGGAGAATTGCCCTGAAGAATGCAGGCAAATAATCAGTAAGCACTGATGTATAGGAGCAGTCATAAAACCCTTCGGATTCCCCTCCGAAGGGTTTTATGATGGGAAATCCACTACCGGTCATGGGATAGACAGGCTCTGTGGTTTCCAGTATGATTACAGGTAGCCTTGGGATCATGGAATCCCCAGGGCCATTGATCAAAGGGGGACATTCCTATGGATATAAAATATTACGATATAGGGCTCAATCTCTTTTCCCGCTCCTTCCCGGACCCGGAAAAGATTATTTCCCAGGCCGAGAATGCAGGCATCCGGTGTATCCTGACCGGCTCCGACAGGGAGGAAAATGAACTGGTCAATGATTTCGTGAAGACCCATGACCTCTATGGCACCGCCGGTATCCATCCCCATGCTTCCGATACAGCGGAAGACCGGGATGTGGACAGGGTCCGGGAAATCATCCAATCCAATCCGCGGATTCTGGCAGTGGGGGAGACGGGCCTTGATTATGACCACATGTATGCGAAGAAAGAAAATCAGCTTCACTTCTTCAGGAAGCTCATTGACCTGGCAGAAGAACTCCATAAGCCTATGTTCCTTCACGAGAGGGATGCGGCAGAGGACTTCATCGATTGCTTCCGGGGGCATGAAGACCTGCCGCCGCTGTCTGTGGTTCACTGCTACACAGGGGACAAAGAAACGCTCCGGAAATTCCTGGACATAGGCTTCTACATCGGCATCACCGGCTGGATCTGCGACGAACGGCGGGGGGATGCCCTCCGGGATGCCGTTTCTATCCTGCCCCTGGACCGGGTGCTTGTGGAAACTGATGCGCCCTACCTTACCCCCCCCCGGGGATTCCACCTGCCCAGGACCAATGTACCCCAGAATATTACCTACGTCGTAGAAACCCTGGCTTCCTATATGCACGTGACCGCAGAAGAACTCCGCCTCCATGCCCTGGAAAATACGGAAAAACTTTTCCATATCGGAAAGAATGGGGGGAAATAAAAAGGGCTTTCCCATAGAACCTCCCCGGATTATCCTCCTGCGCAGTTCCCTGGAAGGGGGCCGTGGCCTGACTTTCTGTAAAAAGGCAGAAACAGAAAAGTGAGATAACCATTCCCCTGCAGCCCTTCCACCACACTTCAGTATCATCTATCCCGGAAATCGGGCTGGGAATCTTTCCCTTCTGCCGGTACTATATAAGTGAGAGGTGAAAAGGCCGGAAAGAATTCCCTTTCTCCCGGATGCGCATATCCATGGAACCGGGGCCGGAAGGAAAGGATTTCCTCATATGATTTCCCCCTCTCCGGCGCGCTGAAAAATTCATATGACGAAGAGAAAAAGCTCAGCAGCATTACCGCCAGCAGCTCTCTTCACTGCAAACAGCAACTCCTGAGGAAAAACCTGTCAGAAATCATGAGTGGCAAAGGCCACCTGCTCTTCCCTGTGGGCACAGACATCCCATCCTGCGGTACCCCTGGCTTCATGGTGGAAGAAGATGGCCCCAGCCCCACCTTGCAGCGGCATTGGGACGAATCAGGAGTTTTTGTGTTGGAAGAAAAGATACAGGGCAGGAGCCCACGGGCCGGCATGGACGGCAGGGGCTCCTGCCTTTTGCATGGCCTTATACTCTTCACTTGAGGCGGCTTTAACTGCTATAATGGGGAAAATAACCAAAGGAGCACCGCCATGACGAAAAGAAATGTACCTGTCAAACTGAACGAAGTCTATACCATCCCCATCCGGGATCTGGGAATCCATGGGGAAGGCATCGGTTCTGTAGAAGATTTTACAGTCTTTGTCCCGGGAGCCCTGCCGGGGGAAATCGTGAAGGCTTCCATGGTGGTGGTGAAGAAATCCTACGCCCAGGGAAAGCTCATTTCCATCGAACAGGCTTCCCCGGAAAGGACGGTGCCCGAGTGTCCGGCATACCACGCCTGCGGAGGCTGCCAGATTTCCCATCTCGCCTATAAAGGACAGCTGGCAGTGAAAGAGCGGAGGGTAAAGGACGTGATGACCCGCATCGGCGGCTTCACGGAAAACAGGGTGCTTCCTATCCTCGGTGCAGCCCATCCCTGGAACTACCGGAACAAGATGGCCCTTCCCGTGGCCCAGGTCACTGGCGGACCTGTCCTTGGCTACTACCGGCAGGGAAGCCACCAGGTGGTGCCCATTGATGGCTGCCTTATCCAGGAAGAAGAAAATAACCGGGTTCTCCGCTTTGTGGAAGGCTTCATGACCCGCCACCATGTCCGGGGGTATAACGAAAAAAGCAGAAAAGGCGACATACGCCACATCATGGCCCGGGTAGGGGACAGGGGTGAAGTGATGGTGGTCATCGTCACCGCCACGGCAGTGCTGCCGTTCCAGGAACTGTGGGTGGAGGAAATGCAGAAGCTCCTGCCGGAAGTGGTGTCCATCTACCACGACGTGCAGTCCGGCCGGGGCAATGCCATTCTGGGCCCCGTCATCCATCACCTGTGGGGAAAGAAGACCCTTACCGCCTCCCTCTCTGGCCTGTCCTTCGAAGTATCCCCCTTTTCCTTCTTCCAGGTCCATAAGGAACAGGCCGAGGTCCTCTATGACCGGGCCCTCACCTATGTCAGCCTTTCCGGCGGCGAGACCGTCATCGATGCCTACTGCGGTACCGGCACCATTTCCCTGTGCCTCGCAAAGAAGGCGAAACGGGTCATCGGCATAGAAATCGTGAAGGAAGCCATTGAAGACGCGAAGAAGAACGCCGCCTTCAACCATATTGATAATGCGGAATTTTACGCTGCCGACGCAGGAAAGCTGATGCCGGAGCTCTACGAAAAGGGCGAGCGGCCGGATGTCATCGTCATGGACCCCGTCCGCGCCGGCTGCAGCGAAGACGTGCTGAAAGCAGCGGCCGCCATGGAGCCCGCCCGCATCGTCTACGTGTCCTGCAACCCCGCCACCTTTGCCAGGGATGCGAAAATCCTCGCCGCCCTGGGCTATGAAACAAAAGAAGTGCAGCCGGTGGACATGTTCCCTCAGACCATGCATGTGGAGACCGTGTCGCTGCTGGTAAAAAAGGATACATAAAATATGGATTTACAGGAAGTAAAAAAGAGGTTTATGGATATCAGGAAGCAGTACCATGCCCTGGAGCGGCAGATACATAAGAAAGAATGGTCCACCGAAGAAGATGCCCTGGCTTTTCTGACCGATGCGGGCCTGGTGGGACGCCGGCCCAGTGACGATGAAGAAATGCTTCCCGCCAAAATAGGGGGAATGTGTCTGGTGGCTGGCCGTTTTAGCGGAACGGAGCGGTGGGGGATTCGTTGCTTACCGTTGTCCTGCTTTTTCTCTATGACCCTACCTCGTCATTTCGAGCGGAGGTAAGCGCCGGATTGTTGAAGAATATAAAAATCGTATGTGAGAAAGAGTCGAGAAATCTCCCGGATATATGACTATGACGGTGTTACAACTCCTGAGTTCGGGAGGAAAAGAACTGTAATCCCGAACACAAGAAAGATTTCGGGGCTCCTCGAAGCTGTAGCGATTCTTAGTGGTAGAGTTATACAGCATGCTTACACCGCTCGAAATGACGTTAGGAGGATAAAGTCATCAGAAAGATAATGGTATTTCTGAAAAATGACCCTCTCCGTTTATCGTCATTTCGAGCGGAGGTAAGCGCCGAAGTGACTGTACCTGTAAGAATCGTATGTGAGAAGGAGTCGAGAAATCTCCCGGATATATGACTATGACGGGGTTACAACTCTAATATCTTGGAGAAAATCCCTGTAATCCTGAAATCTCCCGGCTAAATGCCTGTGACGGTGTTACAGAGGAATGTTTGAATTGAGGAAGAAAATGGTGTTCCCGCGGCTTTGCCGCTGCTTACCTCGATCTCAATCTCGACCTCATTTTTCCCTTGCACTTACCGGAAAGATAGTATAGAATAATTTCATATTCATAAAGGCACCGATTCGAAGAGGAATCCCGTTGTGGGGTTCCTCTTTTTTCATTCCATAAAAGGAATATCCCAGATTGGTTAGATATGAATTAAAACGCATAAACATTCATTTTACCGGTTGCGGTGGAATCGGCCTTTATAGTATGCTAAGCATAACTATATTTCCGGCCCTGGGGATATGGCGGGGGAGAGAGGGTAAGGCAGAGGAAACACGGACACTCTTGCCATAGTTATTGTTCACTCCTTCGAAAATAGGGCAGGTTTTCCAATATATTTTCTAAAGGAGTGAAGATCTATGAAAAAGATTCTCGCACTCGCAGCTATCGCTGCACTCACCGCTGGCGTATCCGCATACGCAGCAAATCCGTTTTCCGATGTAACCCCTGATGACTGGGCTTACCAGGCCGTATCCGACCTCTCCGACCAGGGCGTTGTAGAAGGCTATCCGGACGGCACCTTCAAAGGTGAACGGAACATGACCCGTTACGAACTGGCTCAGATCATCGCCCGCCTCATGGCTAAAGAAGACCAGCTGAACGCTGAACAGCGTGCAACCCTGGACAAACTGGCTGGCAAATACGCTGACGAACTGGCCAACCTGGGCGTTCGCGTTTCCAACCTGGAAAAGAAAGTTGGCAACATTGCCTGGTCCGGCAACGCTCGTATGCGTTTCAACCAGAGCTACAAAGATGATGGCTCCGGCGATGCTAAGGATAAATGGGATGGCCGTATGAAGATCATCGCCAAGGCCCAGGTCAATGATTCCACCACCGTAACCGGTCGTCTCCGTTACGACATGAATTTCAAGGCAGCCGATAATCCGGACCATGTATGGATGGAAGAATTGAAAGTGAACCACCAGTTCGGTGATAACTTCGGTGTAACCCTGGGCCGTCAGGACCTGTTCCTTGGCCAGACCGGCACTGAATTTGATGATGAATTCGATGGTGCCATCGCTACCGCTGCTCTCGGCAAAGTCAATGTAGACCTGGGCTATGGCCGTCTGATTGCAGGACATCTTGGTGATCCCAGCAAAGAAGATACCAAGAATGATAACGAAATGTTCCTGGGCCGTGTCTATGGCGATGCAGGCCGCATTTCCTATGACGTAGAATACCTGGACGGCAAGGACTCCCTAGATGCCCGCCTCTTTGGTGCCGGCCTCACTGCCCGCCTTGGCGGTGACTTCAACGTATTCGGCGACTACTACAAGAACACCGAATACAAGGGTGACCCCTACACCTGGACCGCAGGCCTCGGCTATGGTCATGCTGACTGGAAGAAACCGGGCACCTGGGATCTCAGCGCTCAGTACCTCCACGCTGAAAAAGGCTCCTTCATTGATGATGCTACCTACAATGTAGTACCGGCAAGCGTTGTTGATACTGATGGCGGATCTGCTTCTGTTGCTAAATACTGGCTGGCTCAGGGCGATGTCATTCTCCAGAAGAACGTTAAGCTCCACGCTGAATATGCATTCGACGTAAAGACTGACACCGATACCGACTACGATGATCTCTGGTCCGTATCCCTGAACTACATCTTCTAATTCCATTAGAAGCACAAAAAGAAGTCCCTCCGGGGGCTTCTTTTTTATTTTGGGAAAACGACATTGGGACTCAATGGCGGCATAGCCGTGACCGGGCAGTCTCCCTTTTTCAAAGGGAGATGTCACGCCAGTGACAGAGGGATTCCGCTGGAACCAGCGGCGAAGCCGCAGTCAGGATTCATAAAGCGGCGCTACATGAATTGTGCACCGCCTCCACCACCCTGGCCGCAGGCCACAGCCTTGCCGTAAGGCAGAGCCATGTCCGGAGGACAGAGCCTCGGCCAAAGGCCGCTGCCTTCCCTTTTATAACCCGCCATGCCTTATAACTATATCGATTCTGTTGAATAACATACCATTCCATGGTATACTGATGTCACAGCACCTGTTCCGAGAGAAAGTGACCATCGTACAGTATGAAAAGTTGTATTTCTTTTCGGTCCGCTGTGAGATATTACCGCTGAACCATCGGACAATCGTATAAATTTCAGTGGAAAATTATAGGGAGAGAGAAGGCCCTGGCCGCCAGGCCATAGCCCTTTCTTCTCCCATTCTTCGAAAGGAAGGTATTTTCCTATGGCAAAAGCAGACATTCAGAATGAGTACGGCCTTTTCATTAATGGCGAATTTGTTCCCGCCGGCGATGGCACTACCTTTGACGCCCACAACCCGGCCAACGGCGAACGGCTGGCTTCCTTCGCTGAAGCTACCAAAGAAGACGTGGACAAAGCTGTGAAAGCAGCAAGAGCTGCCCTTCCCGCCTGGTCCAAGACATCTCCCATTGAAAGGCAGAATATCCTTTTAAAGATTGCAGACATCATTGATGCCAATGCAGACCATCTGGCACTGGTGGAAACACTGGACAACGGCAAGCCTATCCGCGAGACCAAGGCTGCCGATATTCCCCTGGGCAGCGACCATTTCCGCTACTTCGCCGGCTGCCTCCGGGCATGGGAAGGCTCTGCCACCATGCTCGATGACAATACCCTGTCCCTCATCCTCCATGAACCGGTAGGTGTGGTAGGTCAGGTCATTCCCTGGAACTTCCCCTTCACCATGGCATGCTGGAAACTGGCTCCGGCCCTGGCCGCAGGCAACACCATTGTCATTAAACCGTCCTCCCATACATCCCTGTCCCTCATGGAATTCACCCGTCTCATCCAGGACGTACTTCCGAAGGGCGTACTGAACGTAATCACCGGCAAAGGCTCCAAATCCGGCCAGTGGCTCCTGGACCATCCGGACCTGGATAAGCTCGCATTCACCGGCTCCACCGAAGTGGGCCACGGCGTATACCAGGCTGCCTGCGACAAGCTCATTCCTGTCACCCTGGAACTGGGCGGCAAATCCGCAAACATCGTATTCGACGATGCTGACCTTGCCCAGGCCGTAGACGGTGCCTGCAAGGGCATCCTCTTCAACCAGGGCCAGGTATGCTGCGCCGGCTCCCGCCTTTTCGTACAGGAAGGCATTTTCGATAAATTCCTGAAACACCTGAAAGCCACCTTCGAAAGCGTCAAGATCGGCGATCCTACAGACCCCTCCACCCAGCTGGGCGCCCAGATTTACAAAGCCCAGCAGGATAAAGTCCTGAAGTACGTACAGATCGGCATCCAGGAAGGAGCAAAGCTCATCACCGGCGGCGAACGGTACACCGAAAACGGCTGTGATAAGGGCTTCTTCATGAAACCGACCATCCTTGTCACCGACAACCCGAACGACCGGGTATGCCAGGAAGAAATCTTTGGACCGGTGGTTGTTGTCCAGAAATTCAGGACTGCCGATGAAGTCATCGCCCTGGCTAACGACAGCGTCTATGGCTTAGGCGGCGCCGTGTTCACAAAGAACATCAATACCGCCCTGAAAGTAGCCCGCGGCGTACGGACCGGCCGTATGTGGGTCAATACCTACAACGACCTCCCCGCAGGCGCTCCCTTCGGTGGCTACAAACAGTCCGGCATCGGCCGTGAAACCCACAAGGTCATCCTGGAACACTACAGCCAGCTGAAGAACATCTACATCAACCTCAAAGAAGGAGTCAGCGGCATGTACGATATCAAATAAGTAGTGCCTGTAAGAAAACCGGGACAGTGAGAAATCACTGGCCGCGGTTTTTTGATGCAGCAGGTGAGCATAGGACTCCACCGCAGGACAGTATCACAGCGGCAGGGCTGCGGGTACACTCGACCTCATCGTGTCCCATTCTTTTACTTTTTCTTGACCAATCGGTCAAAAAACCATATAATGAAACTATATAGTATACTATGTAATTAATCCGCGGGAATGCGGAGGAAGAAATGGGTAATCATCATATGGGAAATTACGAAGAAATCCTGGTCCGGAAGCATTTGAAAAGGACAAAAGCCAGGGTCATGATCATGAAAGTCCTGGACAAAAGCCTTCCCATGACGGCCGGAGAAGTGTATGAAGCGGTGCGGGGCAAAGACACCCGCCTCAGCCTGTCCACGGTGTATCGGAACTGCGAAGCCCTGGCGGAAAAAGGCCTGCTCCTACGCTCCACCATGCTGGATGACGGCCTTACCCGTTACGAATACGCCCAGGGCACGCCGGTACACCACGCCATCTGCCTCTCCTGTCACAAAATCTTTCCGGTGGACGTGGAACTGGAAAAGGGATACGAACGGTACATGGACAGGGAATACGGCTTCGAAGCGGTAGAACCGAGAGTAGAAATCTACGGCTACTGCAAAGACTGCCGGGCCAGCGGAAAAGACAAAGCTTATAAAGAAAAAATGGGACTGTAAAGAAAAGCAGCATCGGAATGGAGCGGCCATTCCGATGCTGCTTTCTTTATATTTAAATGGCGGTGAGTGCGTATAAAAATCAGGAATGAGGAATTAGGAATGAGGAATGGTGGTGGCGGCGCACAAATCAGGAAGCGCCGCCTTTTGAGTCCCCACTGCGGCTCCGCCGCCTTTTCTCCCACCAGTTGAAATGACGGGGGCGAGTAGAGTGGGCTTCAAGGAGACGGTTTCAGTATAATGATACTTTCCCTCTAGCGACGGCCGAGCCCTAAAAGGAAAGCGCTTTATTGTGCAGAAAAAGCGCCAACTTGGGCCCGGCTCGGAGGTCCTATGCAGGACCTCCGCATTTCGAGCGGAGGTAAACGCCGGATTGTTGAAGAACATAAGAATCGTATGTGAGAGAGAGTCGAGAAATCTCCCGGATATATGACTATGACGGTGTTGCAGCTCCTGAATCCGGGGGGAAAAGCCCTGTAATCCCGAACACAAGAAAGATTTCGGGGCTCGTCGAAGCTGTAGCGATTTTTGTCAGAAGAGTCATACAGCATGCTCACACCGCTCGAAATGACGAGGGGCGGAATCTGTCATTTTTCAGAAATACCGTTATTTTTCTGGTGGCTATATCCTCCTAACGTCATTTCGAGCGGTGGTAAGCGCCGGAATGAGGATAACTGTAAAAATCGTATGTGAGAAGGAGTCGAGAAATCTCCCAGGAAAATGCCTGTGACGGTGTTACAACTCTAATATCACGGGGAATGACCTGTATTCCCAAACGCAAGAAAGATTTCTCGACTCGTCGAAGCTGTAGCGATTCTTGACGGTAGAGTTATACCGCATTCTTCCACCGCTCGAAATGACGGGGTGTGGAAGATGATTATTTGCTGCTTACCGTTTTCCGGCTTTTTTTCTATGACCTTACCTCGTCATTTCGAGCGGAGGTAAGCGCCGGAATGAGGATAACTGTAAAAATAGTATGTGAGAAGGAGTCGAGAAATCTCCCAGCTAAATGACTATGACGGTGTTGCAGCTCCTGAATCCGGAGGAAAGCCCTGTATTCCTGAAATCACTCAGATGAATGCCTGTGACGGTGTTACACCCACTGACTGGCCAGGTTGATCCATTCGGGGTTCATTCTTTCGATAAGGGCAACCTTTTTGGCACGGGACCAGGATTTTAATTGTTTCTCTCGAAGGATGGCCTCCCTGATATCGTTGTACTGTTCAAAATACACCAGGGAATGCAGGTGGTATCGTTTCGTGAATCCGTCATTAACTTCAGAGAAATGCTCCGCATACCGGCGCCGGAGGTCATTGGTGACACCAATGTAAAGGGTAGTCTTTAATACATTAGTCAATATATACACGTATCCCATCATGCAGCCTCCTTTATTGCGAATTGCTGCCTGTATCATAGCAATTCCTGCCATGGCGGTAAACAGGAGGAAGGGGTCATTTTTCTGACATACAGTATTTATCCCAGATACTCCATCCCCTAACGTCGGCCGGGCCTGGAAAAATGCCTTTGACGGTGTGACAGCTCCTGAATCCGGAGAAAATCCCTGTATTCTCGAACACAAGAAAGATTTCTCGGCTCCTCGAAGCTGTAGTGATTCTTGACAGTAGAGTCATACGGCATACTACCACCGCTCGAAATGACGAGGGGCGGAATCTGTCATTTTTCAGAAATACCGTTATTTTTCTGGTGGCTATATCCTCCTAACGTCATTTCGAGCGGTGGTAAGCGCCGGAATGAGGATAACTGTAAAAATCGTATGTGAGAAGGAGTCGAGAAATCTCCCAGGAAAATGCCTGTGACGGTGTTACAACTCTAATATCACGGGGAATGACCTGTATTCCCAAACGCAAGAAAGATTTCTCGACTCGTCGAAGCTGTAGCGATTTTTAACGATGGAGTCATACGGCATGATCACACCGCTCGAAATGACGGGGAGCGGGAAGCGTCATCATTCCGGAACGTCGTACTCACAATGTTGCCTCTATTCCTCTGCCTGCAATACGTGTTTACAAATACATTACCTTACTCTAATAATATATAGTGGATATCCCATAAAATACAGGATATTTAGATGTAATAAATAAGGAAACTGATTTGTTATAATAATAAGATCATAGTAAACGTTTGTTAAATTCTAATAATCGTGGTATAATGGTTTCGGCTGCAAAGGGGTTCCTGCTTTGCGGCGGAAGTGAAGAGGGAGGAAGGCGCAGAGGAAACACGGTCACTCGAGCAATCCATTTCTTCCGAACCGCTTCTAAGAATACAGGGACAGCACATTTCCCATATATTTCATAGAAGGAGCGAAGAACATGAAAAAGATTCTCGCAATCGCAGCAGTAGCTGCACTGGCAGCTGGCGTATCCGCATACGCAGCAAACCCGTTTTCCGATGTAACCCCCGATGACTGGGCTTATCAGGCAGTATCCGACCTTTCCGACCAGGGCGTCGTAGAAGGCTATCCGGACGGCACCTTCAAAGGTGAACGTAACATGACCCGTTACGAACTGGCTCAGATCATCGCCCGCCTCATGGCTAAAGAAGACCAGCTGAACGCTGAACAGCGTGCCACACTGGATAAACTGGCTGGCGAATACGCTGACGAACTGGCTAACCTGGGCGTTCGCGTAGGCAACCTGGAAAAGAAAGTGGGCAACCTCTACTGGTCCGGCGATGCTCGTATGCAGTACCAGCATAACCTGGACGGCGCTAAAGACCACAGCGACACCTGGAACGGCCGTATGCGTATTAACGTAAAGGCTGACGTCAATGACAAGGTAACTGTGAATGGCCGTTTCGTCAATGAAATGGATTTCAAAGGCGGCGATGACAGCAATACATACATGAATCGTCTGTATACTGAATGGACACCAACCGATCAGACCTATGTACGCATTGGCCGTCAGGGCGTAGCTCTTGACCAGACCGGCACATTCTGGGATGAAGATGGCGAATACGACGGCATCACCGCTGGCTGGGACAATGGCAAGATCGGCATCGATGCAGGCTATGGTTATCTGAAATCCGCTGAAAACGCTTGGAAATATGGCGAAGACGAAATCGGAAAAGCTTATACCGCAAAGAGCAAGACTGAAAACTGGTTTGCAAAACTGACCGGCCACGTAGCTGACGGTGCTGATATTTCTGCTTTCTACCTGGACAGCCGCGATGGTGATTATGATGTTTACAAGGGCAAAGACCTCTCCACCTGGGGTGCTGGCGCAACCATCGGTCTCAGCCACAGCAACTTCACCCTCGATGGCGACTATGTAAAGACAAAGAATGCAAAGAATGGTACCAAAGACGCAGCTCTTTGGACTGCAGGCCTCACCTATGGCGCTGTAGATACCGATAAACCAGGTACCTGGCAGCTGGGTGCACACTATGTAAAGGCTGATGCTGGCTCCTACCTCCTTGGCAACTCCGCCCTGGACCTCACCGACCAGCTTGACTATGGATTTGACGAAAACGCTGACGTTCATTTCTGGGTAGCCCGCGCAGGCGTAGCTCTCCAGAAGGGTGTTGAACTGGACGCTTACTACAACTTCGCAGCTAAAGCTTCCGGCGCAGAAGACCCCGATGACACCTGGGGCGTTGAACTGAACTACGCATTCTAATCGAATCCGGTTCGGACACATCAATAAAAAAGACTCCTTCGGGAGTCTTTTTTATTGCAGGAAAGAGATGGCACGGAAAAAATTAGGAATGAGGAATTAGGAATGAGGAATGGTGGTGGCGGCGCACAAAATGGGAAGCGCCGCCTTTTGAGTCCCAACCGTGGCTTCGCCGCTGGTGAAATCTGCAGAAAGCCCTGTAATCCCGAACACAAGAAAGATTTCTCGACTCATCGAAGCTGTAGCGATTCTTGACAGTAGAGTCATACGGCATGCTTCCACTGTTCGAAATGACGGGTTTGGGATAGGAAAATATACAGGAAAAACGTTTACAGAAAAATGATACCTTCCCTCACCTCGTCATTTCGAGCGGAGGTAAGCGCCGTGGTGAGTGTACCCATAAGAATCGTATGTGAGAAAGAGTCGAGAAATCTCTCAGGTAAATGCCTGTGACGGTGTTACAACTCTAATACTATGGGGAAATGATCTGTAATCCCGAACACAAGAAAGATTTCGGGGCTCGCCGAAGCTGTAGCGGTTCTTGACGGTAGGGTCATACGGCATGCTTCCACTGCTCGAAATGACGGGTTTGGGGTAGGGAAATATACAGGAAAAACGTTTACAGAAAAATGATACCTTCCCTATAACGTCATTTCGAGCGGAGGTAAGCGCCGTGGTGAGTGTACCAATAAGAATCGTATGTGAGAGAGAGTCGAGAAATCTCTCAGATAGATGCTTGTGACGGTGTTACAACTCTAATATCATGGGGAAATGATCTGTATTCCCGAACACAAGAAAGATTTCTCGACTCATCGGAGCTGTAGCGATTCTTGACAGTAGTGTCATGCCGCATGCTGCCACCGCTCGAAATGACAGGGGAGCGGGAAAAGTCGTCTCTCTGGAACACCGTAATCGCAATGGTGACGCTATCCCTCCTTCGTCATTTCGAGCGGAGGTAAGCGTCGGAATGAAGATGATTGTAAGAATCGTATGTGAGAAAGAGTCGAGAAATCTCTCTGGTAAATGGTTGTGACGGTGTTACAACTCTAATATCATGGGGAAATGATCTGTAATCCCGAACACAAGAAAGATTTCTCGGCTCCTCGAAGCTGTAGCGATTCTTAGTGGTAGAGTCATACGGCATGCTTCCACCGCTCGAAATGACGGGTTTGGGATAGGAAAATATACAGGAAAAACGTTTACAGAAAAATGATACCTTCCCTCACCTCGTCATTTCGAGCGGAGGTAAGCGCCGTAGTGACTGTATCCATAAAAATCGTATGTGAGAGAGAGTCGAGAAATCTCCCAGCTAAATGCCTGTGACGGTGTTACACCTCTAACATCAAGGGGAAATGACCGGTATGACTCTATCCCTGCCCTGTGTGCTTATAGAAAATCTTTATATCATCTACCAAGTAAAATTGAATAGCAGTCACTTTATTAGAAAGACCGTTGCTTGTACTCTGGACAGAAATCTCGTATTTATCGAAGTTTTCACGAAAAGGTAAAGAAAAAAATTAAAAATAGTACACCTATACAGAAGCCTGCGTAAAAGGGGCTGACACAGTACTTACGTAAGGAAACCTTGATTTTACTCGATGCTTATGTTAATCTCTACATAGACCAAGGTCCCACCCTCGGGACGGTAGTCAGGGTCAGTACGTGAAGAAGCTTGCTGAGGAAACACGGTCACTCGAGCGGGCGCCGATTCACCGAACTCCCGGTAGGAAAAATAGAGGGACATCATTTCTTTTTATTTTTTTCTTATAAGGAGCGAAGAACTATGAAAAAGATTCTCGCAATCGCTGCTGTAGCAGCACTCACCGCTGGCGTATCCGCTTACGCTGCAAATCCTTTCTCCGATGTAACCCCTGATGACTGGGCTTACCAGGCAGTATCCGACCTCTCCGACCAGGGCGTTGTAGAAGGTTATCCGGACGGCACCTTCAAAGGTGAACGTAACATGACCCGTTACGAACTGGCTCAGATCATCGCCCGCCTCATGGCTAAAGAAGACCAGCTGAACGCTGAACAGCGTGCCACACTGGATAAACTGGCTGGCGAATACGCTGACGAACTGGCTAACCTGGGCGTTCGCGTAGGCAACCTGGAAAAGAAAGTGGGCAACATTTACTGGTCCGGCGATGCTCGTATGCGTTATAGAGATAACAGCGTAGGCAATGATACTTGGGACGGCCGTATGCGTATCAATGTTGAAGGACAGGTTAATGATACCACCACCGTTAATGGCCGCCTGACCTATAACATGAACTTCAAAGACAGCACCAAAGATAGCGGCGTATACATGGATACACTGAATGTTAAACATCAGTTTGGCGACTTCGCTGTAACCCTTGGCCGTTATGCTAACAACTTTGGCAACGAATACTCTTGGCGTTTTGGCGATTCCCACAACTTCGACGGTGCTGAACTGTCCTATGCTAAGGATGCATTCAATGCAAAAGTAGGCTTTGGCCAGTGGGATACCGACTACACTGTAGATCAGAAAGCAGCGATGGATGATCAGGATGCTTTCTATGCAAAAGCTGGTTATGACTTCAACTTCGCTAAACTGGGCGTTGACTATGTAAAATTCCAGGGCAACAATACTGCAAAACAGAGCTTCTCTGGCAATGATGAACTTCTGGGCGTTGACCTGAGCATTCCGTTCGCACAGAAATGGGCTGTACTTGGTGAATACGTAAAGAACACCAATACCCAGTTCTCCAAGGATGACGCTTGGAACGCTGGTATCAGCTACGGCGTAGCTAACTGGAAGAAACCGGGCACCTTCAACATCAACGTGATGTACAATGATATCGGTGGAGCTACCTACTTCGGCGGCACTGGCATTGGCACCGATATGCTCGACAACCTCAAAGATGGCAACAAAGAACTCAAGTTCTGGAATATTGGCACTGATGTAACCCTCGCTAAGAACGTTCAGCTCCATGGTGAATATGCATTCGACGCTGATCTGACCAACTCCGAAGATCCGGACGATGCTTGGACCGTTTCCCTGAACTACAAATTCTAATTTCTAAGAAATCAGAATACAGTTCCATAAACAAGAAAGAAGCTCCCTTTTGGGGGGCTTCTTTTTTATGTCATTTGGGCGATTGCGGGTATATGGAATCTTCTTATTAATTAGGAATGAGGAATCCGGGATGAGAAATGGTGGTAGCGGCGCACAAAATGGGAGGCGCCGCCTTTTGAATCACCACCGCGGCTCCGCCGCTGAATCTGTTTGATATCGGACGGTCTGATTAATAGCTGAAGTCTCCACTGCCGTAAGCATGCAGGCCTTAGAGAAGGGCCGCGGCAAAGCTGCAGGATGGATTGATGGAATGGGGCGGCGAAGCCGCTGAACCGCAACTCTCAAATCTCAACTCTGAAATCTTTCATATTCCCGGTTGCCACATTGCCCCGGACACAATCCGTTCTTCCCTATGATATAATAAAGCCAGTAACAGGCTCTGTTTTGATAAGGAGGAAGCAGCAGATATGGACGACGGCCACATATGGCTTGAACTTTGCATCATTGTTTTACTGGTATTGGGAAATGGGGTGTGCTCCCTGGCGGAAATCGCCATCGTCGGGGCCCGGAAGACGAAGCTCCAGGAGATGATCGACGAAGGGAATAAGAATGCCGCCTATGCCCTCATGCTGGCGGAGCGGAAGGAGGAGCTTTTCTCCACCATCCAGGTAGGCATTACCACCATCAGCATCATTACCGGTATGTTCTCCGGCGCTTCCCTGTCGGGGCCCCTGGGGCGGGAGCTGGCAAAGATTCCTTTTCTTGCCCCCTATGCCCAGGCGGTGAGCGTGGTGGTGGTGATGGTGCTGGTCACCTATTTCTCCCTCATCATCGGGGAACTGGCGCCGAAGTGGATTGCCATCGCCATTCCGGAAAAGGCGGCGTGCTTCGTGGCCCGGCCCATGATCATCATGGCCACCATCTGCAAGCCACTGGTCCTCTTTTCCACCTGGTCCACAAAAATGGTGGTGGGCCTCCTTGGTATCAAAATGGGCGGCGAGCAGCCGGTGTCGGAGGAAGAAATCAAGGTGCTCCTCCAGCAGGGCGCCCGCCTCGGTACCTTCGATAAGGAGGAACCGGAAATCATTGATAATGTGTTCGAGCTGAATGACCGCACCGCAGCGGACTGCATGACCGCCCGGCCCCAGCTCACCTGGATCGACCTGGAGGACAGCGAGAAGAAGATCTGGTCCGACGTGATGGATTCCTCCCATTTCCGCCTTCCCGTGGGGAAGGGGTCCTTGGACGATTTCAAGGGCCTGGCGGACCTGTCGGAGGTCCTCATGGACCAGCATCTCCATCCGGGAAAACCCCTGAAGCAGTCCCTCATGGAAAATGTCCATGCTCCGGTCTATATCCCGGAAACGTTGACACTCACGAAGGTACTGAAGCTTTTCAAGTCCCGGGGGGTCCACGAAGCCATCGTCATCGATGAGTACGGAACCCTGTCCGGCCTCATCACCCTCCACGATGTGCTGGAGGAAATCGTGGGCGACATGCCGGGGGACAGGGAGGACATGCTGGAGGAACAGAATAAGTTCATCCGGCGGTCCGAGAATTCCTGGCTCGTGGAGGGGCTCTGCTCCATTGACGATTTCCGGGAATATTTCCACATGGAAGAAGAACTTCCGGGAGAAGCGGAAGGATACTATAAGACACTGGGAGGATTTATCACCTACCTCCTTGGCTATATACCGAAGGAAACAGAAAAGGCCGTGTACGGCCCTTTCACCTTTGAGGTCATGGACTGCGATAACCATCGGGTGGATAAGGTGCTCGTAACGAAGCGTAAGCAGAAGAAGGGAGAAGAATGATGGATACGGAAGACAAGAAACTGACCCTGCCGCAGCGGCTGGCAAAACAGGAAGAAGAATTGAAGGAAAACCAGGGATTCCTGCAGACCTACATGCTGTCCCCAAGCCCCGATTTCCGTCCCGCCGAGGAGGAACGGATCCGGGAGATTTCCCAGCTTGCCGATGAAATGATGGGCATGCTGGAGGAAATCATCCAGGCCAATGAGGATAAGCAGGAAGACGAAGGCATGGATGAAGATGTGAACCTGGAATACAAGACCCATACCCTGGGCGACCCGGACGGGGAAGATAATATCGAAGGGGACTGGAATATCGATGAAAAGGAAATGATCCCCATCAGCGAAGCCGAAACCCTGCCGGAGGCGGAAGAACTGCTGTCCAAAAAAGAAAAGAAGGGCAAAAAAGGCAAAAAGGGAAAGAAATCGAAAAAAGGAAAGAAGAGCAGGAAAAGTAAAAAGGAATGAGAAACCCCACGGGCTGCGGCTTGATGCAGATACGTTCCATGCCGCAGACTGCAGCCCTTTTCCTGGGTTCCACCCCTTCGGTGCATCTATCCCCGGTCCTTTGGACTGCCCCTTCTCTAAGGGGGCACGTGCATAACGATAGAGCCGGCAGGGGAAATCGATTGGTCCGGATTATATCATTTCAGGAGGTCCATTCATGGTCCATTATGCAGAAAAGACGGAAGTCATGTATCATACCGGCCTGTCCGGCGAAATGATCGACGGCGCCCGGTATGCCCTGGTGCCCGGGGATCCGGGCCGGGTGGAGGGACTGGCAAAGGCCCTGGACGAAGGGGCTTCCTTTGTGGAGAGCCACCGGGATTTCACCACCTGGAAAGCAAAGGTCAGCGGGGAGATGGTGCTCGTCATGTCCACCGGCATGGGAGGCCCCTGCGTCACCTTCGCCGTGGAGGAACTGGCCCGTCTGGGGGTAAAGACCTTCATCCGCGTAGGCACTACGGGATCCATACAGGAGGACCTGAATCTGGGGGACCTGGTCATCAATAAGGGCGCCGTCCGGCAGGATGGGGCGTCCAAAGCCTATGCACCGGCTGAATACCCGGCCATGGCGGACATGCGGGTGACCTTGGCCCTGGAAGAGGCGGCGAGGTCCCTCCATGTGCCCTTCAAGACGGGCATTTCCGTATCCACCGACAGCTTTTGGCCGGGGCAGGAACGGTACGACAGCTTCTCCAGCTACGTGCGCCGGTCCCTCCAGGGGAGCCTGGAAGAGTACCGTCACCTGGGATGTACGAATTTTGAAATGGAAAATGCCACACTCTTCACCCTCTGCTCCGTCATGGGCCTCTCGGCGGGCTCCGTGTGCGGGGTAGTGGCGAAGCGGATTGACAGCGAAGCCGTGGCACCCCATGAGGTCTACGAAGAAGCAGAAAAGCGTTTCCGGCAGGTGGCAAAACGGGCACTCACCATGCTCATCGGCCACTTTATGGTGACGTTGTGATCAAAAAAGAGCCCTGAAAATGGTAAGTCATTTTCAGGGCTCTTTTTTTGATGGGTCAATGTTTATTGTGTGTATAGCCTATCCCTGTCACTTCGAGCGGTGGCAGTATGCATGGTGACGATACAGATAAAATCTCTGCAGCTTCGAGGAGCCTCGAAATCTTTCTTGTATTCGGGAATACAGGTTTTCCCTTCCGAATTCAAGAGTTGTAACACCGTCATGGTCATTTCTCCGGGAGATTTCTCGGCTCTCTCTCACATACGATTTTTACGGCTACAGTCACCACGGCGCTTACCACCGCTCGAAATGACGCTTTCGGGTAGAGGCATACTACAGGTAACGTACAGTAATTATTTCTATCCACCCCTCCGTCATGTCGAGCGGGACCAGCATGCCTGGCGGCTGTACAGCGTTGTTTAAAAGTGAAGAGAGAAGCGTAAAGGGGGAAGAAGCAGCATTCTACGGCGCAGCCGCGGGATTTCAACGTTTCACCCCATTCAAATCTTCCTGGCTGCGGCCCGGTATTCCCGGGGTGTCATGTGGAAGCTCTGGCGGAAGAGTTTTGTGAAGTAGCTCTGGCTGGTGAATCCGCAGGTATAGGCGATGTCAGCAATGGGGGTATCCTCCTTTTCCAGGAGGCTTTTGCTCACGCCGAGGCGGTACTCATTCACATAATCGATGGGGGAAAGGCCGATGTAGGTCCGGAAGAGGCTGCTGCACTTGCTCTTCGACACCTGTCCGGCGGCGGCAATGGCGTCCAGGGTGATTTTCTCTCCAAAGTTTTCATTGATGTAGTGAATCATGCGCTTCTGGGTTTCCCGGTCTTCCCGGGAGGGCAGGGGCTTTTTTGCGTCTTCCGGCGGAAAGGCCTGGCAGAGGCGGTACAGCAGGAGATGGAGGGAAGCGGCAATCCGGAGGCCCTTGAAGGGGTCTGTAGAGGATTCTTCGTCTTTTATTTCCCCTATCAGGGAATGAACAGCTGGGGAAAGGGAATGGCCGGCAGGCAGGAGGAGGCAGGCCTTCTCTCCACTGTCAAAGAAGGGGTGGATGAGCCGGCGGCGGATGTCCGCTTCCCTGGTGAGGAGGGCGGGGTCCATAAGGATCCGGATGAGCCGGGTCCCTTCCTCATGGATCAGGTCGTGGTGGAGAATCCCCGGAAGCACAATGAGTACGTCCCCTTCGTGGAGGACCATCCGGGATTCATTGACCTGGAAAGACAGATTTCCTTCCAGCACGTAGAGGCATTCTGCCTCTTTGTGATAATGGCCGAGGGGGCTGCCGCCGGGAGTATGGGATGCCGTCTCTTCGGCGGCATAGAAATCCCTGGCAGGACTACCGGGAAGGGCTGGGATCCTGGGCAGGGGAATGGCGCTGCTTTTCATTGTAAGGACTCCTTTATAAAAACGATATAGTTACAAAAATAAGAAAAATAGTGCTATTTAAATCAATATTTTCACGATATAATTATATCAGAAATCGAGAGAAATGAATATGATTTCTGAAAGAAAAACAGCAAAAACCATTTTTATATAAGGAGGAACCTATCATGGAAAAATTACTGAACAGACTGCTTGCTGACCTGGTGGTGGAATACCATAAACTCCAGAGCTATCACTGGTATCTCAAAGGCTACCACTTCTTCGATGACCATCCGAAGCTGGAAAGCTACTACGACATGGTGGCCGGCATGGTGGACGGCGTGGCGGAAGACATGCTGAAGCTGTCTTTGAAACCGGAATCCACGCTGAAAGGATTCCTTGCCATCACCGCCATTCAGGAAGCGAAAAATAAAGAAGTCACCTCGGAAGAAGCCTTCGCTTCTGTCCTCGCCGACTTCAAAGTTCTCCGGGACGACGTACTGGCTGTAAAGAAAGCGACCGATGAAGAAGGAGACTACCTCACCTCCGCCCTCATGGATGACTACATCGAAAGCTTCTACAAAGAAATCTGGATGCTGGGACAGGTACTGAAATAAAGAGAATTGAGATTTGAGGAAAGAGAATTGAGGTCCCGCGGCTTCGCCGCCAAACGTTAGCCCTCCCTTGCTTGCAAGGGGGGACCGCGTAAGCGGTGGATGGGTTGCTGCGAAGCGGTTGAGATTCTCCGTACTTCACAACAATCCAACTTTCCATTCATTTTCTGGTTCCATACCAGTCAAAAAAGAGCCCGCTGCGATTGATAGAATCGCAGCAGGCTCTTTTTCACGTATTATTTTTACATCTCCTCATTCCGGTGCATACCGCCGCTCGAGATGACGAGGGAGGAGGAGTGCCATTCTGCTGAAAACGTAATTGCTGCTATTGACTCTACCTGATCCCCGTCATTCACTCCTCAATCTTCACGCCTCACTCCTCACGAGCGGCCAGGTACTTTCCCAAAGGAATGGAGGGATTACACATGCATCCCAATCCCCCTATTGCCATTGACTGTGAAATCATTTAAAATAATAACGATATACTGTTCATGAAGTACCTGCTAAGCAGGGTAAAGGAGATTTTTCAAGCATGAGAGCACGTGGTCTTTTATTTGGCGTGGCTGTGGCCTTTTCCGTATGGAACCTTCTCACGAATGGCATCAATGTGCGGACTGTGGCTATCTGCGTCATGATTCTGGTATGCCTGGCAATGAATATTTATAACTACCATCAGAAGCAGCTGCAGCGGCAGGCGGCAGAGGCGGAAGTACGGGAAAAAGAAGAAGTCCGCCAGATGAGGGCAGAAGCCAGGAGAAAGCAGAACCGGAGAAACCGGAAGCATAGAAAATAAGAAAAATGGGATTTTCCCTGCTTTAGTACAGGCGGTTTTCATACAAAGGCCTTCGGGCCTTTTTCTGTTGTCCTTCGGGAGGTTTTTATGCCGGTGGCATTGATTTATCGGTGGGCGGTCTTTGTCCTGCTCATTCTGGGGCTGATTCTTCTTATGAAGCACAAGGTGCTGACGCCCTTTGTGTTCTGGTCCCGTATCCAGTACTATACATTCACCACATTCACCCTGTTCCTGGTATGGCTGGGGGCGACTCTCTTCCGGGCGCCGATTCCATTCCTCTATACCGCGGACTGCCGGTACATCGTGGCGGCGAGCCTGGGGACCCTGTCCCTCATGTATCACCTCATTGTCCGGCCCGGTGCCATCCGCACCCATAAGCTCAATGATATCAGCTATGAGCACTTCTCTTTTTACAATTATATTTTCCACTATTTCATCCCCATCCTTATGACGGTGGACTATATCTTCTTTGTGGATAAGACCGATATGCACTGGTACAGCATATTCACCTGGATGATATATCCCGCCTTTTATGTGGTCTTCGTTTATTTCCGGGCCTGGGTAACCATTGTGACCCACGGGAAATCCCATCTCTATCCCTACACGTTCATGGATCCCAACTTCCATGGCCCCCTGGAAATCACCCGGGGCGTCCTCATCGTGGGGGCCCAGTTCTTCATTATCGGCGTCTTCGTGTATGCCGTGGGCATGGGGCTCTTTTACCTGGGAATCCCGCCGCTGTCCCGGACTTATAATGGATAAGAATTCTCACTGACATAGAAGAAAATAAATGGTATAATAATGCCATTGTTGCAGTTCGATGCTTTTGCTTTAAGGAGTCTAATGTATGGCAAAGACAAATGAAACGAAGGATTTCGTGGATCATTCCTATCTGTATAAACCCTACCTGATCCTGGTGGCGGCAGCCTATATTCTCTGGGCCGCCTATGTCTGCTGGACCGGGTACTGGGGCATCGTCCACCATCGGGTGCCGGTGATTGACCTGGGCATGCAGGCAGCCCTCCTGTGGTGGCTCCTGGATACGACCCTCACGAAGACCGTATACCGCCTCGAAAAGGACCGGCTCTACATGCTGAAGACCGGCGTGGGACACAAGAAGGAACTGTCCATTCCCTATGAAAAAATTTTCGGGGTTCACCATTTCAAGAACCAGCTCATGAAGCCTGTAACCTACCGGTATACCTTCCATGAATATGCGAAGCTGGACAACCGCCCCATCTGGTCCCTGCTCTATGATATCGATAGCGATAAGAAGGTAGGCCGGGTGCTCATGAAGGCGTCCGAGGAATTCTGGAAGGAATTCGAGCGCCGCATGCCGGGGCAGATCCGGATTCCCCAGGAAGAAGTCATTACATTCACCTATAAGGCCATGGAAAAGAAACTCCGGGACCAGGGCTATTTCCAGGAACATCCGGAAATGTCCTTTGAAGAAGGCATCAAGCAGCTCCGTCAGAAGGGCACCGAAATGGGTGGCCGTGAAGACGAGCTGACCGCCGAAGATTTCCATGGGGAACAGGTGGAACTGGAGAACGGTACCAGTAAGGAAACCCTGGAAACCGCCCGCCGTAAGATGGAAGAAGCGGAAAAGGCCAGAACCGAAAAGGCAGAAAAAGAAGAAAAAACGGAAAAGGTAGAAAAGGCCTGAGGCCCTGTATAGAAGCAGTGGGAAATGGAAACCATTTCTCACTGTTTTTTTATTGCGCCATGCTGCCGGCAGGATACCTGGCTCCCCCTCCGAGGGAGCTGTCTGCGAAGCAGACTGAGGAGGGCATTTGCGTCGAAGACGCTGATTCGCTCAAGGCTATGTCTATAAGTGCCAACATGCCGGTCCTATGGCTTTAACAGTTTGGCACACTGAACCATTCAATGGCGCCTGTATTCATCATTTTGAACCGGAACCGTAAAGTTACCTTACTGATTCCCTCTGACCCGTTACAGGCTGTTTTAAGTACATTTTTGACGATTTTAACCGATGCGCCGGCAGATGTGGATGCCCTTGGAAAAGGCGGAAATGGCGGATCCGGTGGAAACCACCATCATAATAACAATTAAATTACTGTAATAAATACAATTATTAACAGTTTTACTGCTGATATATGGAGTGGCAGAATAGGAGTATAAAGAAACGAACAGGAATCATATGCGTTTTCTATCGTTTCCATGGATTCCCATGAAACCGGCTGGTTTCATGAATTACGCCCAAAGAAAGGGGGGAAAAAGAGGGCTGGGGAAAGGGATTTACGTTTCCTGCTATCATACTTTTCTGTTTTCCTTTTTCCCGTGATCCGGTTTTCCGTCGGAATCTGCGGAAGCCGGGAGTATGGGATTGGATGGCCGATGCAGAATGGCACCATCCCATTTCCGGCGGGTCCTGCTAAGGAAGCACTGATTAAATCGTTGTCAGATTTCATTCTTGGATTTTTATGCAA
>NZ_UQKJ01000002.1 GCF_900541605.1 uncultured Dialister sp. | reverse complement strand
GGCCAGGGATGAAAAAGTGGTAGCTCCCTGCCAACACCTGTCCTATTATCCCTTTGCCGTGGAAAGCGGAAAGGGTGAAATCCTGAAGGACGCCGACGGTAATGAATATATCGATTTCCTCACCAGTGCGTCTTCCCTGAACCTGGGAAGTTCGAACCCCATTCTCACAAAGGCCATTGAGGCACAGCTCAAGAAGTGCACCCAGTACACCGCAGCCTATTCCTACAATGAACCCATGATTTCCTATGCGGAAAAGCTGACTTCCGTATATCCTGGCGGCGTGAAGGCGAAGATCGCCTTCGGCAACTGTGGATCCGACGGTAACGATGCGGCCGTGAAATTTGCCCGGGCCTACACAGGGCGCACGAAGATCATCACCTTCATCAACGGATACCATGGAAATACCTACGGTTCCTGCTCCATGACCACCTGCACCACCCGGATGCATGCAAAGATGGGACCCTTCCTTCCGGAAATTTATCACTTCCCCTTCTACGGTGAAGATGTGCCAGATGAAATCGTAGAAAAGGAAGCCACAAAAGATATCGAAACCGCCTTCCGCACCTACATGCCGGCAGACGAAGTGGCGGCAGTAGTCATTGAAGCCATCCAGGGGGATGCGGGCATCCTTCCGGCTCACCCCATTTTCCTCAAAAAGCTCTACGACCTCTGCAAGAAGCACGGCATCCTCTTCATCGATGAAGAAGTGCAGCAGGGCTTCTGGCGGGCCGGCCACTTCTTTGCCATCGAGAACTACCCCGGCATCATTCCTGACGGCATTATCATGGGCAAATCCATCGGCGCCGGCCTCACCCTCGGTGCTTTCATGGCCCGGGCAGAAATCATGGACTGCCTCCCTGCACCGGCCCATCTCTTCACCTTAGGTGGCAACGCCATCGCCTGCGCTGCGGGCAATGCGGCCTTCGACTACTATCAGACCGATGAGTTCCAGAGTATTTACAAACGGAACTGCGCCCAGATCAAAGAAGAAATGGAAACCCTGAAGAAGAAGCACCCGGACCGGGTAGCCTTCTACCGGGGCCGTGGCATGTCCTGGGCCATCGGCATCGTGAAGAAAGATGAAAAGGGCAATGCTGTCCCCGACGGTGACGGTACGTTCAAAGTCTGCTTCCGTTCCTACGAGAAGGGACTCATCATCATCACCCTGGGCGAGAACCTGCTCCGGGTACAGCCGCCTCTCAACATTTCCTCCGAAAACCTCCACAAGGCCTTCACTATCCTCGATGAATCGCTAACGGAGCTGGAAAAGGGAGAAATTCCGGACGATGTCTTCGATTACCGCCATGGCTGGTAATGCATAAAAAAACAGGGAAAATGAGAAATCATTTTCCCTGCTTTTTTAGTGGCTGAAAATGCGGTATTCCCCATGCGTATGAATGGGGCTGAAGGTGGTGGGTTGGCATCGCTGCGCTCGCTAACCATCAGCAGATTCTCGGCAGTCCTTCGCCCCTTAATGGCAGAAGCCGTCTCCGACCTCCGAAGGCGGTGATGAGGGTGACGCCGGTTCCTTCCTTTATGGTTCCCACGACGGCGGCATCCCTGCCATGGGGATCTTCGCGGAGCAGGGAGAGCGCCCTTTCCGCTTCTGCCGCCGGAAGAACGATGATCATTTTCCCTTCATTTCCCATGGTCAAAGGGTCCAGGCCCAGGATGCCTGCCAGCCCCTTCACTTCATGGGATACCGGGATCTTTTCTTCCCAAAGCTCCATGGCCTTTCCGGAAGAAGCGGCCAGTTCCCCTGCCACCGTGGCCAGGCCGCCCCGGGTGATGTCCCGGATGGTGTGGATGGAAAGGCCCGCGGAAAGAAAACGCTGTACCAGGCCATTCAGGGGGGCGCAGTCGCTCTTAAGATCCGTTTTCATATGGAGCCGTTCCGTCAGAATCGTGGCGTGGTGGTCCCCCATGGTGCCGGTGAGGAGCACCGCGTCCCCCGCTTCCATGGCGGAGGCGGAAATGGAAAGGTCCTTTCTTCTTTCCCCGATACCGGCGGTATTGATATAGAGGCCCCCTTTTCCCTCGATAACCTTCGTATCCCCTGCCACGATGGAGACCCCCGCTTCTTTGGCCGTATCTGCCATGGAGGACACCACCTTTTCCAGGGTTTCCGTTTCCAGTCCCGTTTCCAGGATGAAAGAGGCCGTCAGATACAGAGGCTTTGCTCCCATGGAGGCGAGGTCATTCACGGTGCCGCAGATGGAGAGGCGGCCAATATCGCCGCCGGGGAAAAACAGGGGCTCCACCACAAAGGAGTCGGAAGTGAAGACCAGATTCCCTTCCATCACCGGCAGCACCGCCCCATCCTCCATGCGATTCAAAATGGGATTAGAAAAGTATTTTTCAAAGATTCCATGGATGAGGCGGCCCGTTTCTTCGCCGCCGGATCCATGGCGCAGTTCAATTTTCATGTCAGCCTCCCCGATAGGTAATGGAACAGGTCCCCTCGGAAGATACCATGCAGGCCCCCACTGGATGGTCCGGGGTGCAGGCTTTCCCGAAGCAGGGACATTCTTCCGGCGTCACGGCGCCGGTCAGCACCTGTCCGCAGCGGCAGCCGGCGGGCATCCGGTCTTCCGTAAGGCCATGGCTGCCGGCGTCCAAAGCTTTGTATGTTTCGGAAATATACAGGCCAGACCCGGGAATCTTCCCGATGCCCCGCCACACCGCATCCCCCGGCGTAAAGACTTCAGAGAGGAGAGCCTTCGCCCGTTCATTGCCCTCTTCTCTCACCACCTGGGGGTATTCATTCCAGAGGCCCCGCTTCTTTTTGGAAGCCTCCAGCACCAGCCGGGACAGGGCCCCCAAGAGAAGGGATGCCGTAAATCCGCCGATTACCATGGTTTCCCCGCATTCCTCCGCCAGCCTGCGGAAAGGCCGGGCTCCCGTAATCACCGCCACGTGGCCGGGGCAGAGAAAGCCGTCGATACGGCCGGTGCCGGAGAGAATCTTCATGGCCTCCGGCATGGTTTTCAGGGCCGTGAGGAAGCGGATATTGGAAATCTTTTCCTCATGGCACCGGCGGATCATGTCGGCCCAGATGGGGGCGGTGGTTTCAAAGCCCACGGCTCCCAGGATGAATGTGGTGTTCCTGTCTTTTTCCGCCAGGGTAAAGGCGTCCTCCGGATTATAGAGGAAATCCACGTGGCCTCCCCGGTCCCGGGCACCGGCCAGGGACATCCGGCTTCCCGGCACCGACAGGAGGTCCCCGAAGGCCAGGACTTTATATCCATCCGTCATGGCATAGGACACCAGCTTATCGATATAGGCCGTCGGCGTCACGCACACCGGACAGCCGGGACCGGAAAGGAGGGTAATCTTTGGGGACAGCATCTGCCGGATACCGGTCCTGTACAGGGAAGACGTATGGGTGCCGCAGACCTCCATGAGGCGAAGCGGCGGCCCGTCATAGGAAGAAAGGTAGCGGGCCAGTTCTTTTTCTATCATTCCTTCTCGGTCTCCTCGATTTCTTTAAACAGGGAAATCCAGTCCCTGGCTTCCTTCTTTTCCACGATCTGGATGGCCATGCCCGCATGGACAAGGACGTAATCCCCGATTTTCACGGGCACCATGGCCAGGTTCACCGGCACCACCGTGCCGGAAAAATCCACCATGCCGTGGGTGCCGGATATGCTGACCACCCGGCCCGGATAGGCTACACACATAGTTCCTCCTCACCCCTGCTGCAGGCCGTACCAAGCCTGGCCCAGGGATATGCCCCCGTCTCCGCAGGGGCCTTTTTCATTTCCATAGACCCTGAAATGCTTCTTTTCCAGGGCATTTCTTGTTTCATTCCATAAGATACTGTTGTGGAAACAGCCTCCCGTGAAGATAACCTGTTCCACGCCCAGAAGCTCTGCGCTTTTCACCACCATTTCCACGATGGCCCGGTGAAAGCCCAGGGCTCCTTCTTTTATTTTACCATCCGCCGCCACCAGGCCATGGATGAGGTCCGCCCTGTTCCAGATGAGCATGCCCTCCTGTTCTGCCAGCGTGAGATGGAGGGGAAGGGGCGCCCGCCCTTCCTCCAGCGCTTCCCGGGCCGCCTTCTCCAGGGCCATGGCACATTCCCCCTTGTACCGGTTTTCATCCTTCAGGTGGAGAATGGCTGAGGCGCTGTCAAAGAGGCGGCCCATGGAGGAATTATTGACGCAGTTCATGCCCTGCCACACGGCATTTTCCACCACCGGGAACCGGGGATCGTCGGATTTCTCCCCGCTGGCCAAGAGGCTGCAGAAGGCGCTCTTCCAGGCCTGGGCCATGGACAGGTCGCCGCCGATCATAGGAATGGCGTCCAGGTGCCCTGCCCGTTTCCACTCCATCCCCTCCAGGAGAAGTATCTCCCCGCCCCAAATGGAATAGTCCGTGCCGCAGCCGGTGCCATCAAAGACAAAGGCCGCCGCCTTTCCCCTGAGCCCATGCTCCGCCATCACCGAAAGGGCGTGGGCATGGTGGTGCTGCACGGAAATGCAGGGAATCCCCCGGTTCCCCGCCATTTCTTCCGCCATAAAGGCGGACTCGTACATGGGATGGAGGTCGCAGAGAATCTTCTCCGGATGGATGCCCAGCATGTGCTCCCAGTCCTGTTCCATATGGAGGAAAGCCTCTTTCGAGGAGCCGTAGAGGAAATCGCAGGGCAGTTCACCGGGATAGAGACGCCCTCCGCCGGTGAGGCAGAAGGAAGGCTCCATATCCGCCCCCATGGCCAGCAGCTGTCCCTCCGGCCCGTTGCGGATCACCGGTTCCGGCAGGAATCCCCGGGTCCGGCGCACCATATCCACATGGGAACCTTCCGCCTTCATGACGCTGTCATCGGCGGGGCGGAGGATGTCCCGGTTATTCGTAAAAAGTCCGGATACCCGGTGCTTTTCGAACCAGTCCCTGGCTTCCCCATCTCCATAGAGCACCGGCTCTTTGGACAGGTTGGCGCTGGTCACGATAAGGGGTGCCCCCACGCCTTCCGTGAGAAGGTCATAAAAACCATTGGACGGAAGAAACAGCCCCAGCCGGGGTACCCCCTCCGCCACGGCAGGAAGGGGCTCTTTCTTCGGCCGGCAGAGCACGATGGGGCAGGCCGGCGATGTAAGGAGATGCCGGTCTTCCTCCGTAAGCTGGCAAAGGGTTTCTGCCTCCTCCAGGGAATGGACCATGAGGGCAAAGGGCTTTCCTTCCCGATGTTTCAGCTGCCGCAGGCGGAGGGCCGCATTTTCCAGGTCCCCCCGGCACACCAGGTGGAATCCTCCCATGGACTTCACCATGATGATATTCCCTTCCTTCACCAGGTATACCGCCTTTTCCATGGCCTCCTCCCCGGACAGGGGATGGCCGTCCTTCAGGTCCGCCGTGAGAAGGGGCCCGCAGGCCGGGCAGCTGATGGTTTCCCCGTGGCAGCGGCGGTCCTTTTCGTCCTTATATTCTTTTTCGCAGTCCGGGCAGAGGGGGAAATCGTCCATGGCCGTATGTTCCCGGTCATAGGGAAGGCGGCGGATGATGGTATACCGGGGACCGCAGGCAGGACAGGATATAAAGGGATACTGGTAGTGCCGGTCCTTCGGATCATGGAGCTCCTTCCGGCAGGTGGGACAGATGCCGATGTCCGCCGGAAACAGGGGCTCCACCGCCTGTCCCCCGCTTTCGATGGCAGAAAATCCATCAAAGGCGGTATAGGGTACCTCATCAGCCCGGATGGATTCTACAAAGATGGGATAGGGCGCTCCTTTCAGGGCTTTTGCCAGCGAAAAAAAGGCTTCCCTTTCCCCGGAAGCCCTGATTTCCACGATGCCGCCCCAGTTCTTCACCCATCCCGTAAGACCCAGGGCCTTCGCCGTCCGGCACACAAAGGGACGGAACCCCACGCCCTGTACACGTCCGGTGGCGGTGAGGCGAAATGTGACAAGATCTGACATAAGGCACCTCCTGATGGTTCTGATGGATGACTAAGTGTCCAATCCTATGGATGGGGCTAAAGGTGGTGGGTGCTTCGCACCGGGGGCATAAGGTAGGCCATCCACCTTTAGCGGCTAATCCACCTCATGCCCCCGCTTCAACGAGCAAGGGGAGTTGAAGCCACCACCCGGTTGGCGAGCGTAGCGATGCCAACCCACAACCCTTATAAACCATTCACGCGATTGGTCCATACATACGCTGCCTGCCCCACTCAGGCCTTTCCTGCAGCGCTTTCAATCCACTCAGCCGCTTCTTTATATCCTTCTCCCGTCTTGCCGCTGACCTTGAAGACCGGGGCGTGCTTATTCAGGTGCCGGAGGCCCTTCATGAAGAAATCTTCATCGAAATCAAGGTACGGCAGGAGATCCACCTTGTTCAGAAGGATGATATCCGCCTTTTCAAAGGCCAGGGGATACTTGTAGGGCTTGTCGCTGCCGTCGGCCACACTGACGATGAGCATCTTGATATTTTCGCCGATATTCAGCTCTGCCGGGCACACCAGGTTTCCCACGTTTTCAATGAAGAGGATGCCCCCTTCCTCGAAGTCCATGGTGTGCACCGCATTGTGCACCAGCGGCGCATCCAGATGGCAGGCGCCGAAGGTATTGATCTGGGCCGCCGTCACATGCTCCTTCCGGAGCCGTTCCGTATCGATATCGGACTCAATGTCCCCTTCGATGACGTAGACTTTGGACTTCATGTGCTTCATGAGACGTTCCAGGGACGTGGTTTTTCCCGTGCCCGGTGCTCCCATGACGTTGATGGTGTATACATCCCGTTTCATCAGGTATTCTCTTACATGTTCCGCAATGTGATTGTTATGGGCATAGATATCTTCCATAACCCCCGCTTTGACCATATGCATTTATGGGACCTCCAGATCTATGGATTCTATATAAAATTCCTTTCCCACCTCCGTAGGCGAACCATCGCCGCCGCAGTAGGGGCAGGTAAAGGAGAAACGTTTTCTTTCAAAAAGGCGGCCGCAGCTGTCGCACTTCATTTTCGGCCGGATATCTTTAATGGTGAGGAGGGCGCCCTCACAGAGGGTGCCCTCGGAAATCACATCAAAATACATCTGTATGGACTCCCCGATGAAGCCGGAGTCCTCTCCCACCACCAGATGGATAGCTTTAACGAGGCCTCCCTTTTCCCGGGCCGTATTTTCTGCAATCCGTACAATTTCCAGGGTTACCGGGTACTCATGCATGGGAATCATCCTTCCCCTGGGCCGGTGGGGTGCCTGTCGGCCTTCTCGGTGGCCGCCGCAGCGCCTTGCCCTGGTAGGTCGCCGGGGTCTCTTTCTTTTCTCCCGCTTCCCAGGCATCCGCCAGGGTCAGGCAGTGGGCCGGGCAGCCGTCAGCGCAGACGCCGCAGGTGATGCACTTCTCCCGGTCGATGGTCCAGGTCCGGTTCTTCCGGTCCAGTGTAATGGCGCCCACGGGGCAGTTGTGTTCGCACTTTCCGCAGAACAGGCACTTCTCCGCCTCCATTCGGATGTGGGCATCCGGCAGGTCTATAACTTTAGAGCCTTCCGGACCCTTTGGAACGGAAACCCCTTTCTCTTCTGCGGCACCGACCGGCTCCTTAGAAACTGTTTCTGCCGGTTTGGCTCCCAGCGGTTTGGCAGGCCTCCGGATAGGCGGCATGGATCCGTGCAGCGTAATTTCACTGGGACTGCCGAGGTAGCATCCCAGGGACAGGCATTTCCGGGGGCAGTTGTCGATGCAGGTACCGCAGTTCACGCAGGCCTCCAGGTTAATGCGCCAGGTCCTGGCCCGGCGGTCCACCGTAATGGCGCCGGAGGGGCAGTTCCGCATGCACTGGCCGCAGAAAATACATTTGATAATATTATTGACGATCTTGCTCCTGTCATCCATGGCATTTCTCGTCATGGCAATGGCCGCCACTTTCCGCTCTACCCGGGCCGTGCCTTCTTCCTGGTGGACGGACAGGATGATTTCTGATTTCTTCACATCCGGCGATGCCGCTTCCGGGTCCATGTGGAGGCACTTTTTCGGGCACACTTCCACACACCCCGCACACTGGACACAGGCAAAGGGATTGATGGTCCAGGTCCCGGTCTTCCGGTCCACCGTAATCGCACCAGCGGGGCAGGTCCGCATGCACTGGCCGCAGAGGATGCACTGGCTGATATCGTTCACCACCCGGCCCCGGTCGCCGGGCAGGAAATGCTTCGGCTTCAGGGGATAGGAGGTGGTGACAGGCGGTTTAAAAAGGTTGGACAGCGCCTGTTTCATGTAGATCAGAAAACTCATAGATCCTCCTTAATAGATGAAATCAGCAACGAAGTAAAATAAGCACACCCTAATCGTTTGGATGGGTTGTGGAAAAGGCTATGACTGCGTCAAGGCTCTGCCCTTTGGGCGAAGGGGTGTACCGCATGATCCCATTAATCCATCCTGCGCCTTTGGCGCGGCCCTTCTCCAAGGGCCTGCATATTTACGGATTATCTTATCATGGGCAGCTTGCCATTACGGAGATTTCAGCGGCTTTGCCGCAAAATACATACTCCGCGGCGCTTCCGGATTTTGTGCGCCGCTCCTTCCCCTTGGCCGCAGGCCATTCCCCCTGCGCCGTCCGAATACCAAAAGGAAGGCACCTTGATGGGCAGTATAGGCGCCAACTTATTCGGATTCGGAGGGTCCTATACAGGACACTCCGCCTCGCCGAAGGCGTTACCCCTGAGCCACCTTGCCGCAGGCATTATCTCTCACAGCAGCTGATGCAGGGATCGATGGTGAGGATGATATTCGGCACGTCCGCCAGTTCACAGCCCTTGAGCATTTTCACCAGGGCCGGAAGGTTGGCATTGGTGGGCGTACGGAGGCGGAAGCGCTCCAGGTTCTTCGTGCCGTTGCCCTTTACGTAGTAGAGAGCTTCCCCCCTGGGCTGTTCCACCCGGGTGAAGAATTCCCCCACCGGCGGAAGGCCCCGTACCGGCGCCTCGATGGCTCCGTCCGGCAGGTTTTCCAGGCACCCCGTAATGATATCGATGGACTGTTCCAGTTCTCCCAGCCGCACCTTCACCCGGGCCAGGCAGTCTCCTGCGGTCTCGGTGATGGGATGGAAATGGAGTTCTTTGTAGGCCCCTTCATCATCGGCCATGCGGTAGTCCACAGGAAGGCCGCTGGCCCGGGCCATGGGACCTACGCAGCCCAGTTCCACGGCGTCGTTCATGGAAAGGGTGCCTACCCCCTCCAGCCGGCTCTGGATGGTATTGTCATAGAGGAAGACGATGGCCATCTTGTGGATTTCCTTCTTCAGTTCCTTCATTTTAGCCAGGATTTCTTTCCGCATGGCGTCCGTAATATCCCGCCTGACACCGCCGATTTTGCAGACCGAGAAAATAACCCGGCCCCCGGTGGTGGCTTCGAAGATATCCAGCACGATTTCCCGGATCCGCCAGGCGTTCATGAAGAGGCTCTCAAATCCCATGGCGTCTGCCGCCAGCCCGCACCAGAGCAGGTGGCTGTGCATGCGGGACAGTTCATGCCACACGGTGCGCAGGTAGCTGGCCCGCTTCGGGATTTCAATATCCATGAGCCCTTCCACCGCCTTGGCGTAGCCCCAGCCATGGCCGAAGGAACAGATGCCGCACACCCGCTCCGCCACGTAGATGAACTGCTTGAAGTCCCTCTTTTCCACCAGTTTTTCCAGTCCCCGGTGCACATAGCCGATGGAAGGCACCGCCCTCACCACGGTTTCGTCTTTCAGTTCCAGGTCCAGGTGGATCGGTTCCGGGAGCACCGGATGCTGGGGCCCAAAGGGTACTGTCGTTATTTCAGCCATCAGTGATCCTCCTTCCCGTTCTTCGATACGGAAGCGTCGATGCCAAGGCCGCTCCGAAGATTGACCTTCACCGCCCGTTTCGCATGGACCGCGCCCGACAGGTCGTGCCAGGGGGTCTTCTGGGCCAGGTGGTAGAAATGGCCGCCATAGTCCACTTCCGGCACAATAAACCGAATGTCCAGGCCGAAGAGGTCATGGATTTCATTTTCCCACACAAAGGCATACCAGTAGAGGCCGGTGATGCTCATGACGGACCCCGTGAGGGGTACCACGAGGCGGAGGTGGTACAGGAAATAGTCCTTATCAAAGGTGTAGGTGAGCTCGTAGCCCTCCTCCACCCGGGTACAGAGAATCTGGACCAGCCGGCACCCTTCTTTTTTGAAGCGGGCCGTCCGTTCCAGCAGGTCCTCCGTGCCGATGACAATGATCTGCTGTTTCATGACTTTCTCCCTTCTTCCGTAAATCCATCAAACTCCTTCGATGGTTCTTCCGGCACCCCATGGTTTCCGGAGGCCTTCAGTTTCCTGTGTTTTTCTTCCAGCACCGAAAGGCCCTTCACCACGCCGGCGATAATAGATTCCGGCCGGGCCGCACAGCCCGGTACATACACATCCACGGGGATGGCTTTGTCCATACCCCCAAGCATATTGTAACATTCCCGAAAGACGCCGCCGGTGCAGGCACAGGTGCCCACGGCAACGACCACCTTCGGTTCCGGCATCTGTTCATAGATCTGCCGCACCACCGGAAGGTTCTGGGCATTCACGCCGCCGGTGACGAGGAAAATATCCGCATGCTTCGGGTCCCCCGTATTCACGATGCCAAACCGCTCCACATCGTAGAGCGGCGTCAGGCAGGCCAGCACTTCAATATCGCAGCCGTTGCAGGAAGAGCCGTCATAATGAATGAGCCAGGGTGATTTCTTTTCAAATCCCATAACGGCCTCCTTATCTGAAATACATGAGAAATGCTACATTAATGAATCCCGCCAGGAAGGAAAAGAGCCAGGTAGAAGCCAGCATCTTTTCCCATTTCATCCGGGCACAGCTGTTGTCCACCAGGATGTCCAGAAAGAATACCAGGGCACATATAAAGAGTCCCAGCGCCAGGGTCCAGGGGGAAGAGGACAGGAAGAAGAGGAGCACCAGTCCCAGAAGAAACACGTCTTCATACCATTCCGCCAGCTCCACCATGCCCAGGGTACGGCCGGAAATTTCCGTCTTCACCCCGCCGATCAGTTCCTGGTGGGCCTCGTGGCTCATGGAAATATCGAAGGGAGATTTCCGGAATTTAATGAGAAGAATATAGCAGAACCCCAGGAATATGCCGGGCATCCGGAGGATATTCATGGTGTCCGAGCGCATGATGTCTCCAATGGTGAAGCTCCCGCAGGACAGGTAGAACCCCAGGGCCACCATAAGCAGCATGGGCTCATAGGCCATGGTCTGTGCCAGTTCCCGTTCCGCCCCTACCTGGCTGAAGGGAGAGTCCGTGGCATAGGCGGCGATAATAAGGCACACGCTGGCCATGGTCAGCGTGAAGACTACGAGGAGAATATCCCCACCGGCAAAGAAGAAGGCCCCCGACAGGAGAACGAAAAGGAGAAATCCGAAGACGTAAAAGCCCTCGGCCTTATTGACGGCAATGGGCTGCTTATCCCAGAGCTTGGCAAAATCGTAGAAAGGCTGCAGGATGGGAGGCCCCACGCGCCGCTGCATGCGGGCGGAAATGATCCGGTCCAGTCCCGAAAGGAGACCGCCGATAAGGGGCGCCAGGACCAGGAAAAGCAGGGCACCCGCTGCATTCATGGTGTAATCAGACATGGAACATACCTCCCGCCGCCAGTGACAGCTCCATGAGCACACAGGCCAGGCAGGCCGTGTAGCCCCAGAGGGTCATCTTCTTTTCACCAAACCAGGATTCCAGATACCAGTTGCGAAGCTGCACCGGCACAATACGGCCGCCGGCGCCGCGGTAGGCCACATCGCTGCCCAGGTTTTCGCCGGACAGGTTCGTAATGACCTGTTTCTTCCTGCGGCTCTTGCCGAAGCGGAGGGGCAGGATAATGATAAGGAATACCATGACCGACATGATCCACAGGTTGCTCTGGGCAATGACGTCATTGATATTCCGATACATCAGTGCCAGATACGGGATAACCATGTACTGGGAAATCAGGGGGAACAGCACGCACACCACCAGGGTCAGGGCGGCCAGGGATTTCAGGGCTGTCCACTGGACGCCGAGAATGCCTTTTTCCCTGTTTTCATTGGTGGGAATATAGGTGGTAATCTTGCCGAGCCACTTGGTCCAGTAGAACAGGGTGGTGGCGGAGCCGTAGACCAGGGCCAGGAGCAGCAGGGGCTGTCCTGCATCCACAAAGGCCTTCATGGCGGCCCACTTGGAAATCAGCATGCCGAAGGGCGCCAGGAACATACCGCAGATACCGATCACCATGCACAGGGACAGGCGGGGCATGGAATTGAAAATGCCGTCGAAGCTTTCCAGGTTCCGGCTTCCCAGCTGCTGTTCCGCCGTTCCCACGGTGAGGAAGAGGAGGCTCTTCGCCACGGCGTGGAAAATGACGATCATAATGGCCGTCCAGGCCGCTTCATAGGACCCGGTGCCGGCGCAGCAGACGATAAGGCCCAGGTTGGAAATGGTAGAGTAAGCCAGCACCTTTTTCCCGTCGGACTGGGAAATGGCGGCGCAGGAAGCAAAGAAGAACGTAATGCCGCCTACCAGCATGGCCATGATACCGGCATGGTTATTGCCGAGAATCGGCGCCAGCTTGATGATGAGGAACACGCCGGCCTTCACCATGGTGGACGAATGGAGAAGCGCCGATGTAGGCGTAGGTGCCACCATGGCCCCCAGAAGCCATCCGGAGAAGGGCATCATGGCGGATTTCGTAAATCCGCAGAATACGAGGAGCGCCACCACCGGTTCCACCGGCATCTGCTGCATGCCCAGGGACAGGAGCTGCGACAGTTCCAGCGTGTAAAAATGGGTACCCAGGTAGGCGATGGCCATGGCAAAAGCCAGGCCCCCCAGCAGGTTCATCCACAGGGCTTTGAAGGAATTATGGATGGCCTCATTGGTTCCCGTATACCCGATAAGGAGGAAAGAACAGAGGGATGTGATTTCCCAGAACGTATACATATAGAGAAGGTTATTCGACATGACCAGGCCGAACATGGCGGACAGGAAGAGGAAGACCACGAAGAAGAAGAAAGACCGCCGGTCCTTCACATCCAGATGCTTCCGGTGGAATACGGCCATGTACCCCAGGGAGTAAATGGCAATGAGGCCGCCGATGATGCCGGCAATGAGGATCATAATGATAGCCAGGTTATCGATGCTGAAATCCCATACGGACCGGGCGTAGCTGCCGGCGTGGAACTCAAAGGCCACGATGAGGCCGAACTGGAGGATACCCAAAAGGGCCGTCAGGTACCGCCGGTACCGGGCGCAGTAGTAGAGCACCGTCAGCGCCGCCAGGCCATCCACCCCCATCATCACCAGCCGCACCAGGGGAGAATCAATGCTGATCTTATAGGGGTGCCCGAAGTACAGGAACCCTGCCGCCACAGAAAGGGCCATGATCAGCACCGCCGACACCCGGACCACCATATTCCGGATGGCCGGACTCCGGTTCATCAGAAGAATCACCGCCGTCACCAGGGGCAGTGCAAAGAGCAATGCCGGTATAGCCATACGCTTCCTTCCCTTCTCTTTTCCTTCCCTCAATGTACACATTAAGTATACATTATATTGCAGATTTTTCGTGTATTAATATATACTTTATCGCAAAAGTTGGATTCCCGCAAGATATAAAATAGAAAAACCGGCAATCATCGATTTTTTCTATAAATATAAGAATATATAATGCATCGGAGGAACAGGAAAACCGGCCACATAAATCCAGGGAAGCACTTCCCCGGTTTTCCCTGTAAAAAAGCCTCCCCGGGAAAAAATCCCCACGGAGGCTTTTCGTAACTTTCTTACATTTATTTTGCAATCACCATATCCGGTGCATCTTCTTCTGCCGTCTTTTCTTCTTTGGATTTCCTGTAAATCTTATAAACCCCTACGGTGAGGAGTGGTACCAGATACAGCAGGATGAAGGCATAGGCCAGGGCGTTGTACCCCTTGGCAATAAGATCAATAATGCCGATCTTGGCAAAAGCCACCGAAACAACAAGGACAGCAATGGTCAGCATGCCGCGGTGTTTCCGGGAAAGCGGCCGGCGGCCCGTATCCTTGAGGCCCGTATCAATCCGTTCCAGCATGGCATGGATAATACCGGTAGCCGTTTCAATCAGGGTCCAGCCCATGACGATGCTGAACAGGAGCAGCAGCCAGCCCGGCGCATTGTCTGCCTGCATCATAGCCACCCAGGGAACCGGGGATGCCAGGACCGCCTTGTCCGGGTAGAATGCCATGACTGCGTAATAGGTCATGAACCAGGGAATGATCATGAGAAGTCCGGCAATAATGCCGCTGATAATCGTATCCTTCCGGCTCTTCTGGGCCCTGATGGTAAAGAAGGATGCAGGGAATACGACCAGGTTATAAGCCATATACAGGATACCGGTCCACAGGGCTGCCCCTACCGTAGCATCAGGGACAAAGGAATGATCCCCAGTTGCCATGACTTCGGAAATATGGGCACCACCGTGGCTGATAACCAGGATGGAAAAGGAAATATAGCCGATATAGAGCAGCACCGTACCGATAGTTTCAAAATAGGAAATAATCTTTTCCCCGTAGTAGTTCAGGATGCCCACGATAATGGTGATGGCTCCTACGCCATACCAGTAATTGAGCCCTGTCATCTGCTCCACGACGGCGCCGGTGGCCGAAGACATGACGGCGATAATGATGACCATGAACAGCAGGTACACCACATCGAATACATGGTACAGCGGTCCAATGAGCTGCTTCAAAAAGGACTTGAAATCATACACTTTGTAGAGGCGGATCAATTCAAACGACAGGATAGCCACCAGGGCAAATCCCACAAACGTAGCAAATCCGGAAAGCCATCCCATGGCACCATACTTGGCCCCGTATTCCACAATTTCACGGCCTGTGGCATAGCCGCCGCCAATCAGGACGGACTGCAGGATAATTCCCGGGAGGATAAGCCTTCCCAGGGCTCCACTGAAAATACCTTTTTTCTCTTCCATACTTCTTCACTCCTTTGCGTGAAACACATCCTGCACCGGTACCGGGAAAATAAAAGCGCCCATCAGAAAATTCATTTCTGAAGGGCGCATCTTTGCGCGGTACCACCTTGTACTTATCACTCCGCCGCATCAATGATCGGAAAACCATGACTTTGGCTTATCCATAACGGGGATATCCGCCCGTCCTACTCGGTTCGGCCGGGATGCTCGCGAGTGAGTAAAATAACAGCTCCTGCCGGTTTCCACCATCCACCGGCTCTCTGAAAGGGTTTCCATCATTTCTGTCTCGTTCCATGCAGGTAATTCTTTAGTTATGAAGCAGTATATACTTATCTGCCTGACTTGTCAACAGGAAAAATGGTGGAGTAGGCAAAAATCCCTTCTTACCCATAGAGCTATTCTCCCAAGAATCCCGGTTTCCCTGCAAATGGCTCTATCCGGATTCACAGTCTCCCTAAAAGAACAGGCGGATCATGTCACCGGCCAGGTTCTTCCCGCCCCGGCCGGAGTCACTGCCGGTGGCGGTCATGGTGACCGTGTACCGGGGATCATCAAAGTAGGAAAGGAGAAAGTGCTTCCGATGCTGCTCATTGCCTGTGATTCCCAGGGCCCGGAGTTTCTTTCTGATTCCCTCGTCCATACCCCGGTATCCCTTCAGAATCACCTTCACCTGGGATGCCCTTTTCTTTGGCTCCCCATTCGTGGGATTCGCAGCCAGCAGATCATCGATGACATCGGCCCGCCGGGAACCATCCTTGAGTCCCTTTCGGGCGTCCTGCAGCACGTCCACCAGAATTTCATGGCGCTCGCTGGGATAGAAATCCCTTTCCTGTCCATCATTCAGTATGGCCGAACTGCCCGAAGCCCCATTGCTTCTGGCATTCCGGACCATCTTCTTCAAAGCTTCATTCTCATCGGTCAGTGCCGACAGCTTCGCCTCCAGCTCTCCGATGCGGTTCGCATATTCCGTTACAATTTCCTGTGCAGTTTTCATCGGTTCCTCCAATGAATATTGTTATTATTGCTCTCCCATCATGAACAGGGTGGGAAAGCTATCCGCTTTCTGCTTACCGCTGTCCGTTTACAGTTTATCGTCTTATGAAAAGATTTGATTGGTTAAGGAAGCACTGATTAAATCGTTGTCAGATTTCATTCTAAGATTTTTATGCAATGCGAGGAATAGCTCGACCCGATTAGCGAGCTATTTAAGGAAAGTTATGACGAAGCAGTGCATAAAAATCCTTATGAAATCTGACTCTGCGAATTAATCAGCGCTTCCCTGACTCCTGATTTTCCTCTCCATCTTCACATACTCTTCCCCCAGTTCCTCTATATCCGCTTTGCCTGCGGTGAGGTCCGTGAAAAAACGGCGGTGGGCATCCTCTTTTTCCGGAAGGCACAGGAAATCCATCACCGCCTTATCCGTGAAGGATCGGTCTTTCACGATGATATCCGTACCTTTAATATAATTTTCAAATCCTCCCACCCCGTTGTAGGGGATGGTGAGCCGCAGGTGTACATGGGGCGTATAGCGGACAATGGGCGCCTCCTTCACCGCTTCCGAGAGAGAAGAACTATAAGCCCTCGTCAGCCCACCGGCTCCCAGTTTGATACCGCCGAAGTACCTTGTCACCACGGCCAGCACATTGGTAAGCTCCTGCATCTGCAGTACATGGAGCATGGGATGACCCGCAGTTCCCTGAGGCTCCCCGTCGTCCCCGGACTTTTCCAGGATCCGGGTGGTCCCAATGCGCCAGGCGTAACAGTTATGGGTGGCATCTTTATACTGCTTTCGGAAGCCTGAGAGCGCCTCCTGCGCTTCCTCCTCCGATGATACAGGTACCAGATGGGCAATGAAAATGGATTTTTTGATTTCCAGCTCCCTGTGAAATGGCTCCGCCGGAGCCGCATAGGCGATAAGCATAGTAATCTCCCCTTATACAAACCAGTTTTCTCCTTGTTGTATTGTAACATAGCCCCATGAAGGAAGCGATGAAGGTATGGAACCTGTGTATCCGGACAGCGCTGTTTTGCATGCCTCGGATAGAATCATTGGCATCCTCGCCTGTTCGCACATCCCCAGCCACGCAGACGCCGCAGGCGGATCCGTTTCCCAGGCGGCTGGAAGCTCCGCGCCGGTGACTCTACCCATTCCCATGCAAAAGCCAAATAAAAAACTGTGAAAAATGGATTTCCACTTTTCACAGTTTTTTATATTCTGCTTTTAGGGAAGCGCTGATTAATTCGCAGAGTCAGATTTCATAAGGATTTTTATGCACTGCTTCGTCATAGCTCTCCTTAAATAGCTCGCTATTCGCGTCGAGCTATTCCTCGCATTGCATAAAAATCCAAGAATGAAATCTGACAACGATTTAATCAGTGCTTCCTTAGAACGCCGGTACCAGACCGTCGCTGAAGTTATCGTTGATATACTTTCTCACAGAATCGCTCTGGAAGATCTTCACGAATTTCTGGTAAGTGGGGTTGTCCTTGTCCTGTTCCCGGGCTGCAATAATATTCACATAGGGAGATGTATTGTCTTCGGTAGCCAGGGCTTTCTTCGTATCCAGGCCGGCGGACTTCGCATAGCCTGCGTTGATAACGGCAATGGATACGTCATCCAGGGACCGGGGCAGCTGGGCTGCTTCCAATTCGATAATCTGCAGGTTTTTCGGATTTTCTGCGATATCTCCCACCACAGCCTTCGTGGGATCCGTGCCTTCCTTCAGCTTCAGCAGGCCCTGGTGGTCCAGGAGAAGAAGTGCCCGGCCGCCGTTGGATGGATCATTGGGGATAGCCACCTTGGCTCCGTCTGGTACGTCCTTCACATCGGCCACTTTATTGGAGTAAATACGGAGCGGTGCGAGATAGGTATTGCCGATGGAAACGAGCTTTGTACCATTCTTTTCATTGAAAGCGTCCAGGAACGGGCCATGCTGGAAAGAGTTCAGGTCGATGTCTCCTGCGGCCAGGGCCTGGTCCGGAGTCACATAATCGGAGAAGGACTTGATATTGACCTTCAGCCCCTGTTTCTCCGCTTCCTGTGCTACGTATTCCATGACCTTTTCGGAGTATCCCGGAGTGATACCTACGGTGATTTCCTTCTTTTCCGCCGGAGCTTTGGCATCTTTCTTATTGTCGGAGCCGCAACCGGAAATGGCACCCACAACGGCAAGGGCTGCCAGGGACAGAGCTAATGTTTTTTTCAGATTCATAATAATACCTCCTGCAGATACATATAAAATAAAAATATTTCCATAAACAAAAAGTCCCCCATCCCGAAAGGGACGGAGGACCGTGTTACCACCCAATTTTATTTCCACGTCACCGTGAAAACCTTGTAAGGTACGCCGGCATAGCCTTGATACCCTGACTCTGTAACGGGAGTTCCCGGGCCGCTTCATGATTCAGCGCACCAGGCTCAGAGGCCATCTTCCATCAAACCTGCCGCTCTCCTTTTCACCACGCGGAGCTCTCTTTGCCGGCTCATTTCATGTACTCTTCTCTTCACTGCCTTTATGAAGTTGCATCTACTATATCATTGCCTTTACAGCAAGTCAAGAAATTTTTTACTTTTTTACCAGTCGATCCAGGTCAGTGCCTTTTCCAGTTCGTAGAAGGTCTTGCCGTCCCACAGGATGTCTTCCGTGAGATGGTCCAGTACCTCATCAGCGTCCTCCGATTCATAGTAGTAGACCAGTTCCATGAATTCCTCAAAGGGTTCCCTGGAAAAGCGGTACTTTTCCACGCTGATGCTGTAGGTATTCCGACCGGGGTGAAATTTCAGTCCCGAAAAACGGTATACATAGCCCCGGTGCCGGACCGAAGCCTCTCCGTCATTCATATAATCAATAAATTCATCTGCATCGCCGCCCTGCATGGTTTTCCAGCTCCTTCAAAAAATCCAGTTACACTGCCATGATTATACCCAATACAGCCGGTTTTTACAACGAAACCTTCAAAGCTCCAGAAGCTCTTTCCTGTATTCCGCCACTTTACGGATATCCGCAGGCGTAGTACGGCAGCAGCCGCCGATGAGCCGGGCTCCGGCAGCGTACCAGGTACGCACATAGTCCGCATACTCCGCAGAAGCGCCGTTCCATGTCTTACTTCCTGCATCGTAATGTTCCCCGGAATTTGGGTACACCACCACCGGTTTATCCGTATGCTTCCTGATTTCCCGAATCAGGGACTCCACATATTCCGGCGCCGTACAATTCACCCCTATGGCCTTCACCTGGGGAAATTCATCGAGGGCTTCCGCACAATCTCCGATAAGGTCGTCACCACAGGTATGGAATTCATCTTTGCAGGAGAAGGAAATCCAACCGGAGGCACCGGGAATTTCGGACAGCACATCCGCCTCCGCCAGGGCCTCCACCAGGGAAGGAATGGTTTCACAGGCAAAGAGATCCGGCCCCGCTTCCGCCAGTACCTGCATCCGCTCCCTGTGGAAATCTGCCAGCTCCTCTCGAGTCTTTCCATAGTGCCCTTTGTACTCGCTGCCATCTGCCAGATATGCCCCATAAGGACCGATGGACGCAGCCACGAGGGGGGCCGGCCGCTTTTCTTCCGGCGCGGACGAAAGATACTCATCCCGAGCTTCCTGCACCAGTTCCACCGATTTCCGGAGAAGTTTCTTCCCCTCGTCCCTGGTAAACCCCTTCTTTTCAAAGCCCTGTAAAGTGGCCTGGTAGCTGGCGCTGGTAACGATGTCGCTGCCGGCCCGGTAATAAGAAAGATGCACCGCCTTCACCATGTCCGGATTCTTGTAAAGGGCAATGGCGCTCCAAAGGTCATCGTTGATGGAAAAGCCCTGACGTTCCAGTTCTGTAGAGAACGCGCCATCAAGGACGATGAATGGATAGGTTTTGAGGATTTCCGTAATCATATATGCCTCCCGCTACTTCATGATTTCTTCCGGCGGTTCTTTGCCGAACCACTTTTTGTAGATTTTCGCAAATTCACCGTTTTTCTTTATTTTAGCAAGGCCGTCATCCAGTCTGGCAAGGAGATCTTTGTTGCCCTTCCTGACCGCAATGGCCAGGTCCTCCGTAGACAGGGCCACCGGCGCCGTCTTCACGGAGTGGTCTGCCGTTTTGGCTACGTAGTATTCATTGGTGGGAATATCATTCACCACGGCATCTACGGCCCCCTGTTTCAGGTCCAGGAATGCGTCGCTCAGGGTATTGTAAACTTTTACATTGGCTCCGTCGATTTTGCGGGCTGCCTCTTCCCCGGTGGAACCGATGGTAACGCCAAGGGTCTTCCCTTTCAGGTCTTCCTTCGACCGGATCGTAGAATCATCGCCTTTCACCACCACGCCGAGTCCGGCAATATAGTAGGGTTTCGTGAAATCCACGGACTTCTTCCGGTCCTCTGTGACAGTGATATCGTTGATAGCGGTGTCCAGATCTCCGGACTGGAGCGCCGGAATGAGACCATCAAAATTTACATTGTGGATATCCGCCTCCAGGCCTTCTTCCTTTGCAATGGCTTTGATAATGTCCACATCAAAACCTTCATAGGACTTTGTTTCCATGTTCTGGAACCCAAAGGGAGGATAGGCAGCATCCATGCCCACCCGGAGAGTCTTTCCGCCGGAAGAGGAACTCCCGCATCCGGAAAGGCCCAGGGTAAGGCCGAAAAGCAGTACAACAAAGAGTAACAGTTTCTTCATAGAAATCCTCCTTAAAGCATAATGACAGCTGCCCTTTTCACACATGCAGTGGATTGTGCACGTTGAAGGGCATGAGATCATCCAGACTGTAAGGGGTTTCCTGGTATACGAAGTTCAGCCAGTTATGGTAGAAAAGGTGGGCATAGCTGCACCATACAAACCGCGGTTTTTCCTGGGGATCATCGTAGGGATAGTAGTTTTCCGGAAGGCGGATAGGAAGCCCCTTCTCCCGGTCCCTTTTGTATTCCCATTCCAGGGTGCGGAGATCATATTCGAAGTGGCCCAGCACGAAGATGCGGCGGGATTCCTTATCCGTCACGATGTTGATCCCGTTTTCCTCAGACCTCGACAGGACCGTAAGCTCCGGCGTTTCATCCACCTTCCTGTCATCAATGGATGTATGGCGGGACTGGGGAATGAAATAGCGGTCATCAAATCCCCGGAGCAGGGGATGGTAGGCAAGAGTCAGGTTGTACTGGTAAATGCCGAAGAGCTTCTGGGGTAGGATTCGTTTCTGCACCCCATAATCCCGATAAAGTCCGGCCTGGGCAGCCCAGCAGAAGTGAAGGGTAGAAAATACGTGGGTATCGGCCCAGTCGAAATATTTCAGCATTTCCGGCCAGTAATCCACCTGTTCGTAGGGCATTTTTTCCACCGGCGCCCCGGTAATGATAAAACCATCGTACCGTTTGTCTTTGATATCATCAAAGGTCAGGTAATTTTCATCAAGGTACGATTTATCGGTGTGGGTAGTCTCCCGGGATGCAATGCGGGCGAAATCCACATCCAGCTGCAGCGGCGTATCTCCCAGAAGCCGGAGCAGCTGCACCTCCGTAGGCTTTTTGATAGGCATAAGATTCAGGATGAGGATTTTCAGGGGACGGATATCCTGGGTCCGTGCCCTTTTTTCACCAATAGTGACAATTCCCTCTTTTTTCAGTTCAGAAATGGCTTCAATACCGTCAGCAATTTTAATAGGCAAAGTAAAACCTCCCGATTTGTAATAAAAAAATCCCGTCCCACCAAGGGACGAGATACTCGTGTTACCACCCAATTTCGTTTCCATGTCGCCATGAAAACCTTATAAGGTACGCCGGCCTGCGCCTTGATACCCTGTCTCTGTAACGGGAGAAACCCGGACTGCTTCACCATTCGGCAGTGCAAGCTCAGAGGCCATCTTCCGCAGGCTTTCCTGTACTCCTTTTCACCGACCGGAGCTCTCTTTGTCATTCTTTCCTGCGTACTCTTCTCTTCCCAGCTTCTTTGAAATTAAAGCTATTTTAAACTGAAATCCCCTAAAAGTCAATAGGGAAACATTTTATTTTTTCTATCTGTGCATTCCATCCTGTGAAATTGTGAAATACGCTGGCGTATATACATTATCCTGTCCTCCATTCCCATGAAATGAGCTGACTATTCTTATATTTACCTTTATCTTTCTACTGGAAATGGACATCCCTTCATTTCAATTTTTATCTGTTTTCTCTATTTTTCTCAGATTTTCACCATCATTACTTCCTTTTACCGTTCTTTGACAGACTCTTTTCCCCGTTTTTTCAAAAGGCCCTGCTTCCTGTGAAAGCAGAATTCACAGGAACTCCGTCTGTGGATAAGTGAGATATCCCTGTACCATGGGATATTCGGCACTCAATTCCAAAGTTTTCCCCAGCCCACTTTTCAATTATTCACAGTTATTCACAGATTTTTGTGTATATCTCGAGAGGACACCTGTCATTTTTTCCATGGTTTCTGAATTCCCGATTCTCAGTATCCATTTATCCACAAGCTGTGAATAACCATGTGAAAAAGTCCATTTGCGCTGCAGGTGCTATTGAAGTATACACTTATAAAATAAAAAAAGACCGGGAAAATGATTTCTCACTTTCCCGGCCCATAAAATGGAGGCCTTTATTTATCTTCGATAGGATAATCCTGGAGAGCATCATACCCTTCTTCTCCGGTGCGGATCTTGACAGCGTTGTCCACGGTGGTGACAAAGACTTTACCATCGCCGTACTTGCCGGTGTAGAGGGCTTTCTTTGCCACTTCAATGACGGTTCTCGGGGAAATCTTGGATACCACAATGTCCACCCGCACCTTCGGCAGCAGTTTCGCAGAAACCGCGGCGCCGCGGTACATCTGGGTCTGTCCTTTTTCGAGGCCGAATCCCAGGGCCTTGGTAACGGTCATGCCGGTGATACCGATGGCTTCCATGGCAGCCTTCAGGATTTCAAAGCGCTTGTCGGAGGTAATAATGGTGACGCACCAGAGCCGGTGTCCGTCGGCAGGCACTTCCTTCGGTGCCACAGTTTCCGGTACTTCCTTATCCATCGGAACTTCCACCGCATTGGCAGGGGCCTTGCCGGCTTCGATTTTTTCTTCCGTCGTTTCCGGAACCATCATGAAGTCTGCATAGGCGGAAGCCAGGCCGTGTTCTTCGAAGTCCAGACCGTTGATTTCTTCTTCCCGGCTCACCCGGAGGCCGATGGTGGCACGGATGATGCGGAATACGATATTAATGGCAATAAATACGTAAATAGCAACAACTACGACACCCAGGATCTGGATGAAGAGGAAATGGGGATTTCCAGTATAGAGGAGGCCGCTTTCTTCAGAGAAGAAGCCGGTGAGGATGGTGCCCAGGGCACCGCATCCGCCGTGGGCCGCAATGGCGCCGACGGGATCATCAATTTTCAGTTTCTGGTCTACAAATTCGACAGCATACACAATGAATACGCCTGCAATGAGGCCGATCCAGAAGGAACCCGGTACCGTCACCGCATCGCAGCCGGCGGTGATGGCTACGAGTCCTGCCAGGCCGCCGTTCAGGGTCATGGACACATCAGGTTTGCCGTATTTCACCCAGGTCACCGCCATGGTGGTGCAGGCAGCAACTGCTGCCGCCAGGTTCGTGGTAATCATAATGTGGCCGGCAGATTCGATGACCTTATCGCCGGTCATGGAGACCGTGGATCCGCCGTTGAAACCGAACCAGCCCATCCAGAGAATGAACATGCCCAGGCAGGCCAGGGTGATGCTGTGGCCGGGGATAGCGTTTACGGTGCCGTCCTTATTGTACTTGCCGATTCTGGGTCCCAGGAGCCAGGCACCGACGAAGGCGCAGACGCCGCCGACGAGGTGGACACAGGTGGAACCGGCGAAATCGTGAAAGCCCAGCTGGGAAAGCCAGCCGCCGCCCCAGATCCAGTGGCCGGAAATGGGATAAACCAGGAGGGAAATGATGATGGAGTAAATGCAGTAAGCGGAGAACTTCGTCCGTTCTGCCATGGCACCGGATACGATGGTGGCGGAGGTAGCACAGAACACGGTCTGGAAGAAAAGGTAGGCCAGTGTGGTGTACCCCGCATCATCGGGTACCTGGAAATGGGTGACGAAAAGATCCGGCGTACCAATGATGCCGCCGATATCGGTGCCAAACATGAGGCCAAAGCCCAGGAACCAGAACACCACGGTGCCAAGGGCAAAGTCCATGAAGTTCTTCATGACAATGTTGCCCGCATTCTTCGCACGGGTGAGCCCCGTTTCCACCATGGCGAATCCCGGCTGCATAAAGTACACCAGGATGGCCCCCAAAAGGACCCAGATCGTGTCCACCGACGAATACCGGCCTTCCGGCTCCGCAGCCAGAGCCACCGACGGCAGGGCCACTGCCGCCAGGAGCAGGGGCCACTTGCCTTTCAGCACTTCCATTTTTTTCATACCAATCCTCTCCTTTTACTTTGGGAAAAAGAAAAGTCTGACCGGAATAGCGGCTTTTCCAAAGACAAAGAGCCCGGGATATCCCGGGCTCCATTGTCCAAAAGAAAAAGCCTGACATGAACCATTCATGATCAGACATCTTTGCCAAAGTATGTAATTGTTCCCCGAAGGGTAAATGATTATGAAAAAATCATACACCCACCGACTCATTCCGTCAAGGGGTAATGGGAATTATTTCTGTTTGATGCAGATGGCTGCCCGCTCTTCCTTTTTCCCTATTGTTTTGCTACAATCAGGAAAACCCCGGATTTTTTAAAGCAAGGAGGTCCATCATGCCTTATGTCAACATCAAAATCACGAAAGAAGGAAATGTGACTCCGGAGCAGAAAGCAAAGCTCATCAGCGGCGTCACAAATCTTCTGGCCGACGTGCTCCACAAGAACCCCGCCACCACGGTGGTGGTCATCGATGAGGTACCCCTGGAAAACTGGGGGCTCGGCGGCGACCCGATTCTTCTGGCCCGGGAAAAGAGAAAGGGCCGGTAAAAAAGAAAGGCCGAATCCCCATGCCCGGCAGGGGACGGTTATAAGACAACCGTCCGTATTACCCCTGCTCCTTCAGGGCTTCCACCAGGTTTTCCAGCACCTCTTCTTCCCTGCCCCGGTTGGCAACGGTGATATCCGCAGCTTCCCGATAAAGAGCTATCCTCTCTTTATACAGCGCAAAGACCCGATCGGGCCCCTCCCTCAGGAGGGGCCTTTTTTCGACTTCCACATCCGTTACAATATCCTCCGGAAGGCGGTCCAGGAAAATAATGAGCCCTCCTTCATGAAGCCGGTCCACATTGGCTTTTCTTTTTATCACACCGCCTCCGGTGGCGATAACAATCCCCTCCATCCGGGATAAGTCCCGGATGGTCCTTTCCTCCGCATCCCGGAAAGCCTTTTCACTTTCCGCGAAAAAGCTTTGAATAGTCTGGCCTTCCTTCTTTTCCAGATAATCATCGGCGTCCACAAAGGGGCAGCAGAGGACTCTGGCAAGTCCTTTGCCGAAGGTGGTTTTCCCGGATCCCGGCATGCCGATGAGCGCTATATTCTTCATATTTCCATTTCCTCCGCAATTTCTTCCGCCAGGGCCGGGGAAATATCCCGGTCCATCCAGATTTCTTCTGCCGCCATGGCCTGCATGACCAGCATGTACATACCGTTGGATTTGTCTTTGGCTGCCGCATCGTGGAGCAGTCTGGTTTCCTTCGGATTGTAAATAATATCCACCACCTTTGGGAAAGAAACGGCCTCTGCAGCCGATACGGGAGATACGCCGGTCTTCGGGTACATGCCCACAGGAGTCGCATTTACCAGGAGATACCGGTCCTTCATGGAAGGAAGGCTGTCGTAACCTTCGATATCCACATGCCGGGCTTTGGCGAAGGAAAGGAAATCGGGATCCACCTTCTCCGGATGCCGGCTGATGACATGGATGGCAGAAGCCTTTTCATCGAAGAGGCATTGGATGATGGCCCGGGACGCACCGCCATGGCCCAGTACCACGGCTTCCCTACCGGAGACCTGGCAGCCGATGCGGGCAAGGGTTCTCTGAAAACCGGTATAGTCCGTATTGTATCCCACGAGACGGCCGCCTTTATGGGCAATGGTATTCACGGCGCCGATGGTCTTCGCCTCTTCTGACAGCTCATCCAGGAAAGGAATGACCGCCACCTTATAGGGAATGGTCACATTGAGGCCATCATAGTCCGACAGGATGCGGGGCAGGTCCTTTTGGAACCGGTCCTTTGGAATTTCTATAAGTTCATAGGAAGAGGAAATGTCCAGTTTTTCAAATAATATACGGTGAATTTCCGGGGACAGGCTGTGTCCCAGGACTTCCCCCAGAAGACCCAGTTTCATAATGACTCCTTTCTGCTGAACGCGCTTTGGATAGAGTCACCGGTGCGGGAGCTTCCAGCTGGCAGGAAGGCTGATTCGCCTGCGGCGCGTTTCAAATGCTGCTGCCAATGGCTGCCTCTGCCGCAGGCTGTTGATGTTTCCTGACAGCCAGAGGCTCCCATACCAATGCCTCTATCCGCCACCGTACTACCTTACTACCTTTTACAGGACGGATAGTTGCCGAGGATTTTAAAATAGGTGCACATGGATTCGAGGCCCTTCAAGGTCTGGGCGTTCGCCGGATCTTCCAGCCGGCCCATGACATCAATGTGGAAGAAATACTCAAAAGGCCGTCCTTCCATGGGGCGGGACTCCAGATGGGTCATATTCATTCCGCCGTAGAAGAAGTAACCCAGCACATGGTACAGGGCCCCCGGTTCATGGCGCACAGAAATGACGAGGGTAATCTTATCGGCTTCCGGTTTGATCTCCATTTTCGGCCCGATAATAAAAAATCGGGTATAGTTGCTGCTGTTGAAGAAAATATTTTCTGCCAGCACCGACAGGCCATAGAGCCTTGCCGCTGTGCGGCTCGCCACGGCGGCCTGGTTCTTTTTCCCGTCCTGGGCCACCTTTTCCGCGCTTCGGGACGTAGAAAAATAGGGCTTTAATGTCCAGTTCCGGTGCTTGTTAAAAAATGGACGGCACTGGGCAAATCCCTGGGGATGGGAAAAGACCGTATCAATATCCTCCAGCTTCGCGCCGGGAAGGCCCAAAAGATTATGTTCGATTTTCACCATCTGCTCCCCCACCACGGCACAGCCGTAGCGCTGGATGAGGTCATAAACTTCGGTAATGCCGCCGGTGGAGGAATTCTCAATGGGCATGACGCCGTAGTCGATATCCCCCTCCTGCACCGCCTTCACCACATCTTCGAAGAGGGGAAAATAGAATTCCTCCCGTTTTCTGTCACCAAACTGCTTCTCCATGGCCTCGTAGGTATAGGAGCCCTTAGCACCGTAGCAGCCGACCCGAATCACTCTATCTGACATAGGAATTCCTCCTGTCCGTAAGAAGCAGGTCCAGAATCACCAGAGCCGCCGCATTTTCAATAACCGGGATAGCCCGGGGAATAATGCAGGGATCGTGGCGGCCGCCAATGGAAAGATCCGTATCCTCTTTTTTGGAAATGTCAATGGTCCGCTGCCGCCGTCCGATGGACGCCGTTGGCTTTACAGCCAGCCGGAAAAGCACGGGGCTGCCGCTGGAAATACCGCCCAGCACGCCGCCGTTATGGTTGGTGAGGGCCACCGGCCTCCCCTGTTCATAATGGAGGCTGTCATTGGCTTCCGCCCCGAAAAGGGAAGCAAAGCCGAAGCCCTCCCCGAATTCGATGGCCTTCACCGCGGGCACGGAAAACATCATATGAGCCATCTCACTTTCCAGGGAATCGAAGAAGGGATCCCCCAGCCCCACGGGAAGGCCGGTCACTATGCACTCCACGATGCCTCCCACTGAGTCCCCTGCCTTTTGGGCAGAGAGAATAATATCTTCCATGGCCTTTCTTTTTTCCTCTTCGATTACCGGGAGTTTCATGGTATCCAGGTAGCTGTAGAGGTCCTCATCTTCTCCTAAGGGGTCAAAGGCACGGTCCCGGATGCCATGGATTTCCAGGGCATGGGCACCGATGATGATATTGTCCTTTTCCAATACCTGCCTTGCCAGGGCGCCGGAAAAGGTGAGGGGCGCCGTAATACGGCCGGAAAAATGGCCGCCGCCCCGGTAGTCATTGAATCCGCCATACTTCACATGCCCCGTATAATCCGCATGGCCCGGGCGCATGTGATCCTTGAGGATATCATAATCTTTGGAATGCTGGTTTGTATTCCGGATTTCCATGGCCAGGGGCGTACCGGTGGTATGGCCGTTAAAATAACCCGAAAGGATTTCAAAACTGTCCTTCTCCTTCCGGGGGGTGGCCAGGTTTGAGTTTCCCGGCGCCCGGCGGGCCATTTCCCACCGCACCTGTTCCCAGTCAAAGGAAAGGCCGGGAGGGAGGCCGTCAATGACAGCACCGATGGCGGTGCCATGGGATTCGCCAAAAATAGTAACCTGTACCGTTTTTCCAAATGTATTGCTCATAAGATACTCCTCATGGTGAATGTCAGGGAAATAAACAGGGGCCGTAAAAAGGCTGCAGCTCTGCGGCTTCCTCTATCCGCCAGCTGCACTGATGTTTCCTCCCAGCTTCCGGAAATCATCCCAGAACCGGGGGTACGATTTTCTGACGCTTTCCGCTCCCTCAATGGTGAGAGGACCTGTAAGCTTCGGCGTAATGGAGGCCAGGGCCATGGCAATGCGATGGTCATTCCAGGAAGACACGGTACCGCCGGAAAGGGATGGTCTTCCATGAATCACCAGTCCCTCCGGTTTTTCGGTGATACGGGCTCCCAATTTTGCCAGTTCCACAGCCATGGCATGGAGGCGGTCGCATTCCTTCAGCCGCACCCTGCCGGCATGGATGATTTCCGTAGTGCCTTCGCTCACCGCTGCCATGGCTGCAAAGGCAGGCACCAGGTCCGGCACGTTTTCCGCATCCATGGTAATGCCGTGGAGGCGGCCCGTTTCCGCCGTCAGTCCCTTCGGTCCCTTTTCTATAAATCCTCCCATCTCCCGGTACAGGGAGACAATGGCCTTATCCCCCTGGAGAGATGTATCGGACAGGCCGGCGAGGGTAATATGGCCTCCGGAAAGAGCAGCGGTAAGCCAGAAAGCAGCCTGGGAATAGTCTCCCTCCACCGCAAAACTGCCCGTTTTATAGGACTGGCCACCGGGAATCTCATAACTTCCTTCTCCCCGGGTGTGAATGGTAATACCATGGCGGGCCAGGGTGTCCACAGTCATATCTACATAACTTTTGGATTCCAGAGGCGTAGTACTGGCCAGAAGGGAGTCCCCATCCGCCAGAGGCAGGGCAAAGAGGAGTCCCGTAAAGAACTGGGAGCTCACATTTCCCGGCAGTTCGTAGTGCCCTCCCGGGAGCTTTCCTTCCACTTTCAGAGGGAGCCCGCCTTCCGTGGTATAGGAAATCCCTTTTTCTTCAAAAATCCGGTAATAGGGGGTAAGGGGCCTCTCCGAAAGACGGCCGTGGCCCGTGAAAACAACCGGATTCCCGGAAATGAGGGCCAGGGGGATAAGGAACCGGAGTGTAGAGCCCGACTCACCCGCATCGGCGGTAAGAAGGCCCGTCTGCTTTCGAAGTCCCCCTTCGATATGAAGCGTGATGCCCTCCGGGCTTTCCAACTTTTTCATGGATGCCCCCAGAAGGGTGAGTATACGACAGGTGGCTTCGATATCCTGGGACCAGGAAATCCCGGTAACTTCAGTCTGTCCTTTGGCCAGGGCAGCAGCAATGATTTCCCGATGGGTCATGCTCTTGGAAGAGGGCACCCGCAGGGATCCTGAGAGGGGGCCCGGTGTGATGGTGATATTCATGGATTTTTCCTCAGCCGGTCACAATATATTTCGGAAGTTCCGATGTATCGATGGTAAGAAGTTCCGCTTCCCCGATGCGGCGCAGTACCACCAGGGTGATCTTCTTTCCCCGCCGCTTTTTATCATGCATAATCTGGGGAATGAGTTCCTCCGCCGGAACGGCAATGGATGTAGGGAGAGATAGTTTATGGAGTACCCGGATAATGCGGCTGGCAGTGCCTTTTTCCGTGATTCCCATCTTCTCCGTCTGTTCCGTCATGAGGCACATGCCTATAGCCACTCCTTCGCCATGGGTAAAGGTGGAGTAGTGGAAATACCGTTCCACCGCATGGCCTATGGTGTGTCCGAAGTTCAGAACCTGCCGTTTTCCCGTATCAAATTCATCTTCCTCCACCACCTTTGTTTTCTGGAGTACGCTGTGGAGGATGATTTCTTCTATATGCCTGTCCAGGTCTTCTTCTGTTTCCAGGGATTCAAAGATTTCAAAAAGCTCCCGGTCCCCGATGCATCCGTACTTCACCGCTTCCGCCAGGCCGTCATGGATATAGCGGGGCGGCAGGGTCTTCAGGAGATCCGGATCGATAAAGACACCCTTCGGCTGGTAAAAGGCACCGGCCAGGTTTTTACCGCCTGGCAGGTCCACGGCCACCTTGCCTCCCACGGAACTGTCAATCTGGGCCAGGATGGTAGTGGGAATCTGGAAAAAAGGAATCCCCCTCATATAAGTAGCTGCTGCAAAGCCGCCCAGGTCCCCCGGTACGCCGCCGGACAGGGTAACGATAGCATCGCTCCGGGACATGTCAAATTCCGAGAGCCCATCGTACACATCAGAAAGGACCTGAAGGTTCTTGCTCGTTTCCCCCGCCGGAATGGCAATAACCCGCACATCAAAGCCCGCCTTCGTAAGGACCGTACGAATCGTATTCCCATAGAGAGGCTCTACGTGATCATCAGTGATGACTGCGATTTTTTCTGCCTTCGTAAGGGCCCGGATTTTCTCGCCCACCCTATGGATAAGACCCCTTTCAATTTCAATGGTATACGAATCTTTTCCCAAATCCACATTAATGGCTGCCATGATCTATCATTTCCCTTCTTCTTCTGCCGGCTTCCTTCAAAAATTTTCGGATATCTTCCTCGCTGCCTGCGGCAATGGCTTCCCTCGCCCTGTCCAGGGCCTCACGGAACCGGTCAATTTCTTCCACCAGTTTTTCCCTGTTCGACAGGAACAGGGATGTCCAGAGGTCTTCATTAATATCGGCTACCCGCGTCTCATCCCGGAAAGAGCCGCCAATGAAATACTTCGTTTCCTCTGAATAGGACCGGCTGTTCATGAGAGATGTGGCTACCACATGGGGAAGATCGCTGGTATAGGCAATGGCCCGATCATGTCCCTCCGCCGTCACTACCGGTACGTGGGCACATCCCATCTCCAGGGCCAGCTTTCTCACCAGCTCCAGATGCTCCTTCCGGTTCCAGGGCTCCGGAATGAGGATATAATTGGATCCCTCAAAAATCCGGCCATCGGCCTGGGAAAGTCCTGCTCCTTCCCGGCCGCACATGGGATGGCCGGAAATAAAATCCACATCCTTTGGGAGTATGGCCCTGAGTTCTTTGGCAAACCCGTTTTTGACTCCCGCAATATCTGTGAGCACCGCCCCTTTTTGAAGGAGAGACAGGTGCTCTTTGATAAAGGCCAGTGTTCCCTTTTCAGGAGTACAGAAAATGACAATTTCCGCCTTTTTCAGATCTCCCGGGTCAATAGTATCTACGATTCCCATGGAGAGGGCCTCTCTGGCCACACTTTCCGTCCGGTTGATGCCAATCACCGGGTGCCCCAGTTCTTTGAGCCGTTTGGCAAAGGAGCCCCCCATGAGGCCCAGTCCGATGACGGCCACGGGAATCCTGCTAAAGTCACTGTTCATAATGATATCCTTTTCTATGATATGCAAAGGGGCAGGAATCATTTCCTGCCCCGCCCATGGTAAAGAAACAGGCAGGGCTCCCGGCTTTGGGGGAATTCCCCCAGAGCCGGGACAGCCCGGAAACCTCAGAGTTCCCGTCCCACAATGGGTGCCAGCTGTTTCAGCCGTCCCATGAGGTCCCCAAAGGTTTCCGGCGTAATGGATTCTGCACCATCACACCATGCATGTTCCGGATCATTATGAACTTCACACATAATACCATCTGCCCCGGCCGCAATGGCAGCCATGGCCATGGCCGGCACCATTTCCCGATGCCCCGTTGCATGGCTGGGATCTACAATGATGGGAAGATGGCTCTTTTCTTTCACCACTTCCACCGCCGACAGGTCCAGCGTATTTCTGGTGGCCTTTTCAAAAGTACGGATTCCCCGTTCGCAGAGAATCACATTATGGTTCCCTTCCGACATGATGTACTCTGCGCTCATGAGCCATTCCTCGATGGTAGCAGACATGCCCCGCTTCAGGAGCACCGGTACATTAAGCCGTCCCACCGCTTTCAAAAGGTCAAAATTCTGCATATTCCGGGCACCAATCTGGATGATATCCACACCTTTTTCCAGGAACATGCCGATCTTGTCAGCGCTCATAAGCTCCGTCACCACGGGCATATGATTCTGCCGGGCTGCGGAAATCAGCATATCCAGTCCCTTTTCCCCAAGACCCTGGAAAGAGTACGGCGAAGTTCTCGGTTTGAATGCGCCGCCCCGAAGCACCGCAGCCCCCGAAGCCTTTACGGCCTTCGCAATGCCACCGATCTGTTCCGGCGTTTCAATGGAACAGGGACCTGCCATGACCACCAGCTTCTTGCCGCCGATCTTCACGCCCCCCGCTTCCACGACTGTGTCCGCCGGATGAAATGCACGGCTGGCCCGCTTGTAAGGTTCCTGTACCCGCATCACCTTTTCCACCCAGGGATTAGAAAGGAAATCCCTTTCGTCCAAAGCCGATGTATCACCGACAAGGCCCAGGACCACCTTGCTGGATCCCCGGCTCCGGTCCACCTGGAATCCCTTTTCGTGAAGTTCTGCCTCCAGCGTTTCAATAGCGGTGAGCGGTGCATTCTGTTTCATTACAATAATCATAATTTCCTCCTCTGCCCCTTCGGGCTTCTCCAATCCTTCCGGAAATCTTCATTTCCGCGGTCTTCTAACTTCCATTCTCCTATACTCCCGAGAAAATAACGCCGTTATTTTCTAAAAAAAGAAGGACAGGCTCCCATGAGTCTGTCCTTCTTGACGGAAATCCTTTTATCTGGAAAGGGCACGGGACTCATGACGGGATGCATGGCAAAAATAGCCGAAGCCATAATAATAGCCCCAGCCCATAAAGCCGTAATCCCGATTCATGAAATGCTGTGCCATCGTGCCCTCCCCTTTCGTTAGAAGTTAGCTTAGTATAGGCTCACCGCCCCGATTTTGTCAAGGGAAGAAGTGGAAATTCCCATAAAGATCCGGAATTGGATGAAGAGTCGAGGTTTTGCAGCTTCGCCGCCAGCGGGCAGGGCCTTCTCACTTCAGAGAGCGCCCTGCCTTTCCGGATGGGTCCGCCGTTCCCCGGATTTTCTTCCATTCCCACCAGAGCAGGATAAGGAGCCCCGCCGCCGTGATGGCCCAGGAAAGGGGATACACCGCCATGAGCACAGGGAACGTGGATATCCGGGTAAAAACCGTGGCCACATAGAGAACCCGGGAACCGCAGATGCCGGTAACCACGATGACCGCAGGGGCAAAAGAAATGCCAAATCCTCGGAGAAACCCGGAAATCATTTCAATCATGAGATTTAAAGGCTCCGCCAGGAGAATGTACCGGATACGGATAATACCATACGAAACGACCGATTCATCGGTCGTAAAGAGATGCATCAGGGGGCGCCCGAAATAAATGATGAGCCCGCCCAGAAGGATGGTAAATGCCAGGTTCTGGAACGTGGTAATCCTGGCCACCCGGAAGCAGCGGTCCCTCTTTCCGGCACCGTAATTCTGGCCCACGAAGGTGGTACAGGCCTGGCCGAAGGCATTCACAAAGATATAAGCCAGGATTTCCAGGTTGAACGCTGCCGCCGACGCTGCCATAACATCGGAGCCCAGGCTATTGATTGCGGCCTGGATAACAATATTAGACAGAGAAAAGACGGCGCCCTGCATGCCTGCCGGCACGCCGATGCGGAGGATTTCCGCCAGCAGGGACCCGTCAATTTTCATGAGGCCCGGACTGATGCGCACTGCCATTTTCGTGTGGGACAGAAGGCACAGGAGAAGGCCCGATGACAGAAGGGTAGCGCAGGCCGTAGAAATAGCCACGGCTGCCACGCCAAAGTGGAAAAACACCACCAGGCTGAAGCTAACGATGACCTTCAGGATGCCAGCAATACCAAGGCATACCATAGGCGTCCGGGTATCTCCCTGGCTTCGGAATATGGCAGATGAGAAATTGTACAGCAGCACCCCCGGCAAAGCTAGGAAAATAATACGCAGATACAGGAGAGAAAGGGGCATGAGTTCTTCCGGCACCATAAGAAGGCCCAGTATGGGCTCGGCCAGGATTTCCCCCACCACCAGCATGGACAGGCCCGCCAGCAGGGCAAAGAAAAGGGACGTATGGACGGCGGCGGTAATCTTTTCCCGTTTTCCCGCCCCCGTGAGCCGGGCAATCACCACATTGGCCCCCAGGGAGATGCCGATAAAGAAAGTAATGATAAACGCCACCAGGGGCACACTGCTCCCTACGGCTGCCATGGCTTCCTTTCCCACAAACTGTCCCATAATGACCGCATCGATGGCATTGAAAAGCTGCTGCATCATGCCCGTGGCAGCCAGAAACAGGGCAAACTTCATGGTTTTGCCTGCTATGGGCCCATGGGTCATATCCACGGAGCCTTTCATAAAAATCACCTTCCGTTATAGTACCTGCATGAAAACAATGGTGGAAGCCCTGTGCCGGCGCCTTTCTGTCAGCCCGGAGATCTCCTCCCTATCACTTCAGATGGAAGAGATTCTCCACCTCTTTATCATCAATAATCCGGTCATTCTTCACATCTCCATGGGACAGCATGGACTCCACCCGGCTGTCCAGTGTTTTTTTGACAAGCCGCTCCACATCTATGCCCCGGAAAATAAAGAAATAAAATGGATTTTCATCGAGTCTCACACCAATACCATACATGGCAGCAGCCACGTGCTTGCACATGTGGGCACTGTCCGGGCATGTACAGTAAAACTCAATTTCTCCGGGCGTGGGAAACAGGGTCCCCCTTTCCGTAAGCAGCGATTCCAGGGATTTTGGAAAATGGCCGGCAATCAGTTCTTCCATGCTGTCAAGTTCCCGACTGCAGAGGCGGGAAATTTTTTCCATCCGCTCCCGGGGAAGGGGATCCACCAGGATAGTCACTTTATAGGGCCGCCATTCACTTCCCTGCACCAGGGCCTCCGCTTTTCCTTCCCTGATGGAAAGGTCTATAACGGCACCATTCCTGACGTAGGACCGGCCCCGGGGCAGGCGGTTTGTGTAGTCCAGATAAGTTTCCATGTTCCGGCACCAGGCCTTTCCCCACCAGCTCCTGCAAATGGTGCGGCTGGTGACGGTCACCGGGGTAAGGTGTCCCCCGGACCGCTCTGCATCGGCCAGGGACCGTTGTGCTTTCGCTTTGAGTTCCTCCACACTCATGGAGGGATACATGTCCTTATACCAGGCCATGGGAATCATCCCCCTCTCCCCCATCCAGTTTCAGGAGGTCCAGCAGCTCTTTGTCCGAGAGTTCTGTAATCCAGGACACCCCACTATCTATGATCTCCTCGGCCAGTTGTTTTTTGTCTTCCATCATATCGTTGATTTTCTCTTCAATGGTCCCCTGGGAAACGAATTTATAGACCATCACATGCTGCTTCTGTCCGATGCGGTAAGCCCGGTCAGTGGCCTGGTTTTCCACGGCCGGATTCCACCAGCGGTCAAAATGAATCACCGTTCCTGCCTTTGTCAGGTTCAGTCCCGTACCGGCGGCTTTCAGGGAAAGCACCATGAAGGGAATGTACTTTTCACCGTTGAACTCATCCACCAGTTCCATCCGCTTTTTCACCGGCGTCCCACCGTGGATGGAAAGTCCCGGCATGCCAAAGACGGATGCAAGAAAATCACAAAGGGGCCCCACCATTTCCCGATACTGGGTGAATACAAGGACCGGCTCCCTCTTCTCATAGAGGGCCTCGCAGATTTCCCGAAGCCTGATGAACTTCCCGCTGTCCTCCGGCCTGAACCGGGAGGATCCCAGAAATTCATCAGGATGGTTGCAGATCTGCTTCAGTTTGGAAATAGCCGTGAGCACGAGGCCCTTACGCTGTATGCCATCGGACTTTGTCTCTCTGAGGGACTGGGCCAGGAGATCCAGCTCCTTTCCATAAAGGGCAGCCTGCCGGGCAGAAAGGGGGACATACTCCACGATTTCTGTCTTCTCCGGCAGATCATTGATAATGGATTTGTCCGTCTTCAGGCGGCGGAGAATGAAGGGCGCTATCATTCTCTTCAGCGGTTCATAGCCGGACTCCCGATTCGCCAGTTCCCGCACAAAGCCGGTGAAATGGAGGCGGCTGCCAAGAAGGCCGGGATTCAGGAAATCGAAGAGGGACCACAGGTTGGACAGGCTGTTCTCCACGGGGGTGCCTGTCATGGCCAGACGTATGCGTGCCGAAATGGCCTTCACCGCCCTGGCCTGCCTGGTACCGGGATTTTTGATAGCCTGGGCTTCATCGAGGATTTCCATATCCCAGGTCCCCCTCTTCAATCCCTCCAACCGGAGAGCCATGCCATAGGTGGTGATGGTGAGAAATGTGGAAGGCTGGGAAGCCATCTCTTCCATGGCCGCTTTCTTCTGTCCATGAAGAAGGGTAAAAGGCAGGGACGGTGCAAATTTCCGGATTTCTCTTTCCCAGTTTCCAAGAAGCGATGCCGGTACCACCAGGAGCGCCCGGGCTGCCGGATGTTTCTCCCGCACCTTTTCCAGATACGCCAGCACTTCTATGGTTTTACCAAGACCCATATCATCGGCCAGACACATGCCAAAGCCCATGGATGCCAGTGTATAAAGCCAGCGGAATCCCACATTCTGGTAGGGACGGAGAGAAGCTTTCAGTGTTTTCGGCACCGCCACAGCCCGGATAGAAGCGGGGTCCTTCATGGTATGAAGAATTCTCTTCATCCAGGCCCCCGGCAGGTAGGTCAATTCCCCATTTTCCGAGGATGCGGACAGTTTCAGGGCCTCCCGGAAAGACACCTTATCGCCGCCCTTTTCCATGAACTTCAGGAGTTTCGTAAGCCTGTCATGGTCTACTTCAATCCATTTGCCCTTCAGGAAGGCCAGGCCCTCTGATTGGGCGAGGAGTTCCCGGATTTCCTTTTTTGTAAGTTTTACACCGTCCACGGTAAGCTCAGGCCGCAGGGACAGGATGGCATCGAGTCCCAGGCCCTCCGGCTTTCCGGCGCCCATGGAAATAGTAACAGATGGACGGTGCCTTCCGTTTTTCCACCAGTTCGGGATACGGCAGTAGATGCCCTTCTCCTCCAGCGCCGGTACAGACTTCAGAAAATCATAGGCCTCATCTGCCGTGACGCCAAAGGGATGAAGCATGGTTCCGTCTTCCACAAATTTTCCCAAAGGCGGCAGCACGGAAGCCGCTTTGTCCAGCGACGAAAAAAGGTGAAGCAGTTTGCTCCTGTCCCCTTTATATTCCTTCAGTGCGTAGCTCAGCGGCATCTGCCGTGCTTTCCCATTTTCGTCAAACGTAGCATAGGTAGCAAGGAAAGCAAAGGGATAGGCTCCATTCTTTGTATCCTCCACCAGGTGAAAATAGATACGATCCGGTATCTTCGCATCCTTCCGCCGACTTTTGAGATAGTCCTCCGGACTTTGGCCGGACCCATCAAAATCCCTGTGAAATGCCCGGTTCAATTCGTCTACGCTCTGCTGTATCCATGATTCGTCCACCCATTCCACGCCAGGTCCATAGGGCAGAGCCTGCAGAATCCTTTCCACATCCTCCTCCGGAATAGATACGTCCATCTTCCCCTTCAGGAAGGGAAACAAAGGAGACGTCAGGAGTACATTCACAAAAGCAGATGCCAGGCGGTGAAGGAACAGGAAGGACGGACTGCCGGCAGAAATATTCTCGAATCCCAGAAAATATAAAGTTTCCCACCGATCTTCATCAAACTGCTTTTTCCATTTCCGATCCTCCGGGGAAAGCTCTGCCTTCCCCGCTTCATCGGTGGAAAATCCGTGGGCCGTAAATATAAAGGATAACTGTCTTCTGGCTGTTGTCATAATTGGAACTCCTGATGAAAAAATATCCGGGCTCCTGGCTTTGAAGGACGTATGCCGGGCCCTATAGCGGCTTCGCCGGGGATATGCGCCGCGGCGCCAGACCATTCCGGCGCTTCCTATCACCATTCCCGATTCATGATCTTACCTTCTCATTCTCCTGTGGGGATGGTACAGTTGCCAGCCGAAGTGGATGGCGGCCACCCGAAGAAAGAGGACGAAGGAGAAGGCAATCCAGGAGACCAGGGACAGGGACATCCGGCCATGGAGAATGCACATGAGGAGGCCGCCGGCTACGGAGGCAATGGCATACACATCCATATAGAGGACCACCGGCATCCGGCGGGCCATCATGTCCCGGATGATACCGCCTCCCACAGCCGTAATGAGTCCCAGCATGGCAGGAAGTACGTAATGGTAGGCGGGCCAGGTATAAAAAGCAGTGAGCACACCGGTCACCGTAAAGGCAGCAAGGCCAATGGTGTCGGAAATATGGTACAGGAAAGAAATCAGGATTTTCCCTCTTTTGGGGATACGGAAAAAGGGATATAAAAAGCTCACCACCAGGGCGGTCCCGATGGATACGAGAAGGCTGTCCGGATGGGTGAGGGCTGTAGGCGGCGTGATGCCGCAGAGCACATCCCGGATCATGCCACCGCCTACGCCGGTCATGACGGCCAGCACCGTAATGCCGAATATGTCCATCCGGCGGTACAGGCCTACCCCGGCGCCGGAAAAAGCAAAAGCCACGGTGCCAAGAATTTCAAAAATCAGCCAGGTGATGGACATGGGTATCGCCTCTTAAGGGAAGAATGACTGCGTTGAAATGCGTTTCCTGTGTATCCATGCGGTATATCGCTAAGGGAAGCACTGTGGTACCCTCAAAATACCAGATACACCAGCCCGGTGCAGAGGGAGATGAAACCGTTGGCCAGGGGGTTGATGATCCGGTTGATGAATCCGCTGAAGACCACCACCATGAGCAGGATGAATCCGTACCGGGCATTGAAATTCTCATATTTAAAGGAGAGTTCTCCCGGCAGGAACATGGACAGAATCTTGGAACCATCCAGCGGCGGTACGGGAATGAGATTGAAAAAAGCAAACCATACGTTGTACAGCATGATCCAGTTCAGAAAACGGCTGCTTTCCACAGACAGCATGCCGAGACGGTAAAGAATGGCGGAGAGAAGGATGGAAAGGAACCCGAGAAACAGATTCATGCCGGGGCCTGCAAAGGAGACCTTCAGTACCCCTGATTTGTAGTCGTCGTAATACCTTGGATTGATCATGACCGGCTTGGCCCAGCCGAAGCCGCAGAGTACGAGAAGGATGGTGCCCAGTACATCCAGGTGGGCCAGGGGATTCACCGTGAGCCGGCCCATGGCCCGGGGCGTGGGGTCACCCAGGGCATCTGATACCGCGGCATGGGCGTATTCGTGGAAGGAAAGAGCAATGAGAAGGGCCGGCACCCGATACAGCAGGGTACCTATATCCAGAAGGTCAAACATACCATACTCCTTATACCGTTAATAAAGGAAACGTCTTCACTATCATTTATTATACATGGTTTGCGGAATCTCTCATAGGGAAAAGCCCACTTCTTCAGGTTCATTTGCATGAGTGCAAGTAATTGTTTCTTGATTCTTCTATGCCATTCCCTTATACTTGATATTATATGAATTTTCTCCTTCGGGAGAAAGAAATGGGAGCTAACAGCATGGACATCAATCTCAATATGTACCAGACACTGGCAGCCGCGGTGGCTGTCTTTTTTCTGGGCGGTTTTCTGAAAACAAAAATCAAATTCCTCCGGAAATACTGCATTCCGGCGCCGGTCATCGGCGGTACGATTTTTTCCATCATCAACTGCATTCTGTACACTAAAGGCCTGTGGACCTACAGCCAGGATACGGTGATGCAGAACTGGTGCATGATGCTCTTCTTCACCAGTATCGGCTACATGGCCAGTGTGAAACTCATCAAAAAGGGCGGCATCCTTGTCATCAAAATGGCGGTGCTCGTGGGTATTCTCATCATCATCCAGAACTGCATCGGCATTTCCCTTTCCCATGTATTCCATGAGAACCCCCTCATGGGCCTGGCGGACGGTTCCATCCCCCTGGTCGGCGGCCACGGCACCTCCGGCTCCTTCGGTCCGGTGCTGGAAAAGCTGGGACTTCCGGATGCCACCACCATCGCCTTTGCAGCGGCCACCTTCGGCCTGGTGGCAGGCTCCTTCATCGGCGGTCCTATCGGGGAGCTGCTGATCCGCCATTTCCACCTGTTCTCTACGGAAACCGATGAATCCTCTTCCACCCTGGACGGCGGAAAGATAAATAAGCATCCGGAGACAGAGGACGATGAAGATGCGGCAGCGAACTACCTGAACATGGATAATTTCATGTACGCCTTCGGCCAGCTTCTCCTGGCCATGGGCCTTGGCACCTACGTGAGCCAGTTCTTCGTGGACATCGGCCTCGTATTCCCGGGGTACATCGGCGCCATGATTGTGGCGGCGGTCATCCGGAATGTAGCGGAGGGAACAAAGCTTTTCGGCATTTACCAGAAGGAAAGCGAAGTTCTTGGGGGTATGTGCCTCAATATCTTCCTTTCCTGCGCCCTCATGAGCCTGAAGCTCTGGCAGCTGGCAGACCTGGCGGTGCCCCTCATCGTCACCCTTCTCATTCAGACTGTAGTAATGGCCCTCTTTGCGTATTTCGTCATTTTCCGTGTCATGGGCAGAAACTACGAAGCCGCTGTCATGGCTTCCGGCACCTGTGGATTCGGTATGGGTGCCACGCCAAACGCCATCGCCAACATGAATGCCATGTGTGAACGGTTCGGCCCGGCCCACACGGCCTACTTCGTCATCCCCCTCATCGGCGCCTTCGTGGTGGACTTCCTGAATGCCTCCATACTGATGGTCTTCATGAACCTGCTGAAGTAAGAAGCGGTTCGGGATGGTTACGGATAGAGCTGCTTGGATGGGGGGCTGCCCCACTCGAGTGTTTCTACCCATCAGCACGTAAAAGAGAAACCCACCAGCTTAGCTGGTGGTTCTTCTTTTGCGGCCCAAAGGGCCT
>NZ_UQKJ01000001.1 GCF_900541605.1 uncultured Dialister sp. | reverse complement strand
TAGGGCAGGTCGGGTGCGCCGGAGGCGGCGAAAGCGCAGCATTCCACCAGGCGCTGGACAGTGCCGGGCTTGTAGTAGGAGGGAGCAAGGGAACTGGTGGCCACGAATCCACACTCCTGGGCAAAAGCGGCCAGTTCCCGGGCGTCCCAGACGCTGTTGGAACCGGTATGGGCGATAACTTCCACGCCATGCTTGGCGGAGGCTTCCTTCCAGGCGGAATAGATTTCCTTGCGTTCTTCAAGCTGCATGGAGGAGGATTCACCGGTACTGCCGGTAATGAAAGCAAGCTTGATGCCATGGGAGGCAAGCAGCTTGGCCTGGGCGTCAACGCTGGAAGGATTCAGAGAACCATCCGCCTTGAACGGAGTATGTACGGCGGCCACCAGGCCGTGGAGTTTCAATGACGTGTCCATATTGTATAGTGATATGAAAATAATTCGGGGCGATGATTGCAAATCATCTTGGGAAAGACAATCCCTGAATCCTCCTGAATCAAAAAAGACCACATGAAAAAATGCGCGTGAGCGCAGATGCAGAGAATTCTTCAAAACGCTGGAGGGAACGGTCTATTGGTTCATAACGTGATGCGGCGATTTGGCCGGGTGATTGCAGAAAAGGCATCCATTGCCGGCGCTGTCGGCGGCTGCCAGGCGGAATGCGGCGCTGCCTGCGGCATGGCGGCCGCTGCGGCGGTGGACCTTCTGAAGGGGTCCACGGAACAGATGGGGAATGCCTTTGCCCTGGCCCTGAAAAATATCCTGGGCCTGGTCTGCGATCCGGTGGGAGGCCTCGTGGAGGTGCCCTGTGTGAAGCGGAACGCTTTCCATGCGGTCCACGCCCTCCTGGCGGCGGATATGGCCATGAACGGCATCAAGAGCGTCATTCCGCCGGATGAGGTCATCGAAGCCATGGGCGATGTGGGACGGCGGCTGCCGGTGGAACTGAAGGAGACAAGCCGGGCAGGCCTGGCCATGACAAAGACCGGCAGGAAAATCAACGATGAACTTGTGAAGCGGGCGAAGGAAATTTAATAAGGCCGAGGTCGAGATTGAGATCGAGGGAACCAGGGAAGCACTGATTAATTCGCAGAGTCAGATTTCATAAGGATTTTTATGCACTGCTTCGTCATAATCCTCGTTACATAGCTGGCTTTTGGCTGTCAGGAAAGCTCACGGCTTTACGGCTTGATTATCTGGTCATACCTGATGGAGAAGCGCCTTATAGTATCGACACTCGACACTTAATACTCAACTTTTATATCATTTTTCAGGAGGGCTCCTATGAACCTGTTACTCGTGAATCTCCATAAATTTGTGGGCTACAGCGGCGGCATCGAGCATGTACTGTCACGGATGGCGCAGGCCATGAAGGACAGGGGCTATGACGTGTCTGTGGCCATGGCCGATGAAAGGGAGGGCTCTCCTTTTTATCCGGTCCCGGAGGGTGTGGATTTCTATAATATTTTCCACATGGACGGCATGGCGCCAGTCCATACGGGGGCAGCGGACAAGATTCTACGGGAGGCCACCCGCCTCTTCAGCAAGGAAGGGGCAAGGAACAGGAACTATAAAATCCTCCGGAAAGCGGAAAAGGGGATGGAACGGGTACTGGAACTGGCAAAGCCCGATGTCATTGTCTCTTTCCGGGAACCGACGGGGCGGCTCCTCCTGGAGGGGCTTCACACGGATATCCCGGTAATTTCCATGCTTCATAATGACCCGGATGAAATATTCCTCCATTCCCCTCTGGCGGAAAAGAAAGCACTGGAGAGGAGTGCGGCTATCCAGGTACTCATGCCGTCGTTCATCCAAAAAGCGGAGAAATATCTGGATTACGGCCATTTCGTCTATATTCCCAATGCGGTGAACGTACCGAAGGTCCATTCTTCGGCGGGGGAGGAAAAAAACCACCACCTGATTACCAATGTGGGCCGGGTTACCGGACGGACCAAGCGGCAGCACCTTCTGGTGGAAGCCTTCAGCCTGGTTGCCTCCGATTTCCCGGACTGGGAAGTCAATATATGGGGAGATACTTACGATAAGGCCTATGTGGCGGCTCTGAAGAAATTGATTCACAGCAGGCACCTGGAGGAACGGGTGCACCTTAAGGGCACTACCAGAGATATGGCCAGCGTCTGGAAGGATACGGATATTTTTGCCTTTCCCAGCCACCATGAGGGATTCCCTCTGGCCCTGTCAGAAGCCATGGCCGTGGGAATACCGGCAGTGGGCTACCGTTCCTGCTCCTCGGTGAATGAACTGATCAGGGACGGGGAAAACGGTTTCCTCGTGGAAGAGGGGCCGGAACCTTTCAGCCGGGCACTCCGGACACTCATGGAAGACAGGGAGCTCCGAGGCCGGCTCGGGGAGGGCGCCAGAGAATCGATGAAGCCCTTTTACCCCGATGCGGTGTGGGATTCCTGGGACCGGCTTATCCGGAAAACAATAGATAAAGGCCTGTAAAGCAGGAGTAAGGAACCATATGAAAGAAACTAATGTGAATGCAGACTTGAGCCACAAGACCATTGTGCTTATTTATATGCTCTATTTCGGGGACATGGTGTCCATTACCCCATTCCTGGAGGTCCTTCGCCGGGCGGCGGTGGGGTCTAAAATCATCCTTGTCATGGATGCCCGGTTCCAGGATGCGGTCCGGTACAATCCCAATGTGGATGTGATCGTCCCCTTTGACCGGCACGGGAAAGAAAAAGGCATGGGGGCCACCTGGAAACTGGGAAAAAAGCTCGCTGCCCTTCATCCCGATATCCTTCTCACCCTTCATGGGACCACCAGAAGCACGATCCTTGCCCTGGCCATGCATCCAAAGCACTGGGGCGGCGAAGCGGGTACCCGGATTGACTCTCTCTTCATGGATTGGCCCATGACCATTGAGACCTATAATTCCCATGCCGTAGACAAGTACCTGAAAGTGCTGGAACGGCTGGGGGTAAAGGACCTCCACCACAGCGGCATGCGGACCTACACCTGCGATGCCTGGGAAAAACGGGCAGACGATTTCTTCCGGTCTAAGGGTATCGGTGAAGGAGACCGTCTCCTGGGCCTCTCCGTAGGAAGTTCCACGGCAGAGAAGAACTGGCCGGCTAAAAATTATGGGAAAGTGGCGGACCACTTTGCAGAAAAAGGGATGATTCCTGTTTTCTTCGGCGTACCGTCGGAAAGGAAACTCATCGATGAAGCCCTGTCAGTCATGAAAAACAAAACTGCCATCATAGCGGCAGGAGAACTGTCCATGGGGGAATTTATGGCTGCTGCCGGCCGCTGCTCCCTGGCCTTTACCAATGACAGCGGACCTATGTATGTATTTGACAGCCGGGGGGTCCCGACCATTGCCATGTTTGGGCCAAGCAATGCGAAATTCCACCATCCCCTGGGTCCCTGTTCCAAGGCCCTTTCGTCCTGGGATATGCCCATGGGACCGGAACATGTCAACAAGACCATAGCCTCCGGGAAGTACACGCCTATTTCCAAGATTTCTGTGGAACAGGTCATAGAGGCAGGGGAGGAAGCCCTTCGTAAGGCAGGGAAATAAGAGGGAAACCGGAATCGGACCGAAGGCCTGAAAAATCAGGAATGAAGAATGGCGGCGGTCCACGAAAGTGTGGGAGTGACCGTGTGCTGGCCCGGTCGGAAAGACCTGTTTTTCCATTGTCCGCCATTCTTTGCTTCCCTTGCAATCAATTCTCAATTCTCAACTCTTTTTTAATTACAGGGACTGGATTTCCATGGTGAAATCCAATCCTTTTTTATCTGTTAAAACCGGCCGGTCCAATGGGGAAGAAAATCCCGTAAAACATGAATTTCATAAAAATGGTATAATATCATAATGGCTTTATTATGCGTTGTTTACAGGAGGTAAGTCGTGGAAGAGAAACGGCTCACAGGCGAAAAACTTTACTATACAATTACTTATGGCTGCCAGATGAATGAAAGTGATACGGAGCGTATCAACGGGCAGCTGGAAGAACTGGGATACAAACCGGCGGAGAACATGGAAGATGCGGATATTGTCATCATGAATACCTGCTCGGTCCGGCAGAATGCGGAAGAAAAGGTGTATGGGAAAATCGGGGAAATCAAGAAGCTGAAAGAGAAGAATCCCCACATGCTCCTCGGCATTGCCGGCTGCATGGCCCAGGAAAATAAGGGAAAGCTCATCGAACGGATGCCGATCATCGATTTTGTCATGGGACCTTACCATATTCATGACCTGAAGGATATCATCACGAAGGAAACCGCCACCGGCGGCCATGTGGTGAAAACGGAGCGGAATCCCCACAGCGTGAACGATTACAGCGAGCTCCATGCGGTGAGAAAGTCAAAAATCTTTGCATGGATTCCCATTATGCAGGGCTGCAACAAGTTCTGCACCTACTGTATTGTTCCCTATGTGCGGGGCCGGGAAATCAGCCGGACCATCCCCGATATCTGCGGGGAAATCCGCCAGCTTGCCAAAGAGGGGTACAAGGAAATCACCCTTCTGGGACAGAATGTCAATTCCTATGGACTCGATTTCCGGAATGGCACGAATTTCGCAGACCTTATCCGGGCTATCGATGAAATCGACGGCATCGAACGGGTACGGTACATGACTTCCCACCCAAGGGATATGACCTTCGACATGGTGGATGCCATGGCAGCTTCCCCGAAGGTGGTGCGCCATATGCACCTGCCCGTGCAACACGGGTCCAATGAAATGCTTCGCCGCATGAACCGGGGGTATACCATCGAACATTTCAAGGAACTCCTTGCCTACGTGCGGGAGAAAATGCCCGATATCGCTGTGACTACGGACCTGATTACCGGATTCCCGGGAGAAACGGAAGCTATGCACGAAGAAACCCTGAAGCTTCTGGAAGACCTGCGCTTTGATTCGGCCTATACCTTCATCTATTCCCCAAGGACAGGGACTCCGGCGGCCCGGATGGAAGATCAGATCGATGATGCCACAAAGCATCGCCGGCTGCAGGAACTGATGGATACGGAAAATCCGATTTCCCTGGCCCTCAATAAAAAGATGGAGGGCCATACCTATGAAATCATCGTAGAAGGACCGTCCAAGCAGGATGAAAACCACTGGTATGGCCGCACGTCTTCCAATAAGATGATTCTCTTCCCCCATAAGGAAGGCATCCATGTGGGAGATACGGTGAAGGCAAAGGTGGACCTGGCCCAGACCTGGGTGCTCAAGGGAGAACTGGTGGAGTGAGGATTCGGGCCGAAGGCCCTGTAGATCTAGATCTGGATCTAGACCCTTAGCGGCGGAGCCGTAGAATTTTGCTATCATTATTTCAAACAGGAGGGTGACATGGCAAAGACTCCTTTAATGGCACAATATAAGCAGGTAAAGGATGGATACAAGGACTGCCTCCTTTTCTATCGGCTCGGCGATTTTTATGAGCTCTTTTATGATGATGCCCTGACGGCATCCCATGAACTGGAACTGACGCTGACAGGGAAAAATGCAGGTCCCGAAGGCCGGGTACCCATGTGCGGCATCCCTTTCCATGCGGCGGAAATTTACATTTACCGGCTCATCCAGAAGGGCTATAAGGTGGCCATCTGCGAACAGCTGGAGGACCCCAAGAAGGCAAAGGGCCTTGTGAAGCGGGACGTGATCCGGGTCATTACGCCGGGCACCATTCTCTTTGAAAATTCCATTGCCGACAAATCCAACAATTACCTGATTTATATCATGGAGGCCGATAAGGAAATTGATGCGGTGCTGGCCGATGTTTCTACCGGTGAATGCTGGTGGGGGGTGTGGGACAAGAAGAAGGAAAAAGACGATTTCTTCGACATGCTTTCCGTCTATTCCCCGGCAGAGGCTGTATGCTCTGTGTCCGATGAATTCTATGGGAAACTGACCAGCTTCTGCGCTGCCCGGCTGGGGGCCTGCCTCATGTCCCGGTCCGAATCGGAGGAGGAAGGGGACATTCCGCCGGCCGCCGCTTCCATTGATAATGACAATGTGCAGCTCGTTTTCCGGCGGCTGTCGGCGTACCTGAAGGATGTCATGAAGACAGAGGCCGCCACGTTCCATTCGGTGCAGCCCATGAGGGAAGACCATACGCTTACTCTGTCGGAAGAGTGCCTGCGGAACCTGGAAATCACGAGAAACATGCGGGATGGCGGTCGGAAGGGAACGCTCCTGGAACTTCTGGACTATACCCATACCGCCATGGGAGCGCGGCTGCTCAAACGGTGGCTGGAACGGCCGCTGACCGATGTGAACCGGATTACCCTCCGTCAGAATGGTATCGAAGAACTCACCACCCATATGACGGAGCTTACGAACCTGGAGGACATGCTGTCCCAGGTGTTCGATTTCGAACGAATCCTTGGCCGTATCGAGGCAAATTCCACATCCCCCAAGGACCTCCTGGCCCTGAAGGCCAGCCTGAAAATGGTGCCCCATATCAAGAACCTTTTAAGTGGGGCGGGGTCGGTGATCCTGAAGAAACTGAATGCCCAGATCGGCATCCACGGCCCGGTGTATGACCTGCTGGACCGTTCCATGAATGAAAATGGTACCGGCAATATCCGGGACGGAAAATATATCAAAGAGGGATTTTCCTCTGAGCTGGATGAGGTCCGCTCCCTTTCCGAGAACAGCCAGAAATATATTGCGGATCTGGAGGAGCGGGAAAAGGAAAAAACCGGCATTAAGCTGAAAATCGGATTCAACAATGTATTCGGCTATTATTTCGAAATTTCCAATGCCAATAAGATTCCAGTGCCGCCTTACTATATGAGGAAGCAGACACTGGTGAACGCGGAACGGTACATTACGCCGGAACTGAAGGAATTTGAGGCGAAGGCTCTGACGGCAAAGGAAAAGACGGAGGAGCTGGAACTGAAGATTTACCAGGCCGTGAAGGCGGAAATCCGTCCGGAAATCCCGGACATGCAGAAGACCGCCAGAGCCCTGGCCCAGCTGGACTGCCTGGCCAGCCTTGCCCGGGCAGCCCTGAAGGACCGGTATGTGAAGCCGGAGATTACCAATGCCAGGGAAGGCCGGATTACCATCAAAGATGGCCGTCATCCCATGGTGGAGCATGCGCTGAAGCGGGAAATGTTCGTACCTAACGATACGGAGCTGAACCACAGGGACCAGGAAATCCTCGTCATCACGGGCCCCAATATGGCAGGCAAATCCACCTACATGCGGCAGGTGGCGGTGCTGACCATTATGGCCCAGGTGGGGTCCTTCATCCCGGCGCGGAGTGCCTCTTTCTCCCCGGTGGACCGCATATTTACCAGGGTCGGAGCCAGCGACGATATTTCTACGGGCCAGAGTACATTCATGGTGGAAATGCAGGAAGTTTCCCATATCCTCCGGAATGCCACGAAGAACAGCCTTATCCTGCTCGATGAAATCGGCCGGGGGACCAGTACCTACGACGGCATGAGCATTGCCCGGGCGGTGGTGGAATATATCGATGAAAAAATCCACGGGTTTACCCTCTTTGCCACCCATTACCATGAACTGTCGGACATGGCGGATCACAGCAGCCACATTAAAAACTATACGGTCACCGTCAAGGAACGGGGGAAGGATATTACCTTCCTTCGCCGCATCGTGCCGGGCTGCGCCGACAGGAGCTATGGCATCCACGTGGCAAGGCTGGCGGGGCTGCCGGAGTCCCTTCTGAAACGGGCCGATGATATCCTCCAGTCTCTGGAAGAAAAGGACGGCGTGAAGCCGGCTGCGGCTCCCGTCAGACAGGGGCAGGACAGTCCCATGGGCATGGACCTTTTCACATCCCCCATTATCGATGAACTGGCGAACATGGATGTTATGAGTAAAACCCCCATTGAGGCCATGGAAATCCTGTTCCGCCTCAGTAAGGAAGCAAAGGAGGGAAGATAATGGCACTGATTCATGTGCTCGATGAAGTCACGGCAAACCAGATTGCTGCCGGTGAAGTGGTGGAGCGTCCGGTAAATGCGGTGAAAGAACTGGTGGAAAACGCGGTGGACGCAGGGGCCCATGAAATCGAAGTGGAAATCGCCGACGGCGGCATGACCTATATCCGGGTCACCGACGACGGCTGCGGCATGTCCGAGGAGGATGCCAGGCTCTCGGTCATCCGCCATGCCACCAGCAAGATTTCTACGGTGGATAATATTTACCACATCGCTTCCCTGGGGTTCCGGGGAGAGGCACTCCCCAGTATTACCTCCGTTTCCCGCTCTTCCATTACCACCCGCCGCAATGAAGACGTGGAAGGTACGGTGCTGGAGATGGAGGGGGGCGAAATCAAAGAAGTAAAGCCCTGCGGAGCCCCGGCAGGGACTACGGTGGAAGTGCGGGACCTCTTCTATAACGTACCGGCCCGCAAGAAGTTCCTGAAGTCCGAACGGACCGAGTCCAGCCGGATCAACAGCATGGTGGGAAAGCTGGCGCTGGCAAATCCGGATATTGCGTTCCGCCTCATCAATAATGGCCGCACCGTCATCGAAACCCCGGGAAACGGGCGCTTGATCGATGTGGTCTCTGCCCTTTATGGTACGAAGACCGCCGGTGAAATGCTGGATGTGAAGGATGAGGGGAATGATGTTTTCCTGGAAGGCCTCATTTCCAAGCCTTCCCTTCTGAAAAGCAGCCGCCAGTACCAGACCATCATCATCAACCGGCGGGTGGTGGAAAGCGCGGTGGTCACAAAGGCAGTGGATAATGCGTACCATTCCCTGCTCCCGAAGAACGGATATCCCCTCATGGTCCTTTCTTTCCAGGTGCCGCCGGAAAGTATTGACGTGAACGTGCATCCACAGAAGCGGGAAATCAAATTCTCCGATGAACAGGCCCTGTTCCGCCTCGTTTACCATGCGGTGCTGGGGACGCTGACTTCCCAGTCCACGGCGGACAGTATCGCCCGTGAAATGATCCGGGACCCGGGCCATGAAATTGTCCATGGCGGCAGCTTCAGGCCCGGTGATGTCCGAGTGGAAGACAGGCCGTCCGGAAAGCCGGATATCGGCCTTTCTGAAGAAACGGCGTCAAAATCGTCCTGGGGAGAGCCGGCCGGATCTTCCTACCAATCCCGGTCCCAGGGTTCCTTTACGGGAGAAGAACGGAGGGCGCCCGGGGGACCGGCCTATGTGCCCGATACGGACAGGAAAGACCTTTTCTCCGGTCATTCCGTATTCAGCGGATATCGGAAGGAAGAGGGAAAATCAGAAGAAAAGAAGGCAGTCACTGCGGATCCCCTCTTTGAAGAAGAAAAACAGGAGGACCCGGTGATTCCTTTGGGGCAGGTATCGGACTGCTTTATCCTTTGCCAGCATGGGAAGGACCTCCTCATTATCGACCAGCATGCGGCCCATGAACGGGTGCGGTATGACCACCTGGCAGAGCGGGCAGAGGGAATCCCGGTGCAGGAAATCCTGGTTCCCTATCTCATTCACGTGGACAGCGAGGATATACCCCTGCTGGCAGATAAAAAGAAAGATATCGAAAGGCTGGGCATTACCTTTGAACAGGCGGGGCCCAATGTCATCCGCATCACCGGGGCGCCGGAGGATCTGTCCCAGTCTGAAATGGAACGGGTGGTACAGGAACTGGTGAAGGCGTACCACGAAAAGGATGTGCCTTCTCCGGAGACCATGCGGCACCGCATGATGGCCTACGCAGCCTGCCGGGGCGCCATCAAGCGGGGGAATCCCCTGAATATCCGGCAGATGAAGGAGCTCATTACGGACCTCTTCCACACATCCCGTCCCTTTGTGTGTCCCCATGGCAGACCTACCATTGTCAAGTTCACACCCACAGAACTGGGAAGGCTCTTCAAACGGCCATGACCATCGGTGTGACTACCATCCGGAATGTGACGAGGCCGGTGAAAGAGGAGGCCTGGAGGAGGGCAGAGGCCCTGGGTCTTCCCTTTTTCCGGCGGGAAGGCACCTTGGATGATATGATTTCTACTTTCCGGCTGGAGGGACTCCTGGTATATGGAAAGGATCTGCCCTATTACTATGCCGGCAGGGGGGAGTACCATTACCATTTCGGCACAGCGGTGCTCCGGAAAGAGCAGATGAAGCAGGGCCACGAAGACCGCCTCTGCCGCCTGCTTCCGGAAAAAGAGGGCCTCTCGGTGCTGGACGCCACATTCGGCCAGGGAGGGGACTCCCTTACCATGAGCTGGTTTCTGGGAAACCGGGGCCATGTGACGGCCCTGGAAAAGAGCAGGGCCCTCTATGAAATCGGGCAGGCTGCCATTGCTTCCTTCCGGGACCCGAAGGATAAGGAACTTACGGAAGCGCTTCGGCGGATTACCCTGATCCATGGCGATTTCCTTTCTTTCCTCCGGGAAGCGGGGCCGAAGAGCTTTGATGTCATTTATTTTGATCCCATGTTCAAGGCGCCGGTGAAACGGAGAGAAAATAATATGGAAGGATTCCGCCGGGCAGCGTCCTATGATTCCCTGACGGAAGAAGCGCTGGAGCTGGCCCGGAAGGCGGCGGGTATGCGGATTATCGTGAAGGAACGACCCTTTTCCAGCCTCTTTTCTACGGGCCTCTTCCGCTTCGTGGACAGGAGGCGGGGGCAGAGTACGGCTTACGGGGTGATTGATGTATGAAAAAAGATAAACTCATAACCATACTGGGCCCTACGGCATCAGGAAAGACGGATCTCTCCATTTACCTGGCGAAAGCACTGGGGTCATCCATTATTTCCGGCGATGCATTCCAGGTTTACCGGCACATGGACATCGGTACCGCCAAAGTGACAAAAGAAGAGGCCCAGGGGGTTCCCCATTACCTGGTGGACGAACTGGAGCCTTCGGAGCCCTGGTCAGCCGCCGATTTCCAGGAAAGGGCTCGAAAGATTATTCACGAGGAAAACAAGGCGGGCCGCATTCCCATCGTCTGTGGCGGTACAGGTCTCTATATCCAGGGCCTTCTGGAGGGGTACTCTTTCCTGCCCAAAGGAAAGGGGAGAAGCCACTGGGAGACCATGCTGGAAGAAAGAGGAAAGGAAGCCCTGGTGGAAGCACTGAAGGAAAGGGGAGAAGGGGATATCCCTCCTGACCCCCAGCGGATGGTGCGAAAACTGGAACTCCTTGAGGCTGGCGAGGGAGATGAAAAGCCCCAAAAGGCGAATTTCCTTCTTTTTGATGGTCCTGTTTTAGGAATTGCTATGGACAGGACCGTTTTATATGATAGAATAAATAAGCGAGTCCATCTCATGATTGAAGCAGGACTCCTGGACGAAGTCAGGCAGCTCCTGGCCTCCGGCCTTTCTGAATCATCCCAGGCACTGAAGGGAATCGGCTATAAAGAGCTCATTCCTGTGGTGAAAGGGGAGCGGACCTTAGAGGAAGGGGAAGCATTGATCCAGAAAAATACCAGGCACTTTGCCAAAAGGCAGATGACCTGGTATAGACGAATGCCATATATTCACTGGGTGGAACGGGGTCCATCAGAAGAAGACATATGGTACAGGGAAATCAAGGCCTATGTCATTTCATATTTCAGAGGAGAAAACAACGATGGAAGGTAAACTGAATCTGCAGGATACATTTTTAAATGAAGCAAGGAAGGAAAATGCGGCGGTAGCTATTTTCCTGATGAATGGAGTCCAGCTGAAGGGCCGGGTCAAATCGTTTGACAGCTTTACTGTGCTCCTTGTCAGTGAAAACCGTTCCCAGCTCATTTACAAACACGCAATATCAACAATTCAAAGGATCTGATGACAACAAATGAATAAAAAACTGGAACAGGTACAGAAAGAGGCGCTTGCTCTTTGTGCGCCTGTTTTTCATGAAATGGAAGAGATTTCCCTCTTCAATACACAGAAAGTACTGGAAGCATTCCGGAAACACCATCTTTCCGCCTATCATTTCGCAGCGTCCAACGGCTATGGCTACGGGGACCCGGGCAGGGAGAAACTGGAAGAGATCTGGTGCGATGTTTTCCATGCAGAAAGCGCACTGGTGCGGCCGCAGTTCGTGTCCGGCACCCATGCACTGGCTACGGTGCTCCTGGCCCTTCTCAATCCGGGAGATACCATGGTTTCTGCCGTAGGAGCTCCCTATGACACCATGGAAAGCGTCATCGGCATTACAGGCAATGCGCCGGGAAACCTGAAGTCCAGAGGAGTCCATTACAAGGAAGTCCCCCTGAAAGGCAATACCTATGACCTCAAGGCCATTTCCGATGCCGTAGATGAACATACAAAACTGGTGGAAATCCAGCGGTCCCGGGGATATATGCTGCGGGATTCCCTTTTCCCATCGGATATTAAGAAAATCATTGAAACCGTAAAAGCAAAGAACCCGGACACCATCTGCTTCGTGGATAACTGCTACGGCGAATTTACAAACAAAGAAGAACCGATTGAACTGGGCGCCGATATTACTGCAGGCTCCCTCATTAAAAATGCCGGCGGCGGCCTGGCACCGACGGGAGCCTACATCTGCGGCCGGAAGGACCTAGTGGAACTGTGCTCCTATGTATGGACAGCTCCGGGCCTTGGAGCGGAAATGGGATCCTACGCCGCTTCCTACCGTCCCTTCTTCCAGGGACTTTTCCTGGCACCTCACATGACGAGACAGGCCATGATGAGTGCTGAATTCTGTTCTGCTGTTTTTAAGCTTCTGGGATTCAAGACGTCCCCGGAACCGGGTCATCTCCGTACAGACCTCATTACCACGGTGACACTGGATTCGGAAGAAAACATGTGCCGCTTTGCAGAAGCCATCCAGAACTGGTCTCCCGTAGATTCCGATGCTACGCCGGTACCCGGTCCCATGCCGGGATATGTGGACCCCATCATCATGGCAGCAGGTACCTTCGTCCAGGGCTCTACCATTGAAATGTCTGCCGACGGCCCTGTCCGCCCGCCCTATGTAATGTATTTCCAGGGGGGCCTTACCTTCGAACATGCCCAGCTGGCCATCATGGGAGCTGCAGAAAAGGTACTGGAAGCCCAGGGTAAGATATAAGTAAGATGGAGACCGAAGTTGAGATCGAGGGGAGGACCGCAGGCCTGAATCCGGGTCCGACCATAAGCGGCCCGGGCCTGTTTCTTACCGGGCAGGATTACGGCTTACAGTGAAGCTGCTGAATCCTCTTCAAATAAAATTATTACACAGGCTTAACATTTCTGACCATTCGTGGTATAATAGTTCTCGTCATGGGGCTATAGCTCAGTTGGTCAGAGCGCTTCGCTCACATCGAAGAGGTCTCCGGTTCGAACCCAGATAGTCCCACCAAACCCCGCCTACGGCGGGTTTTTTAATGCCCCGATTCAAGGGGACAGTAAACAGGACATAAGGGTCAATCCCCACCTGTGCAGGTCCCTGGATAAGGGCCGTGCCAGCTCCGGAAATGGATTGATGGCAGGGAAGGATATCCGATGATACCCCATCCATGATACTTACTCATGGTATGTTTCTGAATGAATATATTTTTTCTGCATTTCAGCAGGGAAGATTCTGAAGTTTTGTGGTAATATAGGGCAGTGCCTGATTTTTGAAAAAATGAAACATATAAGGAGGATTATATGATTACCGGCGATATCCATCATCTGGAAGCCTACAAAAGACAGCTTCCTTCTTTTATTTATGAATGCCTCAAAGCGGTGAAGCACTTTCCTTTTTCTGAAAAGGAAGACGGTAAGTACGATATTCTGGGATGCGCCATGTCCGTGGAGTCTCCCATGACGGAAAAGGTGGAGGACCGGAAGCTGGAAGGCCATAAGAAGTTTATTGACATCCAGTTTGAAATCTATGGGGAAGAAGAATGGATCGGCGTGGAGACGTCCTTTGAAGCGGGCCCCTGCATCGAAGCCCATGAAGACAGGGATCTCTATTTCTACAAATCCGGAAGGAATGGAGAATCCCGTGTGTATTTCACCACCGGCCGGTTTGCTGTTTTCTTCCCGGAAGACCTGCACCGCCCGCTCTGCATGGGAGATACAGGGGCCTGCCAGCTACGGAAAGCCGTGGTAAAGGTCCCCGTGGAAAGGGTATAAAAAATTTCTTCACCATTGTCATAGAGCATTGGTACCGAACTCCATATTGACTATTGGTCAACTGTTTGTTATGATAAGAAAGATTCATAAGAGTATACAGGATTGTTTGAGTCTGTTTCATTTTTCCCAATTTTACTCTTCCATCTTTTTCAAGGGGGTTATGTATGAGATATAAGAAGTTAGCTGCCGCTATCATGGCAGCCGGTTTCCTTCTGTCCGCCGGCGCGCTCATGGGCGGATGCGGCTCTTCCAAACAGGCAGGAGCCCAGCAGCAGGCCATGAAGGTGACGACCTTTAAGCCTTTTAAATCGGATACCCCGATTATGAGGGAATATACCGGCTCTATTATGGCGCTGCAGGAGGTACCGGTGCGGGCCAAGGTGTCCGGTACGGTGATGGAGAAATATATTTCCGGTGGGGCCCAGGTAGTTCAGGGCCAGCCCCTGTTCCGGCTGGATACCAGAAACTATTCTTCCAGCCTTGCCGCAGCCCAGGCCAGTGCAGCCCAGGCATCGGCAAACTATGAAAATGCGAACCGGGATCTGGCCCGTTATGACCAGCTGATCCAGTCCGGTGCCATTTCCCAGAAAACCTATGACAGCCAGAAAGCGGCCACCGATGCTTATAAAGGTGTGCTGGATGCAGCGGAAGCACAGGTCAATATTGCTTCCAATAACCTGAACGATACCATCGTGGTGGCTCCTTTCAACGGCACCCTTTCCATGGATGACGTGAACGTAGGAACCTACGCTACCGCTGGTACTACAGCTCTGGTGACCATTTCTTCTTCGGACCCCATTTACGTGCAGTTCGATATGTCTGAAAGCGAATACCTGTCCCTGAAGAAACAGAATGCGGAACTGGGAGATAACCTGAAGCTCCGTCTTTCCGACGGCACCATCTACGGGGAAACGGGCAAAATCGTCCAGGTAAACCCATCTATGACCGGTGGCCAGCTGTCCATGAAGGCTGCCTTCCCAAACCCCGATAACCTCCTTGTACCCGGCATGTATGCCTCCATTGTTTCGGATAACGAAATTGCCAAAGGCAGTATTCTCATCCCCACAAAGGCCCTTGTACAGCTCCTGGATAAGGATATGGTGGACGTGGTGGTAGATGGAAAGGTGACACAGAAGGCTGTCAAAGTAGGAGGTACCTACGGTATTTATTCCATCATTGTAAGTGGAATCGATGCCAATGATATGATCATTGTGGATGGCCAGAATAAAGTGAAGGTCGGCCAGGCTGTAGAGGCTGAGGAAACGACGAAAGATAAACTGGAGTCCGATGCTGCGGCATCTGTCAAAGGCCAGACCGCTTCCGACCGCAAAAACGGAAAGTAAGGTGGGACTATGGCAAATTTCTTTATCAAACGTCCTATCTTTGCTATCGTTGTGGCTCTGGTTATTTCCATTGCCGGCCTCATCTGTATCTTTACGCTCCCCATGGACCGGTATCCGAAAATCACGCCGCCCCAGGTATCCGTTCGTGCTACCTATTCCGGCGCTGATGCGGAGGTTGTGGCCCAGACGGTGGCGGAAGTCATCGAAAAGAATGCGGTGTCAGTGGAAGGCTTTGAAAGTATGTCTTCCAGCAGTAACTCCAACGGTTCCTACGTACTGACAGTGCAGTTCCTGACGGGGACAGACTCCGATATGGCTACGGTCCGCACACAGAATGCAGTCACTGCTTCCGATGCCAGCCTGCCGGATACGGTCCGTAATATCGGCGTTACCACCAAAAAATCGTCCGGCGACATGGCTCTTGTAGTCAGCTTCTATTCGCCGAACGGCACCTATGATAAGAACTTCCTGAAGAACTACTTCAGCATGAACTATCTGGATGAACTGAAGACCATCAAGGGCGTCGGTACGGTCCAGGAATTCGGTTCTGACTACGCCATGCGTATCTGGATGGATCCGACGAAAATGGCGCAGAACAATATCACCGCTTCTGAAATCATCTCTGCCGTAACGAACCAGAACCAGCAGATTGCTGCCGGCAATATCGGTGCGGCTCCGGTGACAAAGGACCAGCCCTTCCAGTATGTGGTTACCGCCAAGGGCCGTCTGGTGACAGCGGAAGAATTCGGCAACATTATCCTTCGTACGAATAAAGACGGCAGCCTCCTTCACCTGAAGGATGTAGCCCGGACGGAATTGGATGCAAGGAACTATGATTTCATCTCCCGCGCCGGCAATTATGAAACCTCCGCCGTTGCCTTCTCCCTCACCGACGATGCAAACGCCGTGGAAACCATCGGCGCCATCAAGGCGAAGCTGGCGGAAGACGCAAAGACATTCCCCGATGACATGAAGTACGTCATCAACATGGATAACACCGATTTCATTTACGCCTCCATCAAGGAAGTGCTCCATACCTTCGTGGAAGCCCTCATCATCGTAGCCATCATCGTGTACATTTTCCTCCAGAACTGGCGGTCCACCCTGATTCCTATGATTGCGGTGCCGGTATCACTGCTCGGTACTTTTGCTTCCTTCAAAGTTCTTGGATTTACCATCAATACCCTGACCCTCTTTGCCATGGTCCTGGCCATCGGCCTTGTCGTGGATGATGCCATCGTGGTAATCGAAGCCGTGGAATACGAAATGCGGTACAACAACCTGAATCCCCGGCAGGCAACCGTGGCGGCCATGAAAAAGGTGCAGAGCCCGGTTATCGGCGTCGCTGTGGTGTTGTCAGCCGTATTTATTCCGGTTGCCTTCCTCGGCGGCATCATGGGTATCCTGTATAAGCAGTTCGCTTTAACCATTGCAGTATCCGTCATTCTTTCCGCATTTACCGCCCTCTCCCTGACGCCGGCTCTCTGCGCGGGGCTCCTGAAGCCGAACAAGAAACAGGCGGATAAGGGACGGCTGGACCGTTTCTGGGACCGCTTCAACAATGGTTTCGACCATATGGTTGAAGTTTATGGAGCCATCCTGGCCCGTTTGGCCCATGCCATTTATGTGCCTATCGGGGTGCTGGCAGTCCTCTTTGTGGCGGCTACGTTTATGTTTATCAAGCTGCCGACGGCCTTCATTCCCCAGGAAGATAACGGATTCTTCCTGAATGCTTTCCAGCTCCCTGAAGGTTCTGTCAATGTCCGTACTGCCCAGTATGTGACGGAATTCCTGAAGTACATGGGCAAAGACCCGGCAGTACAGGTGACCCAGGGCGTTGTGGGCTTTGATATTCTTTCTGATGGCCAGAAGCCGAATGCCGGCCTCTCTTTCATCAAGCTGAAACCCTGGGATGAACGAAAGACCAAGGACCAGCAGCTTGATGCGGTCATGGCCAGGGCCTTCGCTTTCAATGCCACCCATCCCGGTGTGACACTGATGCCCCTGAACCCGTCGCCTATTCCGGGTCTCGGTGCTTCCGGCGGTTTCACCATGTACATCCAGAATAAGAATGGCGATTCCAATGAAGCCATGCAGGCCGTGGTGAACCAGTTCCTGGCCGCTGCCAACCAGCGCCCGGAAATCCAGCAGGCCTACACCACATTCCGCATGGATACGCCATCTTACAATTACGATGTGGACAGAGACAAGGCGGCCAAGTACGGCGTCAATGTGAGCGATATCTTCACCGCCCTCCAGGCCTTCTACGGCTCTGTACAGATCAACGATTTCACCCGTTTCGGCCGTAACTTCAAAGTTGTGGCCCAGGCGGATACCCAGTACCGCATGAGCCCGACGGACAACAAGTTCATGTCTGTCCGTGATTCCAGCGGTAATATGGTACCTATCAGCAACTTCATTACTCCGAAGAAAGGGAACGCCGTATCTGTCATTACCCGGTTCGATAACTTCCCGGCCGTTAAGATCGGCGGCAGCCAGGCTGCAGGCTACTCTTCCGGCCAGGCCCTGAATGCGCTGGAAGAAGTGGCAAAGGAAACCCTGCCGAACGGCTACGGATATGCCTTTGCTGAATCCTCGGCACAGGAACGGGAGGCCAGCGGCAAGACAGTCTACGCACTGGCTTTGGGCATGCTCTTCGTATTCCTGTCCCTGGCAGCTCTCTACGAAAGCTGGAAAGTGCCATTCTCCGTTATCCTGGGTATTCCGACAGGTTTCTTTGGAGCCTGCCTCGGTGCCTTTGTTTTCAATGTGTACAATGATATTTATTTCCAGATTGGCCTTCTGACAATCATCGGCCTGGCGGCAAAGAACGCCATACTGATTGTAGAATATGCGAAGGTCCGTGTGGACAGCGGCATGGAACTGGTGAAAGCCTCTATCGAAGCGTCCAAGATTCGTCTCCGTCCTATCCTCATGACCTCCCTGGCATTTATCCTCGGCAACGTACCGCTGGCCCTGTCCACCGGTGCCGGATCTGTATCCCGCTCCGAAATGGGTATCGCCGTAGTATTCGGTGTGCTGTCGGCTACGTTCTTCCAGATTTTCATCGTCCCCATGCTGTTCATCGTTATCGAACGGATCCATGGGTTCCGCAAACCGAAGAAACCGGTTTCCGTCGATGAATAATCGGTAATACCGGATCTAAGGAAGTGCTGATTAATTCGCAGAGTCAGATTTCATAAGGATTTTTATGTACTGCTTCGTCATAACTCTCCTTAAATAGCTCGCTATTCGCGTCGAGTTATTCCTTGCATTGCATAAAAATCCAAGAATGAAATCTGACAACGATTTAATCAGTGCTTCCCTAAAAATCCTGAAAAGTGAGAAATCATTTTTCAGGATTTTTTCTTTTCCCTGGCAGGCTGTCAGGGGAAGGGGAGAGCTTTCCTGGCTGCCATCCACTGATTCGGCAGGCGAAGCAATTCCATGCTACAATAAAACAGAGGTGATTACGATGGGAAAGACCTGGGACAAAAATCAGATAACCGCTATCCACTGCTTCGGCGACAGCCTCACAGAGGGCTATGGTGTAGGGCAGGGGGAAGGATGGGTGGATCTTCTGGGGAAACGGATGAAATCCATTTCCTTTTATAATCATGGGGTCTGCGGGGCATTGGCAGTGGATATCCTGGACAGCCTTTTTGAGGCCTCTTTCCGCCCGGAAGAGGGGGAGGCGTTTTTCTTCATGGCCGGCACCAACGATATTCTCACAGGTCTCCAGCTGAGCGTTCTGGAACGGGATGTGTCCCGGGGAATCCGGAGTATGGCCAGGGCAATTCCCCTTACACTGGGTATCCCGCCCCAGACCACGGCAAACAGTATTGAGACCGGCTGGCAGGCGGCCTACGTGTATGAAAGAAACAGGAAGGATCTCGCTGAATATGCCCGGTTTTTGAGGAACCTGGCGGAGGATGAAGGCATTCCATCCATTGATTTCTTTCGCGGCCTTCCTGCGGACGACCGCTGGTTCACTGACGGGGTCCATCCCAACAGCAAAGGCTATGATAAGATGGCCCAGTTGGCCATGAAAGTGTGGAAGAAATGACGGATCGCTGCCTGTAGGGATGGAATAGGGGGATTGTACCGGTGGGAGCCGATGGAGGCTGCCCAATCCATATAGTCCTGCTTTATGATTTTTTGCTACGGTCATTCCTATGGTATAATATCCAAAGATGACTCGAATTCATTTTATTGCAGTACAGGAGATTCTATGCAGCTGGATGGCGAACGATTTTTAAGAGATGAAATTACCCATATCAAGGCAGCCGTGATCGGTGATATGATGACGGACCGGTATATTACGGGGAAGGTGAACCGGATTTCCCCGGAGGCGCCGGTGCCGGTGAACCTGGTCCAGTCCCAGCGGGACGTGCTGGGGGGCGCAGCCAATACGGCGGCAAACCTGGCAGCCCTTGGATGCAAGGTCTATGCGGCAGGGATGAGGGGAAATGACAGTGACGGCGCCGTCCTTTCCTCCCTCCTCCAGCAGGCGGGCATCGATATGTCCGGACTCGTTACGGCGGACCATTACCATACCACCGCCAAGATCCGCATCCTCGGCGCCCGGCAGCAGATGATGCGCCTGGATTATGAGGAAAAGAAACAGCCCTCTTCGGAGCAGGTGAAATTTATCATGGACTGGCTGGAAGGACTCCTCCAAAATGGCCTTGGAGCCATCGTTCTTTCCGATTACGGTAAGGGCATGATTACGGAAGAACTGGCCCAGTCTGTCATCGGGCTGGCAAAATCCTTTTCCGTGCCGGTGCTTGTGGACCCTAAGGGGAGCGACTGGACCAAGTATGACGGGGCCTATGGTATTACGCCGAACCTGAAGGAACTGGCGGACTGCGTGGGAAAGGAAATCCCCAACGAGGAAGAAGCCATTGTAGCCGCGGGCCGGGGGGTGAGAGCAAAGTTTCACCTGACCCATCTCTTTGTGACCCGTTCAGAAAAGGGGATTACCGCGGTCAGTGAAAACAGTGCCGTCCACCGGGCATCGGTGGCCCAGGATGTATTCGACGTGTCCGGCGCCGGGGATACGGTGATGGCTGTCACCGCCGCTGCCACGGCAGCCCATATGGATATGGAAACCCTGCTGGAACTGGCCAACAAGGCGGCGGGCATTGCCGTTTCCAAAGTGGGGACATACCAGGTGAAACGGGAAGAACTGCTCCATGCCTGGGTATCCGGCGATACCATGCGCCTTTCTTACCATCCCCTGACCTGGGAGGAAGCGGAAAAGAAGGTTGCCCGATGGAAGGCCCGGGGAGAAGTGGTGGTCTTTACGAACGGCTGCTTTGATATTCTCCATCGGGGGCATATTACCTATCTCCAGCAGGCGGCCTCTTTAGGGGATCATCTCATTGTGGGACTCAACTCTGACCGCTCCGTGAAAGCGCTGAAAGGTCCTTCAAGGCCGGTCAACAATGAAGAGGACCGGAGTTTCATGCTGGCTGCCCTCCGCTCTGTGGATGAAGTGGTTATCTTTGATGAAGATACACCGGAAGAGCTCCTGTCTCACCTGAAACCGGATATTCTCGTGAAAGGCGGGGATTATAAGGTATCGGAAGTGGCAGGGCGCCAGTATGCGGGGAAGGTGGAAATCCTTCCCTTTGTAGATGGATATTCGACGACAAATATGATCAAAAAGATTCGAAATAAATAAGGTCGATAGCAAGACCGCCGGTTAGCTGAAAAAGCCGTTCCTGCAGGCAAAGGAGGAACGGCTTTTTACGTTGGAAATTGCAATTTCTGAGTGGCAGGTATTTATTCCTGCTCAGATTGACCGGGCCTTGTATAGAGCACGATGAGGAGTATCTCCAGAAGTCCTGTCACCAGGAGGCCGGCGGAGGTGCCGAGGTATTCGATGATGGTGCTTACGAGGAGGGAACCGAAAGGGGCACTCCCCAGAAATACGAAGGTGTAAAGTCCCATGATGCGGCCCAGGTATTCCTTTGGCGACGCCAGCTGGATGGCGGTGTTGCAGTTCACCATGAAAATGATCACTGTGAATCCCAGAATCCCGAAAACCAGGAGTGCCAGGGGCTGGAAGGAAATATAGCTTACCGCCATAAGAAGGAGACCACAGGCGATGGCGGAATGGAAAATGCAGGACTGGGACAGGTGTTTTTTCGAAGCGGCGGAAAGGACACCGCTGGCCATGGAACCGGCGCCGGCAGCAAAGAGGATGGAACCGAAGCCTTCCACCCCGGCGTGGAGTACCCGGTCTGCGAAGAGGGGACCGTAGGTACCCATATTCAGGATCAGTCCGCTCACAATGCCGGCGGCCAGGAGGTTTTTGTAAATGATGGGATTCCGTTTGGCCTCCAAGAGGCCCTCTCTGATTTCCTGGAGGGGATGGCGGTTTTCTGCCGGGGCAATGACAGAATTCACATTCATGAAGCTGTAGGCGATGATGATGGGAATGAGGGACAGGGCATTCAGGAAGAAAATGGTACTGTAGGAAAGATAGCTCAAAAGGAAGGCTGCCAGCAGGGGACCAATCATGCGGGTAAGGTTAAAATTGGCGGAATTCAGGCTGATGGCACTGTGAAGGGCATCTTTTCCCACCAGTTCCGGCATGAACGCCATACGGGCAGGCATGTCGAAGGAATCAATGGTGCCCAGGAAGAAGGCAAAAAACAGGATCCACCCGTAGGTCTCGTGGCCTGTATACAGCAAAAGTCCCAGGAGGAAAGCCTGTACCAGGTAGGTAATCTGGGTGCCGATGAGGATTTTCCTCTTATTGTGCCTGTCAATCCAGAGGCCCGTGAAGAGGGTAAAAAAGAGGCTCGGTGCAAACTGACAGGCCGAGAGCAGTCCCAGAAGGAAAGCGGAGTCCGTCATGGTATACACCAGCCACTGCTGGGCGGTGAGCTGGAGCCAGAACCCGATGAGGGCAATCCACTGGGTGACCCAGAAAATCCGGTAATTCCGGACCTGGAGGGCCGGGAAAAAATGAAGTAATGACATACAGGGTCCTTTACATCAATCAATTTACAGATTACGAAATTTCAATGTATCTATTATACCATAGGGCGGGATGGGAATATGAAGGAACAGAAGGATCCTATGCCGGTTGACGAGTTGCTTGAGTGCAGCGGTTATCATGCTTCCGTGTAGAGCCACAAGCCTTGAGCAGTGAGCCTTTAGCCTTGAACTGGACAACCGCTTCGCAGCGGCTTTGCATGCTGATAGATGAAGTTATTCTCGTGGAGGTTCCCTGGCAGCCAGGAGTCCCACGTACGAATGACTCTATCCATCAGCGACGAAAACCATCAGCTCGCAATACTGAAATATTCCTATGCCATTGTATTTCTACAATAGAAACTCAGTTATAAATTTTTAATTCTATATCTATTGACCTATAGAATAATACTTTATCTGAATATAAATATTACTATTCTCAAAATAGATGTAATCATGTATAATCAATACGGATGAGGGCATACGCCTTTTCGGGGAGAGGCCTCGAAAAAATACCCGGACAAGGCGGAAGCTGCAAGCCATCCTGCAAAGATGAATCCATAAGAGCTCCGGGATCAAAACCCGTTCGATGCATTTCCCCCTGTTTCCTTCCTTCCGGATGGAAATAGACGCCGGTAAAAAACTGAACAGGTCGTCAAAGATAAGCCTGAATGAATGGTTAGAGCATGGCAGACACTTTTAGTGCTGCGTGGCCCTTGCTTTCGATAACCCTTCTTTCGGGCTTATTGTGGTGGAATAAGGGATGATAACAGTAAAGGTTGGGAAACAACGGACGGATCCGATCCGGCTTCATGCGTTAATCCCATGGCCGGCACCAAAGGAAGCGGTTTAGTGTGCAGTAAAGGCATCAACTTGTAGTAGGCGCAATGAGCAATCCTCTGTAAGACTTTCGCAGAGTCGACAGGAGAGTTTCGTATAGTTCCGGTTCTCTTTCGGCGCTGTAATGCCGTCATAGTCATTTACCGGAAAGATTTCTCGACTCGTCGCAGCTGTAGCGATTCTTCAGGTATAGAGCCATTTGGCATGCTCACTCCGCTCGAGATGACGATATAGGGGTAGAGACACGAGACCGACAGTGAATCTGCTTATAGGTTTCATAAGGCAACGCTTCCTTAGCCCCTTTAGTCACCTTTCTCATGCCGCAGGCGGACCGGCTTTTCTGGCGGCTGGCTTCCCACGTTTACATGCAATCTCATCCACATCTGTTACCACTATATTTTTTCTGTAAGTACCTATAGAATCTTTTTAATACGTAACGATTTGACAGGAACAGGGAAAATCCCGTATACTTTATACAAGAATTTAACAAGGGCAAAGGCGCCGATCAGTGATCGGTGCCTTTTGCTTTTCAGTAAGGGCGCTGTCTATGTGGCAGTGCTTTTTTGCTTTCAGACATATGTTGGGGTTGACTTGCTCAGGTAAACAGGAATTCGGAGGTGCTTATTATGAGAAAGCCGAGAATTGGTATCACGCCATTGTGGGATGAAGAGAAGAAGAGCATCTGGATGCTGCCGGGGTACATGGATTCTATCCGGGAGGCCGGGGGAATTCCCCTGATCCTTCCGCTCCATATGACGGAGGAAGAATTCGTAGAGGTTCGGGATGATTTCGATGGTTTCCTTTTTACCGGCGGTCAGGATATATCCCCAGCCCTTTATGGGGAGAAGAAGAAGGCCTGCTGCGGTCCGGTGTGCGAAGCGAAGGATACGCTGGAAACCATGATTTTCAGTTACTGCTGGAGCCACGATGTGCCGGCCTTGGGAATCTGCCGGGGGTTGGAACTGATGAATGCCCTCCTGGGAGGAACCCTGTACCAGGATATCGATGAAGAACGGCCTTTCCTCCATGCGCCGGAGCACACCATGAGCTTCGCCTACGACTGGACTGCCCATTTCAATCATATCCTGGAAGGGACGCCGCTCTATGCAAGACTGGGGGTGCCCATGCTCGGTGTAAACTCACTCCATCATCAGGCGGTGAAGAAGCTGTCTGACAGCCTTGTGCCCATGGCCATGTCGGAAGATGGACTGGTGGAAGCGGCCTATGCACCGGAGAAACGGTTTATCTGGGCCGTACAGTGGCATCCGGAATATTCCTACGTCTATGACGGACTGGATATGGCGATTTTTGAATCCTTCACCGAAGCGGCGGCAGACCGGGTGGATGCGCCGGTATCACCGTTCCTTCCGCCGGATTATACCTTTGGCTCGAAGAAGTTGGGATAGATCAGTCTTATGAATTCATAGCCCACAGGTATGGATGGTTCGTAAGGGGTGTGGCTTTCACGTTGCTGACAACTCCTGGTCCCATTCACTGATTTGGTCATCTGTCCAAACATACACATTAAAAAGAGCTGTGACCTTTTGGTCACAGCTCTTTTGCTTATCAGGAATCAGTCCCAGGCCGGTTCGATGGTACCGTGGTATTTTTCTGCAATGAATTTCTTTACAGAATCAGACTGGTAGGCCTGTACAAATTTTTTGTAGGCCGGCTGGTCTTTATCTTTATCACGGACAGCGATGATCATGACTGCCAGTGGGGTATCCTTGTCTTCCAGGAAGATGCCCTGGTCTTTCGGGGAGAGGCCGGCGCTCATGACGTAGTTCATGGTGATGACAGAAGCGTCCACGTCATCCAGGCTTCTTGGAAGCTGGGCAGCTTCGATTTCTTTGAACTGGATATGCTTCGGGTTTTCTACCACGTCAGCGGGGGTAGCTTTCATGCCTACGCCATCTTTCAGTTTGATGACGCCCGCTTTTTCCAGGAGCTGGAGACCACGGCCTTCATTGGTGGGGTCATTCGGAATGGAAATGGTAGCACCGTCGGGCAGGTCTTTTACGTCCTTCACTTTGTTGGAGTAAATGCCCATGCGCATGAGGATGGCTTTGCCGATGGCGGTGAGGTGGGTACCATGCTGTTTATTGAAGTTTTCCATGAATGGCTTGTGCTGGTAAACGACGATGTCCAGGTCTCCGTCAGCCAGTGCCTGGTCCGGAGTGATGTAATCGGAGAATTCCTTTACGTTGACTTTGAGGCCGTTCTTTTCAGCTTCCTTGGCAGCAGCTTCAACGACTTCCGCATGGGGGCCGGCAGTGGCGCCTACGGTGATTTCTTTCTTTTCTGCCGGTGCAAATGCGGCAGCGGAGGAAGCAGGTTTCTGGCTGGAACCGCAGCCGGAAATGAATGCTGCTGCGGAGAGGGCACAGAGACCGGCGATGACTAATTTCTTTAACATAAATAAGACTTCCTTTCTCTTTTAGGAAGCACTGATTAAATCTGACTCTGCGAATTAATCAGCGCTTCCTATACTTTTTCCCTTCCACGTGAGAAGGTTCTGTATGGAGGGATTCGGATTTATATAAGGGGGAAACCCGTTATATACGCAAATGGTTACACAAACAGGATATGGGAAAATGAAAATTAAATTAGGAATGAGGAATTAGGAATGGAGGTGGCGGCGCATAAATTATAGAGCGCCGCAAATGATGCAATATTGTGAATTTGCTTTTGAAATTTTCGGATTGGAAATATTCATTATCTATCATTCTGTGCTGTTCTATCAGGGTTTAGCGGCACATCACCATTCCTGGCTGATTTCTTCTTGTGAATTAAGACGTTATTACCTTTTTGATGATTTTCTCATCGTTTATCCGCTTTTCTGGCAAGTCTGCTGCCGATGAGCTGGATGAGCTGGACGATGATGACCAGGACGATAATGGTGGCAATCATGACGTCTGCCTGGAAACGCTGGTAGCCGTAGCGGATGGCCAGGTCACCGAGGCCGCCGCCACCGATGGTGCCGGCCATGGCGGATGCACCGATGAGGGAGACGATAACTACGGTCAGACTTTCAATGATGGAGGGGAGGGCTTCCGGAATGAGGACTTTCCAGATGATCTGGAGAGGGGAAGCGCCCATGGACTCAGCAGCTTCAATGAGGCCGAAGGGAATTTCACGAATTGAAGTTTCCACCATGCGGGCGGTATAGGGGATGGCGGCGATGGTCAGGGGGACGATGGCGGCGGTGGTACCAATGGAGGTGCCTGCTACGAGTCTTGTGAACGGAATGATAGCCACCATGAGGATGATGAACGGAATGGAACGGATGAGGTTGATAATGAAGGCCAGGGGCTTATTCAGCACCGGGCAGGAGAGGATGCCGTTCTTTTCGGTTACCACCAGGAGAATGCCCAGGGGAATGCCGATGATGGCGGCGATGAAAGCGGAAACGGAGAGCATGTACAGCGTTTCCGCCAGGCTTTTCAGAAGAAGATTAGTTATTGCTGGAGACATATCCGATCACCTCGCTTGTAATAGGTAAAGATTTCAAATGGCCAAGGGCTTTGTTCATGTCCTCTTCGCTGCCGTTGATCATGATGATGAGGCGGCCGAAGGAGACGTTCTGGATATAATCGATGGAGCCATAAAGGATACTCACATCGAGGTTGTATTTCTTGATGAGGTTTGCAATGATCGGTTCATTGGCCACGTCGCCCCGGAATTTGAGGCTCACCACGGTCTGGTCATTATCCTTTGTTTTCTCTTTGGAAATATTCATGTGGGAGAGCTGTTCCGGTACATCGGAGGACATGACGGAACCTACGAACTTTTTCAGGGTTTCGGTCTGGGGATTCGTGAAGAGGTCCACCACGCTGCCCTGTTCGATGATGCGGCCCTTTTCGATGACCGCCACCTGTTCGGCAATTTCCTTGATGACTTCCATCTGGTGGGTAATCATGATGATGGTGATGCCCAGTTTTTTGTTGATGTCCTTCAGCAGCTGGAGGATGGATTTTACGGTTTCCGGGTCCAGGGCGCTGGTGGCTTCATCGGAAAGGAGAACGGAGGGATTGGAAACGATGGCCCGGGCAATGCCGACTCTCTGTTTCTGGCCGCCGGAAAGCTGGGAGGGATACTTGTTTTTGTATTCCGTAAGGCCTACGACGTCCAGGATTTCATCAATCCGTTTTTTCTGTTCCGCCTTCGGTACGTTGGACAGTTCCAGGGGGAATGCCACGTTGCCGGCCACGGTACGGTTGGAGAGAAGGTTGAAATGCTGGAAAATCATACCGATTTTCTTTCTCTCTTCCCTCAGCTGGGTCTTCGTAAGTTTCGTCATATCCTTGCCGTCAATCAGCACTTCGCCGGACGTTGGCGGTTCCAGCATGTTGATGCACCGGATCAGGGTGGACTTACCGGCGCCGGACTGTCCTACAATCCCGTAGATTTCCCCATCTTTGATGGTGAGATTGATGTCGTCCAGTGCTTTGAAACTGCCATATAGTTTCGTTATATGTTTAAGTTCAATCATTGGGGGCTCCTTTATCAGTCAAATTCTCATAAAAAAACTTTCATCGAAAGATGAAAGTCAGTTTTTAACATCATCTTCCGAGTATTCACTCGCTGGAATTGGCACCGTTTTCTAAAAAGAATGGTTGCCGTGGCTTCAATGGGCCAGTCCCTCCGCCACTCATGATGAATCCATATGAAATTAACCCTCATGAAATAGGGTTGCACTTATAGTACTATCAATGAAAAGTGTTGTCAATATAACTTTTTGCTATAACAAGAGATAGCTGAAAACTGGAACGGACCGGCTGGATGGGCCGGGAAGGTCTATTGCCCATTCACATGCATGGGACATCCGCGAAGCGCAGTTCACCCACCACCTTTAGCCCCATACATCCGCATGGTTGTAACTCACGTCACCACAATTTGACCTCCTTTCCTTTTGCACCTGTCAGCCTGTAATGTTATAATATACTAAAGTAAAGAAGACACAGGCCTTTTGCTATAGAAGGAGGGGTTTACCATGAGTGTGAACCAGAGACTTGTCAATCCTTTGACAGATACCTTATTTGACGGCATTCTCTCCCTGAAGACCAGGGATGAGTGCTATGAATTCTTTGAAGATTTATGCACCATCAATGAGCTCCGGGATATGTCCCAGCGCCTTGAGGTGGCCCGGATGCTGGAGGAAGGCGAGAAGTACGACCAGATCGAGAAGAAGACCGGCGCCAGCACAGCCACCATTTCCCGTGTGAAACGGTGCCTGAAGTATGGAGCGGACGGGTATATTACCGTGTTGAAGCGGCTGCAGGAACAGAAAGGAGGAAAATAACCGGCATGGAACCTTTACAGATGTCTCATGAAGGATTTAAGGCCTACGATATCCGGGGCATTGTCCCGGCAGAAGTGAATGAGGACCTGGCGTACCGGGTGGGAAGGGCCTATGCTTCGCTCTTCCATCCGAAGACCATGTGCATCGGCTATGATGTGCGGCCCAGTTCGAAGTCCATTATGGAGGCGGCGGCCCGGGGACTCATGGATGGAGGCAGCGATGTCTATGACATCGGCCTCTGCGGTACGGAAATGATGTACTTCGGTACGTTCTTCTATCATATGGATGGAGGATTCATGATTACCGCCAGCCATAATCCATCCGATTATAATGGTATAAAAATAGTGCGGCAGGAAGGTATCCCTGTGAGCGCCGATACGGGGCTGAAGGATATAGAAGCCCTGGCATTTTCCGGGAATTTCTCTGAATCCGCGAAAAAAGGAAGCCTGTATCGAAAGGAAATCCTTTCGGACTATATCAGCACCATCCTTTCCTTCGTCGATGTGAACCGGATGAAGCCGTTTCATATCGTGGTGAACGCAGGAAACGGCTGTGCCAATATCGTATTTTCCGAATTGAAGAAACACCTGCCCTTCCACTTCACGGAACTGTACATGGAACCGGATGGTTCCTTCCCCCATGGCGTGCCGAACCCCATGCTGGAGGAATGCAGGAAGCCCCTGGTGGATGCGGTGCTTCGGGAAAAAGCGGATCTCGGTATCGCCTGGGATGGGGACTTCGACCGCTGCTTCTTCATTGATGAGAATGGCCACTTTGTGGAGGGGTACTACATGGTAGGCCTTCTTTCTGAATATTTCCTGAAACGGCATCCCGGAGAGACTATTGTCCATGACCCCCGGGTATTCTGGTGCACGGAAAAAATCTGCCGGGATCTTAAAGGAAAGGCGGTGGAGTCCAAAGGGGGCCATGCCTTCATGAAGGAAACCATGCGCCGGGTCCATGGTATTTACGGGGCGGAAAATTCGGCCCACCATTTCTTCCGGGATTTCTCCTACTGCGATTCCGGCATGATTCCCTGGCTCATTGTGGCCCAGGTGATGAGTGAAAAAGGAAAGCACTTGGGTGAGCTGGTGTCGGAGATGGAAAAGGAATATCCCTGCAGCGGGGAAATCAACCTTACCATCAAAGACGGTGCCACTGTCATTGAAAAGGTCAAGGAAAAATATGAGAAAACGGCGGCCCGCATCGATTTGACCGACGGTATCGGCGTAGAATTTAACAACTGGCGCTTCAACCTGCGCCCCTCCAATACGGAGCCCCTGATCCGCTTCAATATGGAAACAAAGGGAGACCGGGCTCTTCTGGAAGAGAAAAAGAAGGAAGTCATGGATTTCATCCATTCCGTAGAATAAAGAAAGCCGGGCACCCTGCCCGGCTTTTGCTCATAGTTAGCAGGATATTGGAGTGGATTGACATTGCTGCACTTGTCAATTGGGGTGGGACGCTTCTCTTACTATAGAAAAGGGAGATCATAGATCTTATATAGTAATGTGGTATCACCGCTTAAGTTTAATAGTGGGTGATTCACCTTATGCTCCTGGTGCGAAGCACCCACAACCCGGTGAACAGGCGCAGCGCAGTTCACCCACCACCTTTAGCCCCATATATCCTGTTTGGCCGCATACTCATTACACAATAAAGGAGAATATCATGAATACAACGAAACGTACATTATATCAGGCAGCCCTGCTGCAGTCCCTGGTACTGGGCCATTATGAAGGATTTATCCCGGTGAGGGATCTCATGGGCCACGGAGATTTTGGCATCGGTACTTTTGATTCCCTGGATGGGGAATTGGTGATGGTGGATGGACAGGTTTACCAGGTCAATGGCAGGGGAGAGGTGAAAAAACCGGAGGGGAATGTGAAGGTTCCTTTTGCGGATGTTTTCTTCTTCGAACCGGACCGGGAACTGCCGCTGGAACATATCAGCTCCCTGGCAAAGCTCCGGGGGGAAGCGGATGACTTCATCAATCGATGGGGAAAGAATTATTTTTATGGTATCCGAATCCGTGGAACCTTTGAAAAAATGTATACTCGAAGCGAAAAAGCACAGCAGAAACCCTACCGCCGTCTGGATGAAGCCATGAAGACGGACCAGGTGGAATTCCATTTTGAAAACACCACGGGTACCCTGATTGGGCTCTACTGTCCGGCTTTCATGGCCAGTCTCAATATGCCGGGCTGGCACTTCCATTACATTTCCGATGACAGGAGCCGTGGCGGCCATGTGATGGATCTTTCCCTGAAAAAGGGAACTGCCGAGTTCTGCCTGCTCTCTGATTTCTCCCTGGTTCTCCCCAAATCCTCTTCCTTCGGTAAAATCGATTTCACCACGGACCTGGCGGGAGCCGTAAAGACGGTAGAAGGATAGATGGGAGAGCATAGGGCAGTACCGATTGATGGGGCTAAGGGTTGTGGGTCGGACTTCGCTGCGCTTGTCCGACCGGGTTGTGGCTTCAACATCGCTGCGCTTGTTGAAGCGGGGACATAAGGTGGATTTGCCGCTAAAGGTGGCTTATGAACCTTATGCCCCTGGTGCGAAGCACCTGCCACCCGGTGAACGAGCGTCAGTGATGTTCACCCACAACTGTTAGTCCCATTTATCTGGTTGCTGTTCGGACTCTCTACCCACGTTCTATGCCCTTTTTGCAAAGATATTCCCTTTACCTATATGAATATTGCAATTTTCCGGTATAGGGAAAGATGTTACAATAAATAGGTAAGTTCAGTGATCCCATTTCAAAAAAGGAGTGAACCAATATGGAATATCGTATTGAACATGATTCTTTGGGCGAAGTCAAAGTTCCGGCGGACCACATGTGGGGTGCCCAGACCCAGCGGTCCTTCGAAAATTTCAAAATCGGCGGCCATGCCATGCCGAAGGAAATCATCCGTGCCTTTGCGATCCTGAAGAAATGCGCAGCCAGGGTGAATGAAGAAGACGGCAAGCTGGACCCGGAAAAGGGAAAGGCCATCCGCAGCGCCTGCGATGAAATCCTGGCGGGACAGTGGGATGGAGAATTCCCTCTGGTGGTTTACCAGACCGGTTCCGGTACCCAGAGCAATATGAACATGAACGAAGTGGTGGCTCACATTGCCAATGCAAAGCTGGAAAAAGCGGGCAGTGATAAACGGGTCCATCCGAATGACGATGTGAATATGTCCCAGTCCTCCAACGATACATTCCCCACCGCCCTCCATGTGGCAGCGGTGTATGTACTCCATCATTACCTGTATGGTTCTCTGGACGGCCTCATTGATACGTTCGCAGCGAAGAGCAAAGAATTCATGCATGTCGTGAAAATCGGCCGCACCCATGTACAGGATGCGGTGCCCCTGACATTCGGACAGGAAATTTCCGGATGGCTGGAAATGCTGAAGCAGGCCCGTTCCATGATCCATGATGCAGAAAAGTACCTGCACCCCCTGGCCATCGGCGGTACGGCGGTAGGTACAGGCCTTAACAGCCCGAAGGACTTCGGGGAAAAAGTGGCTAAAGCCATTTCCGAAGAAACCGGTATGCCTTTCACATCAGCACCCAATAAATTCTACGCTTTAACCGGCAGGGATAACATCGTCTTCGCCCATGGCGCTCTCGATGCGCTGGCAGGGGACTGCATGAAGTTTGCCGATGATATCCGCCTTCTGGCCGGCGGCCCGAGAGCAGGACTGGGAGAAATTTCCATTCCCGCCAATGAACCGGGCTCTTCCATCATGCCGGGCAAAGTGAACCCCACCCAGTGCGAAGCCCTCACCATGGTGGCCTGCCGTGTCCATGGCAACCAGACCGTGGTATCCATGGCTTCTTCCCAGGGCCGTTTCGAACTGAACGTATTTGCACCGATCCTGGCAGAAAGCTTCATCGAATCCACCCGTCTTCTGGGCGATGCTATTCATTCTTTCGATATTCACTGTGCCCAGGGCATTAAGGTGAATGAAGAGCGGATGGAAGAACTGGTAGAGAAATCCCTTATGCTGGTTACCGCCCTGTCTCCCCATATCGGCTATGAAAAATCGGCACAGATTGCAAAGAAAGCCTTTGCCGACAACAGCTCCCTCAAGGAAGCGGCAGTGGCCCTTGGTTTTGTGACTGCCGAAGACTACGATAAATGGGTGAACCCAAGAGAAATGACCAATGTAGACCGGTAAGGTCAGTATAAACAAACAGCTGTCGTTGCATCCCGTGACGGCAGCTGTTTTATAGTGCAGGAGCGGCTGAGAGACATCTCATACGTATGAATGGGGCTAAAGGTGGTGGGTTGCATCGCTGGCGCTTGCCAACCGGGGTGTGGCTTTACCTGGGGCTGACGCCCCGGTAAAGTGGGGGCGTAAGGTGGATCTGCCGCCGAAGGCGGCTGTTTTTCCTTATGCCCCTGGCGCGTCAGCGCCCACAACCCGGTTAACGAGCGAAGCGATGTTTACCCACCACCTTTAGCCCCATTCACCCAATTGGGGAACTTGCCAACTCCGCCTGATCCCATACTGCTTCTTTTCTTTTCCTTAACGTCCTTTTCCCTTTCGGGTATAATAGAGAAAATACGGTCTTTGTGCGTTCTTTCGGGCATTTGTAAAATTTTCATATCATCTTTAATCTCCCCGGACTTTGTGATAGAATAATAGCGTTGACTTGAAAAAGTATATACTGTTTATACATCTGTTTTGGAGGTTTTATGGGACATATTTCTGTGATCGGAAGCTGCAATATGGACCTCACCGTAGAGGCGGACCGCCGTCCGCAGGCCGGTGAAACGGTGATGGGGAAGCGGCTTGTTGTTTCTCCCGGCGGCAAGGGCGCCAACCAGGCGGTGGCGGCTGCAAGGCTCGGAGAAGAGGTCTACATGATCGGCTGCGTGGGAGATGATCCCTACGGCAGTCTCATGCTGAAAGCCCTGAAGGACAGCCACGTGAAGACGGACTATGTGTCAGTGCTGGAGGGTGTCAATACCGGTACAGCCCACATCATCCTGGCGGAAGGGGACAACAGCATCATCGTTATCAAAGGGGCCAATGAAAAGGTGACCCGAGACGTGGTGGACAAGGCCTTTGATGTGATCCGTACATCGGACCTGGTCATGCTGCAGCATGAAATTCCCATGGATACCATCGGTTACATTATTGACCGGTGCTGCGAAGAAAAGGTTCCGGTCATGCTGAATCCGGCTCCCTATATGGATATTCCGGAGGACTGGATTGAAAAGGTGACTTACATAACCCCCAATGAACACGAGGCGGCCCTCATGTTCAAGGGCATGGACCGGGATGAAATCCTGAAGTCCCATGCGGGCAAGGTGATTATGACTGTGGGAAAGGATGGCGTCCTCTATGGTGAAAAGGAGGAAGTCGTCCATGTTCCCGGATTTTCTGTGTCCGTGGTAGATACCACAGGGGCAGGAGATACATTTAATGGCGCTTTTGCAGCAGGCCGGTGCGAGGGGCTTTCCGTAAAGGAAGCCATCCGTTTCGCCAATGCCGCCGCTGCTTTGTCTGTAGGTAAACTGGGTGCCCAGGGAGGAATGCCCTGGCGGAAAGATGTGGAGGATATGCTCTCATGCAAAAAGTAGGAATTCTGAACAGCAGTATTGCCAAGGTTCTGGCTGACCTGGGACATACGGATAAGGTGTGCGTAGGAGACTGTGGCCTCCCCGTTCCGGCAGGCGTTCCTAAAATCGATCTGGCCCTTCGGCTGGGCGAACCGCCATTCATTGAAGTGGTGAAGGAAATGGCGAAGTACATGCAGATCGAAAAAATCTATATTGCACCGGAAACAAAGATCAAGAATCCAAAGCAGTGGGCAGCACTGCAGGAAGTTTTCCCGGAAAGCGAAGTGGAATGGGTGCTTCTGGATTCCCATGAACAGCTGAAAGCCTGGGAAAAGGACTGCAAGGCAGTCATCCGCACCGGGGAAATCACACCGTTCTCCAACGTCATTCTCCAGTCCGGAGTCATCTTCTAAGAGAGGGAAACGAGTTACATGGACATACAAATGGCAGGGATTTGCAAATCCTTCGGTACCAATAAAGTGCTGGGCGGGGTTAACCTTCATATCCGTCCCGGCGAAGTTCATGCCCTCATGGGGGAAAATGGCGCCGGCAAATCCACATTAATGAACATTCTCACCGGTATCCATAAGGCCGATGCCGGTACCATTCTGGTGGACGGGAAAGAAGTGACTTTCCGCAATAATAAAGATGCGGAAGAACACGGTATCGCCTTCATCCACCAGGAACTGAACATCTGGCCGAATCTTACGGTGCTGGAAAACCTGTTCCTCATGAACCAGCCCAAGACAAGATTCGGGACCATTGATTTCAAAAAGATGCACGAAATAGCAGAAGCCAAGTGCAAGGAAATCGGTATTGACCTGCCGCTGGATGAAGTGGCAGGGGACTGTTCCGTGGGCCAGCAGCAGATGACGGAAATTACGAGATGCCTTATGCTCGATGCCAAAACGGTCATCATGGATGAACCGACGGCTGCCCTGACGGAAAGGGAAACGGACCGCCTCTTTGAAGTGATGAAAAAACTGAAAGCCCGGGGCGTTTCCATTATCTATATTTCCCACCGTATGGAAGAGGTTTTTGCAAACTGCGATACCATCACCGTCATGCGGGATGGACAGACCATCAGCTCCCGTCCTACGGAAGAAACGAATATGGACCAGATCGTAGGGGATATGGTGGGCCGTGTGATGAGTGAATATTATCCGGCCCGCACCAATGTGCCGGGAAATGAAATCTTCCGGGTGGAACACTTTACCCAGCCCGGCGTTTTCAGGGATATTTCCTTCAATCTCAGAAAAGGGGAAATCCTCGGCGTGGCTGGCCTCATGGGCGCCGGCCGTACGGAAATCATGCGGGCAATCTTCGGCGTGGATCCCCATAAGGAAGGGAAGCTCTTCTTTGAAGGGAAGGAAATCCATATCAATAATCCCCGGGATGCCATCAAAGCTGGATTTGGTTTCATTACGGAAAACAGAAAAACCGAAGGTCTGATTCTTGATTTTTCCATTGAACGTAACATTGCCCTGCCCAGTGAAGAACGGCTGGCTAAGCACGATGTAATTAATGATAAAGAGGAATTTGATTTTTCCAGCACCCTTTCCAAACGGCTCGGCGTGAAAGCCCAGGATATCAACCTGCCCGCCAGCACTCTTTCCGGCGGCAACCAGCAGAAAGTGGTCATTGCCAAATGGGTGGGCATGCACCCGAAACTTCTGATTCTCGATAAACCGACAAGGGGCATCGATATCGGCGCCAAAAAAGATATTTACGATCTGATGAATGAACTGACTGCCCAGGGCGTATCCATTATCATGGTCTCTTCGGAACTTCCGGAAGTCATCGGCATGAGCGACAGGGTTCTGGTCATTCACGAAGGCACGGTGGCCGGCATTGTCGAACATAAAGATGCCACCCAGACCCGCATTATGACACTTGCAACCGGAGGAGAGTAACAGCATGAGTTCTGCAAAAGTAAAAAATATAATCAGAGAAATGGGACCGCTCATTGGCCTCATCGTTCTCTTCGTTGTCATTTCCGCATTGAATGACAGCTTCATTGATCCGTCAAACCTGAAAAACCTGGCACGCCAGATTTCCATTAATGCCCTGATTGCCTTTGGGATGACCTTTGTCATCCTTACCGGCGGCATCGACCTTTCCGTAGGCAGTATCCTGGCCCTGTCCAGTGCTCTTATGGCCAGCATGATTGCCAAAGGGACCAATCCGGAAATGGCCATCGTCTTTTCCGCTTTTATCGGTATTCTTCTGGGCGCCATCAACGGTATCATTATTTCCTATGGCAAGGTGGCACCTTTCATCGCTACACTGGCTACCATGACTATTTACCGTGGTTCCACCCTCGTGTTTACAAACGGCAACCCGATTTCCGGCCTTTCCGATGATCCTATCTTCACCGGCTTCGGCCAGGGCTTTATCATGGATATCCCGGTACCGGCCATTATCATGCTCATTGCTTTCTTTATTCTCTGGTTTGTATTAAAGAAGACACCCCTTGGCCGCCAGACCTATGCCGTAGGTGGCAATGAAAAAGTTTCCTACATTTCCGGTATCAAGATTGACAGAATCAAGATTTTTGCCTATTCTTTAACAGGATGCCTCTGCGCAATTGCAGGTGCTATCCTTACTGCCCGCCTGAACAGCGCCCAGCCGACAGCCGGTATGGGCTATGAACTGGATGCCATCGCAGCCGTTGTTCTTGGCGGTACGTCTCTTGCAGGCGGCAAAGGCCGTATTTCTGGTACCCTGATCGGTGCACTGATCATCGGTACCCTGAATAATGGTCTTAACATATTAAATGTATCCAGCTTCTACCAGCAGGTTGTCAAAGGCGTAGTTATTCTGCTCGCAGTACTTATGGATCGCAAGAAAAACTAAGGAGGAAAACAAGTGTTAAAGAAAATCGCATTAGCTGCTCTCATTGGCGCAGCTCTCATTTCCGTCGCAGGCTGCGGCTCTTCTGACAAGAAGGCTGCCGGTTCCGCTTCTGCTTCCAAGAAAGTAACCATTGGCTTCTCCGTATCTACCCAGAACAATCCGTTCTTCGTGACCATGGCTAACAGCGTAAAAGCAGCTGCTGATAAGGCAGGTGTCAACGTAAAGATCGTTGATGCCCAGAATGATCCGGCTAAACAGTCCAATGATATTGCCGACCTGCTCCAGGGAAATATCAGCGTACTCATCGTTAACCCGGTAGACTCTGCTGCAATCTCCAACTCCGTACTGGCTGCCAACAAGGCAAAGATTCCGGTCATCACCATCGACCGCTCTGCCGATAAAGGCGAAGTCGCTGCCCATATCGCTTCCAACAACGTCAAAGGCGGCGAAATGGCTGCAGAATATATCGTTTCCAAACTGGGTGAAGGCACTCCGGTGGCTGAACTGGAAGGTATCCCCGGTGCTTCTGCATCCCGTGAAAGAGGCCAGGGCTTCCACAACGTGGCAGACAGCAAACTGAAGGTCCTTGCTAAACAGAACGCCGACTTCGACCGTTCCAAAGGCCTCACCGTTGCTGAAAACATTCTCCAGGCAAATCCTGATGTAAAGGCAATCTTCGCACAGAACGATGAAATGGCTCTCGGTGCTGTAAGTGCAGCAAAAGCAGCTAACAAACAGGTATTCATCATCGGCTTCGATGGCACCGATGACGGTATCAAAGCAGTCAACGATGGCTCCATGGCGGCTACCATTGCCCAGCAGCCGGATAAGATGGGTGAAATCGGCGTAGAAACCGCTATCAAACTGGCTAAGGGTGAAAACGTAGATAAGAATATTGCCGTAGACCTGAAACTGGTAGAAAAGAAATAATCATAAAATAAATTTTTGACAACCTGGAAAAAGCCGTGGGAATTGATTCCCACGGCTTTTTTACCTGTAGTGGTGAATACATCTGCTATAAACGGACAGGAAATATCTGGTTCTCCATAGTTTCATTTTTCCTGCCACATACCAATTTTATAATTTCCATTGACGTTACCAACAGGCAAATTTATAATAGTATGAGTAATTATTTCAATGGAAAAGGGACACATATGAATAAAGAATATGCACAGATTTTTTCAAATGTTTTAGATGAAAAGCAAATAAAAATAAATGAGCCCATGAGCCGTCACACCACCTTTGGTATCGGTGGTCCGGCGGATTGTTTTCTTGTGCCCAAAACGGCGGAGGAGCTCTGCGTGGTATCGAAGCTGGCTCACAGGAATCATATCCCCGTATTTATTCTTGGTGGCGGGGCCAACCTGCTTGTCCGGGATAAGGGAATCCGGGGCGTAGTCATTTTTACAGGACGGCTCCATAAGATTGAACAGAGCGGAAATCTCCTGAAGGTTTCAAGCGGTGTTTCTACGGCCCAGGCAGCCCAGGCAGCCTATGAAAGGGGACTCTCGGGCATGGAATTCGCCAGCGGTATTCCGGGTACCATCGGTGGGGCAGCTTATATGAATGCCGGTGCCTATGGCGGTGAAATGTCGAAAATTATTGTTTCCGCCACTACCTGTGATGCCAGGGGAGATCTGATTACCTATGACAGCCGGGATATCGGCTATTCCTACAGGCATAGTCTTTTCATGGAAAACGGAGAAGCCATTGTGGATATTACGCTTTCCCTGAAGCCGGGAAATAAAAAGGATATCCGGGCTCTTATGGATGACCTGAACCACCGGAGACGGACGAAGCAGCCCCTGGAAAAACGGAGCGCCGGCAGTACGTTCAAGCGGCCATCCGGTCATTTCGTGGGCCAGATGATTGAGGAACTGGGTCTTAAGGGCTATGCGGTGGGCGATGCCCAGGTCAGCGAGAAACATGCGGGTTTCCTGATCAATAACGGCCACGCCAGCTGCGAAGACATGCTTCATCTTATTCACGATGTGCAGCAGAAGGTCAAAGAAAACTACGGTGTGGATCTCCATACGGAAGTCCAGATCGTGGGAGAAGAATGATAAGAATAGGCTGTGACCTTTTCTCTGGTTAAGGCTCTGACTTACGGTAAAGCTGCCGTCAGGAGTCACGGCGGCAGCACTTTCGGTTTTAGATACTGCTTTGGGTTACCTTGCTCGAAGAATAGTACCTTTCCATTAACTTATTTATAATGATGCGGCGCACAAATGATGTTGCGCCGTCTTTTTTTATAGTCATACGACGCGAAGTGGCCGGATATGTCCTGCAATAGCAGCCTGGTCGTCTGACGACGTCTGATGGTAGAAGCTCCAATCACCGGATGGGGGATCGGCCATTGGGCCTGCAGGACCTGCCTGGCTCCATTCCTTGGAGAAAAGGTTCAAAGCTCTAAGCCCTTCGCATAAAATTGGCCTCTCAAGCGCCGCAGGCTGTCCACCTGCCTGCCACGCCATGATATAATGAATAGAATAAACAGATGAAAGGAGACATGGCTATGGAAACCATTGGATTTTATGGCCCTCCGGGGACGGGGAAAAGTGACCGGGCCCTGGTGATTGCCTATGAAAACAAGGCATCCTGTATCATTGATGATGGCATCCTGATTTACCACAGCCGTATTGTGGCGGGGAAATCAGCCAAACGGGAAGCAAGCCGCCTCAAGGCGGTGTGGCGGGCCATTTTCTGGGATAAAGAGCAGCGGGATGAAGTGCGGCAGGCTTTGAAGAAAATCAATCCGAAGCGGGTCCTTATCCTTGGTACCTCAGACCGTATGGTGGTGACCATTGCAAAGGCACTGGATCTTCCTATGCCTTCCAAATATATCCGTATCGAAGATGTGGCAAAGCCGGAAGACATGCTGAAGGCCAGCGAGGCCCGGCATAAGGAAGGGAAGCATGTCATCCCTGTGCCTACCATGGAGCTGAAGCCCTATTTCAAAGGGTATATGGTGGATCCTCTCCGTTTTCTTCGAAACCGGAAAAAAGAGCCGAAGCGGTTCAGTGAATGGAATGAGCGCTCCGTAGTGCGGCCGGTGTTCAGCTATTATGGAAAGCTTACATTTTCCGACCAGGTCATTGAAGATCTTGTACGGTATTCCGTGCGGAACCTGAAAAAAATCCGGATTCGCCATGTAAAGAGCAAGAAGAGTGAAAGCCAGGTGAACGGATTGATTCTTCGGCTGGATGTGACTGTCCGCAGCGGCACGCCCCAGGAAATCAAAAGGACCATCCACACTATGCGGGACCATGTACAGAAGGAAATCGAATATACCACCGGTATGTCCCTGGAGGCCATGAAGATTGACATCGTCACCGGGGTGGCGCAGGATTGATTACGGCTGGATGAACGGGTGGGGGATATATGGATGAGCTTCCTGCAGACGGGGCCTTTGGCAAGTCTGCGGTGCTCCATGAATTGTACTCCGCCACAGCTATTCCTGATTTTTGGGCCGCTGCGTGCTTCTTTTGCAATCCTCTTTTCTCTTTGCTTTTTTCTTATCAGACAGGACTGTATCTATGAAAACGAAAATCAAGATTTGCGGTATCACTACACCGGAAGAAACAGAATACCTTCCACCGGAAGAGGTAGATTTTATGGGGATGGTCCTGTTCTGTCCAAAGAGCAGGCGGAATATTTCCCTGGGCCGGGCCATGGAGATTATGGAGGCGGCGCCGAAGGAAATCCAAAAGACGGCGGTCACCGTATCTCCTTCCCTGGAGCAGGCTTTAGCAATTGAGAAAGCCGGGTTTGACTGTATCCAGATCCATGGAGCCCTGGATTCCCGCATGATCCGGACCATTCATATCCCCATCATCCGGGCGGTGAATATGAAGGAAGGCATGCCGACAATAGAAGACAATGCCCCTGTCAGGGCCTGGCTTTTTGATGCGGCCCAGCCGGGCAGTGGGAAATCGTTCGACTGGAATCGGCTGGCTGGGATTCCAAGGGGAGGTAAGAAATGGATTCTAGCTGGCGGCCTTACTCCGGTCAATGTGGGGGAAGCCATTGCTATTGTCCATCCGGATATGGTGGATGTATCTTCCGGTGTGGAATATGAGGACCGGAAGGGTAAGGATCCGGAGAAAATCGCTGCCTTTATCCGCGCCGTGCGGGAGGCGGATGGAGAATAAAGGGGCTAGGGAAGCGCTGATTAATTCGCAGAGTCCGATTATACATGTATTTTCATGCAATACTGCGTCATAATCCTTCTTAAATAGCTCGCTAATCGGGTCGGATTATTCCTTGTATTGCATGAAAATACAAGAGTATAATCGAACAACGATTTAATCAGTGCTTCCCTAGGGCAGCTCAGGGGGAATGGCTTCCGGTCAAAGGGGAAGTGCGGCAGGGCCGCGGTTCTGTATCAGATTGGAGGCTTCCCTGTTTGTGTTCGGTTACATTTGCTTCTCACTCTTCACTATTTACCACTTGACAATTTTCCCATCCCATGATACATTTAACACAACTTCAAACAAGGAAGAAAAGAGTAGGTTCCTGAAAACAGCCTAGCGAGTCCGGATAGTGAAAGCGGATATGGATAGGGCGCTGAAGTGCATTTCTGAGTTTGGAAGGCCGAAAAAGAGTAGGCTTTCCCGGGAACTCCCGATACAGAGTCAGGGTATACGGTAATCAAGTACCCCATAAGGTGCTTCTGGTGACAGGAGCATGAATATTAGGTGGAAACACGAGTCTCTCGTCCTGGTAAAGGATGGGAGTTTTTTTATTTTCCGGGAGGATGAAACAGGATGAAGAAACTGGCAGAAATGATGGATACCGTAAGATGGGGCCTTTACAGCTGCCTTCTCTTTATCGGAGTTTCTTCTCCGGCATTCCATCAGTTTTACGGAAAATAAAAGTGTGTGATATCCGGGAGACGCCCGTTACAGCGCAGGGGCATAGAAACATGCCTTGAAACAGCCTGGCCCTGGCCTGGCGATAATGACCTTAAGAAAGAGGAGGAGCAGGATATGACAGTGGGTTTCCGATGTCGGGCCATGATTGGTTCAAACAGTGAAAAACAGGCAGAAAACAGATAATATTCAATTTATAACCATGGGAGGAATCAATTATGGCAGACACAAAGAAATATCGTTTTGAAACACTTCAGCAGCATGCAGGACAGGTACCGGATCCCACCACAGGAGCCAGGGCTGTTCCGATTTACCAGACCACATCCTACGTATTCCATGATGCCCAGGAGGGGGAAGATCTCTTTGCTCTTCGGAAACCGGGATTCATCTACGGCCGCCTCACAAATCCTACCCAGGATGTCCTGGAAAAGCGGCTGGCTGCTCTGGAAGGAGGCACTGCAGGTCTTGCTGTAGCCAGCGGTGCGGCGGCAGTGACCTATTCTATCCTGAACATTGCCGGCGCCGGCGATGAAATTGTTTCCACTTCCACTCTTTACGGCGGCACCTATGAACTCTTCACCGACACCCTGCCACAGCTCGGTATCCATACCCGCTTCGTAAACCCGGACCATCCGGAAGAAATCGAAGCGGCCATTACCGAAAAGACAAAGGCCGTTTATATCGAAACCCTGGGCAACCCGGCCATCAATATTCCGGACTTCGATACCATCCGCGACATTGCCCACGCCCATCACCTGCCGGTACTTATTGATAATACGTTCGCGACCCCCTACCTCTTCCGCCCATTGGAACACGGACTGGATGTTGTCATTCATTCCACTACGAAATTCATCGGCGGCCATGGGACGACTCTGGGCGGCGCTATTATTGAAAATGGACAGTTCGACTGGAACCAGCCAAAGCGGTATCCCCATTTTGCCAATCCAGATGCTTCCTACCATGGTATCAATTTTGCCAAAGATGTACCGGGTGCCGGCTTTGTCACCCGTATTCGTGCCAAAGTTCTCCGGGATACGGGCGCCGCTATTTCCCCGATTTCCGCATGGTTCTTTATCCAGGGTCTGGAAACCCTTTCTCTCCGCGTAGAACGGCATGTATCCAATGCCCAGAAACTGGCAGAATTCCTGGAACAGCACCCGAAAGTAGCCAAGGTCAATTACCCGGGCCTCGAATCTTCGCCGTACCACAAACTCCAGCAGAAATACCTGCCTAAAGGGGCCGGCTCTATTTTCTCCATTGAACTGAAAGACGGCTTCCAGGCAGCCCGTAAGTTCATCGACAGCCTGGACATTTTCTCGGACCTGGCCAACGTAGGGGATTCCAAGTCCCTGGTTGTCCATCCGGCATCTACCACCCACCAGCAGCTGGATGAAGCGGCCCAGAGAGCTGCCGGCATTACCCCAGGCACCGTCCGTATCTCCGTAGGTATTGAAAATATTGACGACCTTCTGGAAGACGTAGAACAGGCGCTGGCTAAGATCTGATGATCCTTCATAAGGGCTGTACTCCTCACGGGGATGGCACCACAAATAAAAAACACCCGGAACGGGTTAACCGTTTCAGGTGTTTTTTATTCGTGGATGAGTGTCGTGCGAAAGAATGAAATGGACGACAATATAATATATGGAAGCTCCGCCTTATGAAGCCGTCTGGCCTCAATTCTCTTCACACCATTCTCACCCTTCCCAATGTTCCGGGATTTCCGGGAAAGGCTTCATTATCATCATGGTAGCCAGGATATTGGCCATGAGATGGTTTTCTTCATCGTACATATTGGCTTCGATAACGATGGTCTTCCGCCCCCGGTGGGTGATATGGCTGGTGACACGAATTGTTTCTCCGGACTTCGCATTGCGGATGAAATTCATGGTCATGGATACAGTGACCACCGACGCACCTACGGAGGCACTGGTAACGCCGGTTACGGAGTCCGCCAGGGCTACCAGGACACCGCCATGGAGGCGGCCGGTGTGGTTATTGTGTTTGGCGGGGTCTGTTTTCAGGCTTACCGTCACGCTGCCGCAGTGGATTTCATCAATGTGGATATGGAAATAATCAGCCATGAAATGGTTCTTGCTGTAAATATCCCGTATATGCTGCCGGATCTTTTCCGGGTCTGTAATCTGGATAACTTCGTCTGCCATAATGGTCCCATCCTTCTTATGATTTATCCTATCTATCTTACTCGACAGGGGAGGGGATTGCAAGATGGGAGGGCCGCCAGTTCTCCTGAAAGCCAACTATACGATATCCGGTGAATCCCCGGTAAGCTGTAAGCTTATCCCGCTTAATCTCATTTGCCCGGAGAGTCTATTCCTATCAGTGTTCAAGGCTAGAGGCTCTAAGTTCTATCTGTTAGCATGTCTTTCTGCCGGAAGGCGCCCGGCCCCGGCCGTCTTCCCTTCTGTCATTTTCTACCGACCTAACGTATAATAGATAGAGGTATGACAATTATGCTGCCCTTTGGCAGTGACCTATAGAAACTTTGTGGTTATATGACAGGAGGTACTATGTTTACAGCAACAACGATACTGGCGGTCAAGAAAGACGGCCATACGGCCATGGCCGGCGATGGGCAGGTAACCATGGGCAATGCGGTGATCATGAAGAATACAGCCCGCAAGGTACGCAGGCTTTACCACGGGAAAATCATTGCAGGGTTTGCAGGTTCCGTGGCCGATGCCTTTTCTCTTTTTGATAAATTTGAATCCAAACTCCGTGACTGCAATGGCAACCTTGTCCGGGCAGCGGTGGAATTTGCCAAGGACTGGCGCAGTGACCGGGTGCTGCAGAAGCTGGAGGCCCTGCTCATTCTTACCGATGGGGAGCATCTTTTCCTTGTATCCGGCAGCGGGGAAGTCATAGAACCTGATGATGGCATCCTGGCCATTGGAAGCGGCGGCAACTATGCTCTGGCAGCCGCCCGTGCTCTTGCCCAGTCCACGAATCTCTCCGCCCGGGAAATTGCAGAAAAATCGCTCCATATTGCAGCGGACATCTGCGTTTATACGAACCATAATGTAATAGTGGAGGAAATCTGATGGAAGAACTGACACCTCGTAAAATTGTAGAGTATCTGGACCAGTATATCGTAGGCCAGAAAGAAGCGAAACGTTCTGTGGCTGTAGCCCTTCGGAACCGCTGGCGGGCGAGTCGTCTTGCCCCGGAAATTGCAAAAGAAATCAGCCCGAAAAATATTCTCCTTATCGGTCCTACGGGCGTAGGCAAGACAGAAATTGCCCGACGTATTGCGTCTCTTACCCATGCTCCCTTCGTGAAGGTAGAAGCGACCAAGTACACAGAAGTAGGGTATGTAGGCCGGGATGTGGAGTCCATGGTGCGGGATCTGGTGGAAGAAGCGGTACGGCTGGTGAAAAAGGAAGAATCATCCCGCCATGGCCGGGATGCGGAGGAAGAGGCAGTGCGCCGCATCGGAGAAGCCATGTGGCCATCGAAGAAGCCGGAAACCCGGAGCCCCATGGATATCATTTTCGGTGAGAAGAAACAGGAAGCCCCCCAGAATGAGGGAGAAAAGGAACGGCGGAAGGACCTGCTGGAAAGGATCCGGAGCGGAGAGCTCGATGACCGGCAGATTGAAATCGAAGTGGAGGACCGAGGCAGCGCTCCCCAGTCTGATAATGAACAGGCCAACCAGATTTCCATCATGATCACCAGCATGATGCCGAAAAAGATGAAAAAGAAAAAAGTGACCGTCCGTGATGCAAAGAAGATTCTGGCCGAAGAGGCGGCAGACGAAATGGTGGACATGGAAGTAGTGAAGGATCGGGCCATCCATTACGCCGAGGAACGGGGCATCATTTTCATTGATGAAATCGATAAAATCGCTGGCCGCCACGGTTCTTCCGGCGGCCCCGATGTATCCCGGGAGGGAGTGCAGCGGGATATCCTTCCCATTGTGGAAGGGGCCACGGTGAAGACAAAGTATGGCCAGGTGAAGACAGACCACATTCTTTTCATGGCTGCCGGAGCATTCCATGTTTCCAAACCCAGTGATCTTATTCCGGAACTGCAGGGCCGTTTCCCTATCCGCGTGGAACTTTCGAGCCTTACGAAGGAGGACCTGCGCCGGATTCTGACAGAACCGAGGCAGGCACTGATCCGTCAGTACACGGCACTTCTGGAAACGGAAGGAGTCAAGGTGACTTTCCGGGAAGATGCGCTGGATACGATTGCAGAAATCGCATCCCGGGTCAATTCGGAGACGGAAGATATCGGAGCCCGCCGGCTCTATACCATTCTGGAACGGGTGCTGGAGGATCTGTCCTTTGAAGCACCGGACCTTGAAAATAAGGATGTCACCATTGACAGTACCTATGTCAAGGAAAAGCTGGGCCAGATTACGGAAAATATTGATATTTCAAACTATATCCTGTGACAGGCAGTCCCCGGAGATGGAAACCATCTCCGGGGATTTTTGATGAGGCTGAAGAATATGTGAACATAGGGAGCCTTGCGTTGGGCAGGCCTTTTGAGCAAATGATATCAAGCTCCAATGGGAAAGGGATTACAGCTATCCGCTTACAGCTTACCGGGAATGAGCCGCTTCGCAGCTGTTGTCGTGTGGCGGGATATTTAAGGAGAGTTATGACGAAGCAGTGCATAAAAATCCTTATGAAGTCTGACTCTGCAGAAAGCTCCCTTTAGAAAAGGGAGCTTTCTGCAGAGTCAATTGCACGTTGGGAGGAACAGAGTCATCAGAATCCCATCTTCGGCCCGGCACCCAAAGGCGGCACTTCCTGGTATTCTGCGCTGCCGCCATCCTTCCTGTGAGGATTATTCTCCTTAAAAATAATGTCAATACATATGATAAATCAGGTTGACTAATGGTTTACAACTGACTATAATTAGAGAAAATAGTACAGGCAGAGAAAAGAAATTTCTCCATGCCTTTTGGACATCATCCATTCTAATAGGAGGCGTTTTATGAGGAACGAGATTCTGGAGTATTTCAGAAAGGCCAATGGACAATTTGTTTCCGGACAGCAGATTTCCAAAGACCTCCATGTTTCCCGGACGGCTATCTGGAAACATATTAACGTATTGAAAGAGCGGGGCTATATTTTTGAATCCAGTACCCGGAAAGGGTACCGGCTCATTTATGCGCCCAATCTTTTGACCCCTTTGGAAATTGAAAGCGCCCTCCATACGGAGACCTTTGGCCGCCATGTGGTATATCTGGAAACGACTTCCTCCACCAACGATGAGGCCAAAGAAATCGCCAGAAAAGGGGCGGAAGAAGGGACCATTGTCATTGCCGAGGAACAGACAAATGGCCATGGCCGGCTGACGAGGAAGTTCAACTGTCCCTTTGCCAAGGGTATCTGGTTCTCCCTGATCCTTCGTCCGAAGTTCTTCCCCATGGAAGCAGCGAAATGTACACTGCTGGCAGCCATCGGCGTATGCCGGGGCATCCGCCGCATGGGACTTAAGGATGCCGGTATCAAGTGGCCCAATGATATTCTCTACCATGGAAAGAAAATGGTGGGCATTCTTACAGAAATGTCTGCTTCCATGGAAAAGATTGACTATATTATTATCGGCATTGGTATCAATACGGGTATGAAGAAAAATGATTTCCCCGAAGAAGCACGGGAAACGGCGACTTCTTTCCTGAATGAAGGTATCGATGTATCCCGGAAAGACCTGCTGGCTGCGGTTCTGTGGGAACTGGAAAAGGAATATAAAGTGGCCCAGGAAGAGGGGTTCGATAAGGTTCTGGAAGACTGGAAATCCCTCTCCGTCACCATCGGTCAGGATGTACGTGTTATTTTCGGTGATGACAGCTATACGGGCAAGGCTATTGGCATTGATAAGGATGGATGCCTTCTGGTGGATACGGGTAAAGCAGTAACCCGTGTACTGGCAGGAGATGTATCGATTCGCCCCGTTGATGCACCGATACCAAAGCGCTGATGGTGCAGTGGTGAGATTGTGGCACCTGGCAGGTGCCGGATAGAAGGAGGTCCCGGTTTTCAGAGTCCGGGAACATTGTGAGCAGCAGCCGTTCCGGGCATTTCACTCTTCATGTCTGAGTCACGGACGGTCAGCCGAAAAAGGAGAAGAGGATTCCTATGGAAAAAGAAAAAATGCATAACATGATCAGTGCCGCCATATTTGCGGGAATTATGGCGATTTTATCCCAGTTCACGTTCCCCATTGGACCGGTGCCGATTACTCTGCAGAGTTTCGTTTGTGCCCTGGCCGGCGGTGTGCTGGGGCGGAAATGGGGAGCCATTTCCATAGGACTGTGGCTCCTTTTGGGGCTCATGGGGGTTCCGATTCTCACCATGGGCAAAGCAGGAGCAGGCATTTTCCTTTCTCCTGTTGGCGGCTATTATCTGGGCTTTGTGGTGATGGCCTGGGTGTCCGGGTTCCGGCTTGCTGAAAAGGGCCATTTCTTACGGCAGGTATCTTCCGCCGTACTGGGCCTCATCTGCTGCTATTTCCTGGGACTTGTATGGTTCATTGGATATTTCCATTTCGGACTGGGCAAGGATATGCCTCTCTGGACAGCACTGACTCTGACCGTATTCCCCTTCGTAGCTTTTGACCTGATCAAAGTGGTGCTTGGCGTCATTCTGGGGACCCGGATCCGTCAGTCCCTGAACCAGGCAGGATACTACGCATCTACAGAACATTGATGGTGATTTAGGGAAACGCTGATTTAATCAAGAAAATATCGTCAGAAAACACTCTTTCCTGTAAAATAGAGATAAAAGGTAAAAAGTGTCATGAAAGGCGGTATTCCCTTATGAAACAGCAGACTTTCACAGAT